>NZ_CP051515.1:2425493-2728680 GCF_012689525.1 Paraburkholderia aromaticivorans
CACCCTACCGTGCGTACTATGGCCGCTGATGCCGGATGCGCGCCTTGCATTCGCGCTGTTGTTCGTCAGCGTGTTCGGTCTCGGCATTGCGCAGTCGGCGGCGCCCGCAGCGATCCAGGCGGTCGTGCCCAACCGGATGCGCGGCCAGGCGATTGCCGTGTATCTGCTGTTGGCGGGATTGCTTGGTATTGGTCTTGGGCCGACCGCCGTTGCGCTCGTCACCGATCACGTCTTTCATCACGACGGCGCTTTGCCCTATGCACTGGCGTGCACGGCGGCGCCCGCCGCGCTGTTCGGATTGTGGTTGATCGGCTCGGGCGTGAAGCCGTATGCGCGCACGCTTGCCGCTTTGCACGCTGCGCAGCAGCGTCGGTAAACAACGAAAACGGCGGCGGAGCGTGAGTGCTCAGCCGCCGTGTGACTCTGGTGCGTATGGTGAGCGATTCACGCTTGCCATTGGCATCCCCCAATCGCGGATGTCAATCTAACCTGTTTATTCACCACGCCCCAATCTGCCGATCGCACGCATCGGCGAGAGCACGCGTTTTGCGCCGATTCGATTCCGCAGCACGCCGATGCGCTCGATCTGCGCTTCGATCACGTCCCCTGGCTGCAGGAAGCGGCCATCTTCGAGCCCTACGCCGCACGTCGAGCCGGTAAAGACCAGATCCCCCGGCCGCAACGCAATGCGTGCATCCACATAGTTCAGCAACTCGTCGACCGGAAAAATCATCTGGTCGGTCGTATCGTGCTGACGCTCCTCGCCGTTGATGCGCAAACTCAGCGTCACGCATGGCTGGCCAGGGCCACCGAACTCATCGAGCGTAGTGATCCACGGGCCGATCGGCGCGGTGCTATCCAGCGCTTTTTGCGTGAACAGATCGAGCGAGCCGAGTTGCTTGCCGGCATCGCGCGCGCTGATGTCGTTGCCGACCGTATAGCCGAGCAGACAGGCGCTCGCCTGCGGTTCGTCGCCGAACGCACGCGCGACGACTGCGACCAGCTCGACTTCATAGTCGAGCTGATTCGTGACGGCGGGGTATTGAATCTCGCCGCCCGGCGGCACCAGCGCCGATGCGGGCTTGATATAGGCGAGCGTATGCGGCGGCGCCTGTTTGCGGCCGAGCCGCACCAGATGCGACAAATAGTTCAGGCCGACGCCGAACACCCGCGCCCCGGGATTCACCGGCGGACACAACTGCAATTCGGCGAGCGGTAAGCGGCGCGCATCGAGTTCGAGCGCCGCACCGCCCTGCTCCGCGACCACCGGCGCCCACACTTCGAATGGCGCACGAATGCGCTGCACCTCGCGCGCGCTTTCGTCGACCTGGGCCCAGAAACTCTCGCCCGCCGCGTCGCGGACTCTCGCGAGCTTCATGGCTAGGTCCGCTGACGTTGGGCAGCGAGAATCGCAAGACCTTCGGCATCCATCACTTCTTCCGGCGTGCGCACACTCGGGCCAAGAATCGGGCCGACCAGTTCGTGACCCCACGTACTCAGTTTTTCCGGATTCAGTTCGAATCCGTCGCCGTGCCACGGCTCGAGTTCAGTGATGATCTCGAACGCAAAGCCGCCCGGCGAGAAGTGATAGAACGACACGTGCGGATCTTGCGTGTGCTGGCCGAGCGTCATCATCATCGGCAGCTTGCGTTGTTTGACGATGTCGTAGGTTTCGCCCACGTCACGAAGATTGTTCACGAAGAGGCCGATGTGCTGAATGCCCATCTTGTTTGGCCCAAGTCCGTAGGCAATATCGTGGCTGGTGCTCGTGTTCAGTTTCGAGCGATAGAACGCGGTTTTGCCCTTGCCCGCTCCCGCGCCGTAGTAGTGAAAGCCCATCACCACAGTCAGGAAGTGCTCCAGCTCCGGCGGGAATTCCGGCGTGATCACCACGATATGGCCAAGGCCGCGCGCGCCGGCATTGAAGCCGCCGTGCGGACGGCCCGGGATGAACGAGCGCGGCATCCATTTTTGCGAGTAGAACAGTTCGTGCTGATAGCCGACCGGATCGCGAAAACGCACCACGTCACGCACGCCGCGCAGTTCCGCATCGCCTTGGGTCACTTCGACACCCGCCTCGCGCAGCCGCGCCACAGCCGCCTGAAATTCGAGCTTGCCACGCGCTTCCCAGCCGATATACGCGAGCCGGTCGACCTTGCCGGGATGGAATGCAAAGCGGTGCCGCCGGTCGTCCATGCGGAAGTACAGTGAATCGCGATCCGCTTCCGGCGATGCGCCGATTTGCAGACCCAGCACTTCGGGCCCGTAGGTGCGCCACTCGTCCATGTTGGCCGTCTCGAAGCCGAGATAGCCGATGCCGATAATATCCACGACGTCTCCTGAAATAGTGATCTGTCAGGCATGCCTGGCGCTGTTACAGCGCGAGCATGCCGCCGTCCACGACGATGTCGGTGCCGGTGATGTACGAGGCCTCGTCCGATGCGACGAACAGCGCCGTGGCGACGATTTCCTCCGCTTCTCCCGCGCGTTCCATCGGAATGCCGGCGAGCAGCATGGAACGCGTGGCCGGGTTATCGAGGAACGGTTGGGTGCCAGGCGTCACGACTACGCCCGGGCTGATGCTCACGGCGCGAATCCGCTGCTTGACGCCTTCCACCGCGAGTTGCCGCGTCAGAGCGATCACGCCGGCCT
The DNA here is from genome assembly GCF_012689525.1 of Paraburkholderia aromaticivorans. NCBI lineage: Bacteria > Pseudomonadati > Pseudomonadota > Betaproteobacteria > Burkholderiales > Burkholderiaceae > Paraburkholderia > Paraburkholderia aromaticivorans. The sequence goes on from NZ_CP051515.1 coordinate 2,428,146, forward strand.
TCGCCGCCGAATGCGCACCAATGCCGGTCGCGGCCGACGCACCCCAAGCCGCCACCGACGAGATATTGACGATCACGCCGCCCTGCACCGCGAGATGACGCCAGGCAAAGCGCGTCGGATAGAACACGATGTCCAGTTCATTGCGCAGCGTGTAGCGCCAGTCGTCCACCGACATCTCACTGATCGGACCGAAGCGCGCCGCCGATGCGTTGTTGTACAGAATGTCGATGCGGCCATAAGTGGCGACCGCGTCTTCAATCCATGCCTGCGCTGCCTGCGGATCGCCCAGATCGACGCTGCCCGTGCCTGCCATATCGAGGCCTTGGCCGCGCAGCAAGGCGATCGTTTCCTGCTGCGCCCCTGCGTTCAGATCGCAACCGAACACCTTGGCGCCTTCGCGCGCAAAGCGCAGCGCGGCCGCTCTGCCCTGACCGCCGCCGGTCCCGCTGATCAGCGCCACCTTTCCTTCTAGCCGTCCCATATGATCGGTCTCCCGTCGGCTCAGGCCGCAACTGCTTCGACGCTCAACGCTTCAGCGGGACAGGCGGCTGCACCTTCGCGCGCGTCTGCCTCGAGTTCGGCGGGAATCGTTTCCGCGTCCAGATAAACGAGACCGTTCTCGTCGAGTTTGTAGACCTGCGGGCACAGCTGCGCGCACAGTCCATAACCGCAGCAGCGGCTCCGATCCGCGCTCACGCGCAGCACCACTGATGCATTGAGTTCCGAATTCATGTCTCCTCCTTTGAGCGCGTGGCCATGCATGACCATTGGCTGGAAATTATATGCACAGATTATGCAAATATGTTTATTTTATGGTCCGGGTTGACCCTGGCTGCGCGTCTTCACGGAAAGGTTTGGTCGCGGGCGCAGGCATCATCGACTGTGCGTCTTTGATCGGGTAAGCCACTATGAACAAAGGCTTTGCGCCGGGACTATTCTGGCTACAGAATATAATCCCTGCCTGTAGAACGATTTCGGAACACTGCGAACACCCTTTGGCGCCGCGTTTCTTACGGGCGAGGACAGAAAATGAACGGCACATGCCAGTGCCCGGACGGCAACCAAGAGACCGCCACCCATGACGACGAAGAAGAACATTGCTGCAAGCGAGTCGATAGGAACCCGAGCGAGCGTGGCGCGCCGCTCTGCTGATCAAGCGCTGAAGAGCCGTGGCGCAACCAGCGCGGTGACGGTGAAGCCTGTTGCGAATGCCATCCGTATCCTGCGTTATCTCACGCACACAGGTGCGCCGGAGCGAGCCGCTGACATTGCGCGGCACCTGTCGATCAATCCGAGCACCTGCTTCAACATTCTGCGCACACTCGTTGCTGAGGACGTGGTCGATTTCAATGGCCTGTCGAAGACGTATTCGGCCGGCCTCGGCTTGGCGCGGCTGGTGGAGCAACTGGTCACGCAGGGGCAGCGGCTGCAACTAGCTGCGCCGCTGATGCAGGATCTTGCCGCGGAGTTCGGCGTCACCGTGACCTTGTGGCGCCGGCTCGGCGCGGACCGGATCGTGCTGGTGAGTTCGGAGGCGAGTCCGACGGATTTGCACATCGATATGCCGGCTGGGCAGCGGCTGCCGATTTTGATGGGCGCCAGTGGACGCCTGTTCGCCGCGCGCCTCGGCCTCACCGACGAACAGTTGCGCGAAGAATTCGAACAGCTGCGTTGGGCGCGGCCCATTTCGCTCGACGCCTACGTGCGCGAAGTGAATCGAGCGCGGCGGCGTGGCTGGGCTAGTGATGACGGATACTTTGCCACGGGCGTAATGGCGATTGCGGCGGCTGTCTGCGACAAGAGCGATAACATCGCGTTTACGGTCTCTACGGTCATGATTCGAGGCGACCGCGCGGAGGCGCAAGTCGATGCGCTCGGCGAGGCCGTGCGCGACCTGGCTCACCGGCTGGAGTCAGTGCTCTTCTGATTTTTTCTTCTCATTCGGGCGCGGTGGTTGTGCGCCCGGAGTCTTGGCATTCGCTCAAGGCATCAGCATTCTCTCTCGAAGTATCCATCCGCATGGCTCGCAAAATCCCCGCGCCCCTCTCCCTGTAAACCCTAAAAACGCCCCATCGCAGGCGGTTAAGTGAACATTATCGTTGATTGTGTTCAACTTGTTATCTACTATCTCCGTATCAACTTGCTCCAAACCCGGCTCGCCGAATCGCAGGTGAGCCCTTCACTACGGGGACCCCCGATGAAACTGGAAGACCTCATTCTCGTCAGCGTAGACGATCACGCGATCGAGCCGCCCAACGCTTTCGCACGTCACATGCCCGCCAAATACAAGGGCCGCGAACCGAAAGTCGTGCAACGCAGCGGCCGCGATGTTTGGGAATTCGAAGAAAAAGCCACCGGCTACATGGGCTTGAATTCGGTGGTGGGCCGACCGAAAGAAGAGTACGGCATGGAACCGCTCGGCTACGAGCATATGCGCCGGGGCACCTGGGACATTAAAGCGCGCGTGGACGACATGAACGCCAACGGTGTGCTCGGTTCGCTCTGCTTCCCGACTTTCCCCGGTTTCGCCGGGCAGCGCTTCCAGAGCTACGAGGATCGCGGCGTGTCGCTTGCAGCGATCCAGGCTTATAACGACTGGCATCTGCACGATTGGTGCAACGCGGCACCGGGCCGCTTCATGCCGTTGATGATCACGCCGTGGTGGGACCCGCAAGCGGCCGCGGCCGAGATCGAGCGGATGGCCAAACAAGGTGTGCACGCCCTGTCGCTCTCGGACAACCCTTCGCTGCACGGCTACCCGTCGATCCATAACGATCACTGGGATCCGGTCTACAAAGCCTGCGCGGACAACAACGTCGTGATCTGCTGCCATATCGGCACCGGCGCGAAAGCCGACCACGCTTCCGACGAATCGCCGATCGACGCGTGGATCACCTCCATGCCGATCTCGATCGCCAATTCAGCCGCAGACTGGATCTGGGGGCCGATGTGGAAGAAATACCCGACGCTGCGCATGGCACTCTCGGAAGGCGGCATCGGCTGGATTCCGTATCTCCTCGAACGCGCGGACTTCACGCACCGTCACCATCACGCGTGGACCATGTCGAACTTCGGCGGCAAGATGCCGAGCGATATCTTCAACGAGCACATCATCACCTGCTTCATCGAAGATCAGTTCGGCTTGAAGAATCTCGATTCGATCAATCTCGACAAGGTCACCTGGGAATGCGACTACCCGCACTCCGACTGCACGTGGCCGAATTCCGCCGACGTGTTCTGGGAACAGGCACAAGCGCAAAACGTGTCCGATGAAGTGATCAACAAGATCACTCACCTGAATGCGATGCGCGAGTTTTCCTACGACCCGTTCCCGATCCTCGGCCGCGAGAACTGCACGGTCGGTGCGCTGCGCGCCAAAGCGAAGCACGTGAGCATCGAACCCGCGCTCGGCATGGGCGGCGCGGCGCCGGTGCGCGATCCGAACAAACCGGTGACGTCCGGCGACATCAACCGGATGTTCGCCGCAGCCGACGCACAGGCCGCGTTGTAAAGCGGTCCACTCACGCCGTGGCAGCCCATCGCCGCGGCGTCGGCAACACAGACCGGGCCGCGCTGCACGTATCGGCTTCGTGGACCAGGCGCGCTACGCGGCCGGTGCGGCTTGCGTAATGCGCTCGACATCCACGGCCATGATCGGCGCAGCCCGGTGCCCGCTCCTTCGCGTCCCATCCGAACTATGTCCGCTACCGCATTTCGCTATCACCGCATTCCCATCGACGCCGAGCCGCTGCGCGAGCAGGTGCGCGCGTTCCTCGCCGAGACTTTGAAAACGCGCTCGCCGCTCAAGCGTGCCGAATCGTGGATGGGCGCCGATCCCGCTTTCAGCCGCGAACTCGGCCGGCGCGGCTGGCTCGGCATGGCGCTGCCCAAACGCTATGGCGGCAGCGAGGCCGGCCCGTTTGCGCGCTATGTCGTGATCGAAGAACTGCTCGCGGCGGGCGCGCCCGTCTCCGCGCACTGGATCGCCGATCGCCAGAGCGGTCCGCTGCTTCTGCGCTACGGCACCGAAGCGCAGCGCGAGCGCTATCTGCCGGCGATCTGCCGCGGCGAAAGCTATTTCTGCATCGGCATGAGCGAACCCAATTCCGGTTCGGACCTCGCGTCGATCCGCACGCGCGCCGAGCGCAAAGGTGACGGCTGGGTGCTCAATGGCCACAAACTGTGGACCACCAACGCGCATTACTCGCACTACATGATCGCGCTCGTGCGCACCGGCGACAAATCCAGCGCGCGGCATGAGGGCATGTCGCAATTCATCATCGACCTGAAAGCGCCGGGCGTCACGATCCGCCCGATTCGTGATCTGGCCGGCGGCGAGCATTTCAACGAAGTGTTCTTCGATGACGTGCAACTGGGCGCCGACGCGCTGGTCGGCACCGAAGGCCAGGGTTGGAACCAGGTCACCGCCGAACTCGCCTTCGAACGCAGCGGCCCCGAGCGCTTTCTCAGCAGCATCGCGTTGCTGCATACGCTGATCGATGCGATCGGCCGTCGGCCCGACGCCCTGCAGGCACGCGAAATTGGCCGTCTGACAGCGCGGCTCTTCACGTTGCGGCAGATGTCGCTCTCGGTCACGGCGGAACTGGCGGCCGGACAAAACCCCGCGTGGGCTGCATCGTGCGTCAAGGATCTCGGCACGACTTTCGAGCAGGAGATTCCCGAAGTCGCGCAACTGCTGCTCGATACGTTGCCCAGCACCGGCGGCGGCAGCGACCACGCGCAAGTACTCGCCTACCTGATGCAGATGGCGCCCTCCTTTTCCCTGCGCGGCGGCACGCGCGAAATACTGCGCGGCATCATCGCCCGCGGACTTGGACTGCGGTAAAACGCCATGAGAGAAATTTTCGAATCCACCATCGAGCGACTGCTCGGTGACATCGTCACGCCCGACGTGCTGCGCGATAGTGAAGCAGGCGCCTGGCCGGCGTCGTTATGGCGTGCCATCGAAGAATCCGGTTTTGCCGTCGCGGCCGCTTCTGAGGCACAAGGCGGGGCCGGCGCGAGCTGGGCCGATCTATTCGTCGTGGCGCGCGCGGCAGGCCGTCACAACCTGCCCTTGCCCCTCGCCGAAACCCTGCTGGCCAATGCGCTGCTCGGCGAATGCGGGCTCGAAGCGATCAATGCGCCGCTCGGCATCGCGGGTGGCGGATCGGTGACGCTGCAACAGGGACGCGTGAGCGGCACGCTGCAGGACGTGCCTTGGGGCCGTCACGTGGGCCACGTGGTCGCCATCACCGCGGGCAAGGAGCCGACCCTCGTGCTGCTCGACACGGCCGACGCACAGGCGACATTGCGCCTGAATACCGCGGGTGAACCGCGCGACGACCTGCGTTTCGAGCGCGCCGCCTGCGTGAGCTGCGTGCCCTTGCCGGCCGATCTGCAAGCCGACGCGCTGCAACTGGGCGCAGCGATGCTGCGCAGCGCGCAGATTGCGGGCGCCTTGCAGGCAGTGCTCGACCTGACGATTCTCTACGCCACCGAACGCGTGCAGTTCGGCAAGCCGATCGGCGCGTTCCAGGCGCTGCAGCAGCAGATCGCGGTGCTCTCCGAGCATGCGGCTGCCTCGGCGGTGGCTGCGGAATGCGCATTCAGCGCATCGCTCGACGGCGCCGGTGGCTTCGCCGCGCTGCCGATCGCCGCAGCCAAAGTGTGCAGCGCCGAGGCGGCGAGTTTCGCAGCGGCCGTGGCGCACACCGTGCATGGCGCGATCGGCTTCACCCATGAACATGCGCTGCATCACTCGACACGGCGGCTGTGGTCGTGGCGCAGCGAATTCGGCAACGCGACCGTGTGGGCGCAACGGCTGGGCGCAGCCGTGTGTGCGGCCGGCTCGGCGGGATTATGGCCGGCGCTGACCTCGGGACGCCTCGCATCACTCGATCGGCCCGTCACGGCAACGCCGCTGCAAGGAGTCGCGGCATGAGCGACACCTTTCTCAATGTCGAACGCGACGGCGCCGTCCTGACCGTGTGGCTGAACCGTCCTGAAACGCGCAATGCACTGTCTGAACCCGCGCAAATGGATGAACTGGTCGATCTGTGCCGGCAGGTGCGCCGCGACCGCACGATCAAGGCACTTGTACTGACCGGTGCCGGCAGCGCGTTTTGCGCCGGCGGCAACGTGAAAGACATGCGCGAGCGCGGCGGCATCTTCGCCGGTTCGCCGCACGAGGTGCGCGATAGCTACCGCGATACGATCCAGCGCATTCCACTCGCACTGTATGAGCTCGACGTGCCGGTGATCGCCGCCGTCAACGGTCCCGCGATCGGCGCGGGGCTGGATCTCGCGTGTATGTGCGACATCCGCATCGCGTCGGAGAAAGCGCTGTTCGCCGAGAGTTTCGTGAAAGTCGGCATCGTGCCGGGTGACGGCGGCGCATGGCTGCTACCGCGCGTGATCGGCATGCAGCGCGCAAGCGTGATGTCGTTCACCGGCGACACGATCGACGCAAACAGAGCGCTCGAATGGGGCCTGGTGGCCGAAGTGGTCGCCGCTGACGATCTGCTCGCGGATTCCCAGGCGATGGCGCGGCGCATCGCCGCCAATCCGTCGCACGCACTGCGCCTGACCAAACGGCTCCTGCGCGAGGGCCAGCATATGCGGCTCGATTCTTTGCTGGAGTTATCCGCCGCGTATCAGGCGCTTGCGCATCACACCGACGATCATCTGGAAGCAGTCAACGCGTTTCTCGACAAACGGCCGCCGCGCTATACGGACAGATGATCGAACGCATCGAGATGAGTCACGCGCATTAGACCCATCCACTCCACCAACACGCAGAGCGAAAATCGCAGGACATGACCATGCGGACCGTTTTCAGGGAAGACCACGAATTATTTCGCGAGCAGGCGCGGCGCTTTATCGAAACCGAGATCGTGCCGAATCTGCACGCGTGGGAACACGCCGGCATCGTGCCGAAATCGCTGTGGCGCAAAGCGGGGGAAATCGGACTGCTGTGCTCGACCGTACCCGAGGAGTACGGCGGCAGCGGCGGCGACTTCGGTCATTCCGCGGTGATGATCGAGGAACTGGCGCGCGTCAATGCCACTGCCATCGGTTTTACCACGCACTCGGAGATCGTCGCGCCCTACCTCGTCGCGTATGGCAGCGAAGAGCAGAAACAGCGCTGGCTGCCGCGCATGGCGAGCGGCGAACTGATCGGCGTGATCGCGATGAGCGAGCCGGGCATCGGCAGCGATCTACGTTCGATGCGCACCGGCGCGCGGCGCGAAGGCGATCAGTACGTGATCAACGGGCAGAAGACGTTCATCACCAACGGCGGCAACGCCGGCCTGATCGTGACCGCCACCAAGCTCGACCCGCAATCACGCGATCTCACGCTGATCTGCGTCGAAGAAGACACCGAAGGTTTTTCCAAGGGCAAGCTGCTGGAGAAGATCGGACTGAAAGGACAGGACACGTCCGAGCTTTTCTTCGACAACGTGCGCGTGCCGGCCAGCAACCGGCTCGGTGAAGAAAACCAGGGCTTTGGCTATCTGACGCATCAGCTCGCGTGGGAGCGCACCATCATCGGGATTCGCGCGGCTGCCTCGATCGACGCGTTGCTCGACGAGACCGTTCAATACACCCGCGACCGGCGCGTCTTCGGCAAACCCGTGTTCGACTTTCAGAACACACGTTTCAAGCTGGCCGAGGTCAAGGCGCAAGCCACCATGCTGCGCGCCTTCGTCGACGACTGTCTGGGCAAGGCGATGCGCGGCGAGTTGACCGCCGAAGTCGGCGCGATGTGCAAACTGGTCGGCTCGGAATTGCAAGGCAGGCTGCTCGACGAACTGCTGCAACTGCACGGCGGCTACGGCTATATGAGCGAGTACAAGATCGGCAAGGCCTGGGTCGATGCGCGAGTCGCGCGCATCTACGGTGGCACCTCGGAAATCATGAAAGAAATCATCAGCCGGTCGCTGTAGGGCTGCTATTCGCTGGCGGCCCCGCCCGATTCGAAAACCGGCGCTTCAACAACGCTATCAGGAGACAGCCATGCCCAAACTCTCATACATCACACACGACGGCGCGCGTACCGACGTAGACGCAGCCGTCGGCGCGACGGTGATGCAGAGCGCGCTCGAACGAAACATCGCCGGAATCAGCGGTGACTGCGGCGGCGCATGCCAATGCTGCACGTGCCACGTATTTGTCGAGGAAGCGTGGCACGACAGATTGCCGCCCATCGACGATATGGAAGACGCCATGCTCGACAGCACGGCCGAACCGCGCCGGGCCAATAGCCGACTGTCGTGCATGCTGACCATGAATGCGGAACTCGACGGCCTTGTCGTGCACCTGCCCGCTTCGCAAATCTAAGCGAATGTTTTTGTGGCAGTAAGCAAGGCGACCTACGACAGGTCGCCTTTTTTACGCGTCAACGCTTTTTCCCGTCAATCCCAGATCACGTGCAACGCGTGCGGTCCGCGCAACTGAGCACCAACGATCCGCGGCTTCGGCCTATCCGGATCGAGCCGCAGGTTCGGCAGCAAGTCAAGGATGGTATTCACCGCCACCGAGAGTTCCACCTTGGCGATGAACTGGCCGATGCACATGTGCGGACCAAAACCGAAGCCGAACGACGGTTTGAGCTTGCGGTCGATATCAAAGCTCTCGCTGTTCTCGAACACCTCTTCGTCGCGATTCGCGGACGACACGATACATTGCACCATCGCGCCCTTCGGAATGCTGAAGCCGCCGATCTCGGTGTCCTGCGCCGCCTGACGCACCTTGAACGTCGCCACCGGTTCGAAACGCACCGCTTCGTCGATTGCCTTGGGCACGAGGCTGCGATCCGCTCGCACCCGTTCGAGCAGTTCGGGCCGCTCCAGCAACGCCACCATCAGCGAGCCGAAAGTGCGCGTGGTGGTCTCACCCGCCGCCGGCAGCAACGAGCGCACGAAGGTCGTCACCTCGTGATCGTCCAGATGACGGCCCTCGTATTCCGCGCGAATCAGCCGGCAAATCAGATCGTCGCCTTGTGCGCCGTTCTTGCGCACCTCGGTCACTTCGAGCTTCACCGCATCGTAGAGCGCCTGGGCGGCCTCCATCGCCGCTTTGCGGGCCTGAGCGGCTTTTTCCGCATCGACTTGCGGGCCTGCCAGGATCGCCAGCGCCCACGCGGCGTATTGCTCGATCTGCTCAGGGCGGTTGTCCGGAAAGCCGATCAGCGAATAGATCAAACGGATCGGAAAATGCAGACCGAAATCCATCAGATCAGCGCGGCGCTTCGGCACCATCGGCTCGATATATTCGTTGCGTACGATCGGCGCCATCTTCGTTTCGCGCCAGCGGTTCACCACGTCGGGCATGAACACCGGCTGCAACAGTGAGCGAGTGCGGCGATGCGCTTCGCCGTCCATGCCGGTCAGGATCAGGCCGTCGAAGAATGCGCCGAGCCCTTCGGCGATGAAGCCGCTGGTGAAATTGGTGGCATCGCGCAATACCGACATCACGTCCTTGTACTTGAACAGCGTAAACGTGGGCCGCTTTGCATCGAGACCGGCGATGTTCGGCACGCCCAGGCGTGCCATGAAGTCTTCCGCAATCACCGGCGAATTGCGACGCATGTCGCGATAAATCGCATGCAGGTCGACGTCGCTGCCTTTGTAGTTGTCCGCGACGCCCGCGAAGGCGCTCTCGAGCGAAGTTGCTGCGGCGGGTGTGCTCATGCCTGTCTCCATTGTTGATATTCGGCGCGCTGTCTCAGGGATCAGCCCGATAACCGTTTGACCCACGGTCAGCGCATTATATTGAACAGATTTGCAGATTGTGATCCACTTAAGGCATGGAGGCAAGACAAAAGGCGCGCGCTGCGATCGACGCAAACGCCGATGCACTCTGACAACAAAACAGGACGGAGACACATGGCAACAGAAGTGACTTACGACGCGTTGATCGTCGGTGGCGGCCACAATGGACTGTCCGCGGGCTGCTATCTCGCCGAGGCCGGCAAGAAGGTGCTGGTGCTCGAAGCACTCGACAAGGTGGGCGGCATGGCTTCGTCAGGTTATCTGCTGGACGGCGCGCCGCAGCACATGGTCCACCCGTGTGCGCTCGACATGATGTCGATGCGCGTGCACCCGCGCGTGCCGGCAGAACTTCAGTTAGAGCGGCACGGCTTTCGCCAGATCGAACTGACGCCCGGCTACGTGTATCTGCATCCGGATGGCACTTCACTGGTGTTCTGGCGCGATCCCGAGAAGACCGCCGCCGAGATTCGCCGCTACAGTCCGAAAGACGCCGACGCGTTTCTTGCCTTCATCAAGGTCGTGTTCGCGTTCATCGACATGGCGATTCCGATGATGCGAGTGGACCCGGCCGATAAAAACCTGGGAGCCAAATTCGAGGCCTTCAAGGCGGCGCTGCGCAACCGCAAGCTGAAACCCGAACTCATGGCGCTGCTCACAGGTTCCGCCTATCAGGCCGCGCAGGAACATTTCGAGCATCCGGTCACGATCTCCGCCATGTGCTGCCTGACAGGCCTCGCCGGTCCGATCACGGCTGACGGTAGCGGCATCTATTACGCGCTGCTCGGCTTTTTGCACCGCTTCGGCGTGGGCCGCGTGGTGGGCGGCATGCAGACCTTGTCCAATGCGATGGCTGCGCGTCTACGGGAACTGGGCGGCGAAGTGATGACCTCGGCGAGCGTCGCGGAGATCATCGCGGACGAATACGCAGCGCGTGGCGTACGTCTCGCCGACGGCCGGACGTTCTATGCGCATGCCGTCATCGCGAGCTGCCATCCGAAGGTCGCGCTCGAACTGGTGACGGCCGGCCGCGTCGAAAAACGCCTGTTGACGCGCATGGCGCATGCGCCGGCTAACGCGCACGGCGCGTCGCCACTGAAGGTCGACATGGCCCTGCGCGGCCAGATCTCACTCAAGCGTTTCGAGGCGAAGCGTGGCGACGGTCTTGATCTGCGCAAGACGTGTTTGCTGATCGGCACCACGGAGGCCGTTCTGGAAAACTTCCGGGCTTCGGCGCGCGGCGAGGTGCCCACTTTGCCCTATCTGACGATCACGGCGCCGAGCGCAGTCGATCCGTCCCAAGCGCCTGCCGGACAGGACACGGTGTACCTTTACCCGCCCGCCATGCCGACCCAGCCGCGCGAGGGCTGGGATGCGATTCGCGAGCGCGTCACGCAACAGGTAATCGACCAGGCGAGCGAGTATGTGGACGGTCTCAAAGAGTTCGAGATTGCGCGGCGCGTGGAAGCCGCCCCGGACTTCACGCAACGTCTGAACACGGTCAACGGCTGCGTGGTGCATATCGACACCAGCACGATGCGCTCGAACAAGTTCCGGCCCGCTTATGGATTGGGCGGCGCCACGTTGCCCGTGCGCGGCTTGTACTTCGGCGGAGCGGGCATTCATCCGGGCGGTGGTGTGAACGGCATGCCGGGCCGCATCGCCGCGCAACGCGTGCAGCGCTATCTCGGCCAGGCCACGCGCCGCGGCACGACACAATCAGGTTTCGTGACGGCCATTCTCGCGGCGTGGGGTGTCTGCTAGCGCCGTCAGCGCCGGCCGCTTCAACGGCGGCCGGCCATTGGCAAGCACGGTGGAGAGCACGAAGTCCACCGAGAATTCACGCCACGCCGCTGCGCCAGCGGCGGATGTCGTGTCGAAACCCGCGACTGCGGATACCGTGTAGTGATTGGTGAATCCGCCGGTAGTCAGCAGCGCGCACGCGGCGTAGAACATGCGCGCATCCACGCCGTCGCGGAACGCGCCGCTCGCCGCCCCGCGCTGCAGGATACGCTCCATCTGCGCGACCAGCTCGGGCGCCAGATCGACGAAACGATTCCGTTCGACAGGATGCGTGTTGTGCTCGTGAAAACGCAGGCTCTCCTGCGCCAATGAGCCAAGCGTGGGATCGGACCGGTATTGATCGATCCCGTGTTGCAGAAATACTCGCAGCGCTTCCACCGGCGGCAGATGATCGAGTTCGAGTGCCAGCAGATCGGCCAGCACGTCTTGCGCGGACTCGTCGAGCACGCTGGCGAACAACTGCTCCTTGCTGCTGAAGTAGTGATAGACGAGCTGCTTGGTCACCCCTGCTGCCCGCGCGATATCGTCCACACGAGCGCCCGCGAGGCCTTTTTCCGAAAACGCCAGGCGTGCCTCTTTCAGCAAACGGCTGAGCGTGGCACGTTTGCGTGAAGGCGAGGAAGGTGCCACGCACGTCGAAGGCGCGGCGGTATCGGTAAGCAGCGAAGGCATGGATAGGCGGCACACAATGCAGGGAAAACGAAGCACCGCTTATGCGGGTGATTGCGCCCTTCTCGAGCGCAATCCGCAGCGGTGCCCGGCTAATGCATTGTAGTGCTGATCGCCAGCAAAAAGCGCCTGGTTCTTACCCCGTTGGCCGTTCTCTGCTTCAGAAACTTTGCGAGAGCGGCCGCACGACGATCTCGTTGACCGCGACCTGTTCCGGCTGCGCGATCGCATAGACGATCGCGTCGGCGATCACGTCCGGCGACATAGCGCCCTCGAACAGTTTTTGCGCGCGCTCGCGGAAAGCCGGCACTGTAATGCTGTCGGTGAGTTCGCTCGCGACGAGACCTGGGCAGATCGAAGTCACGCGCACTTTGCCCGCGCATTCCTGACGCAAGCCCTCGCTGATCGCACGCACCGCGAATTTTGTGGCCGAATAGACTGCCCCGCCTGGCCCCACCGTCAATCCCGCCACCGACGAAATATTGATCACGTGTCCCGCGCCCTGTTCGAGCATGCCGCCGAGCACCGCGTGAATGCCATACAGCACACCCTTGATGTTCACGTCGATCATGCGGTTCCAGTCGTCGACGCAGCCTTGCGCGATCATCGATACCGGCATGATGCCGGCATTGTTGACGAGCACGTCGACGCGGCCAAAACGCTCACGCGCCTTCTGCGCGAGTTGTTGCAGTTCGGCTGGTTGCGTGACATCGGTAGCGGCCCACAACACGTTGGCGTCGCCACCGAGTTGCTCGGCCAGATGCCTCAGTCGATCCGCGCGCCGCGCGGCTAGTACAAGTTTTGCGCCCTGCTGCGCGAGCCGTCTGGCCGTCGCTTCGCCGATGCCGCTGCTTGCACCGGTAATCATGATCACCTTGCCTTCGATCGCATTCATACGCTATTTCCATTCCTTTAAAGTTGATTGTTCGATAGCTCCACAAGCGCACTTAGCCCGCTAGCGATTCCACCAGCGCGGGGTCGGCCGTCTCTTCAGTGACCCATTTCACGGTGCGGCGAATCGGTTCGATCGCGTCCTGCCGATCGAGGTTGTGCTGCAAGGTGGCCGCCGCGCCGAGCGACACCAGCCGCTGCGCGCCCTGATACGCGAGCCGGTCGCGCAAGGTATGTTTGAGTGCTTCTGGAAAAATGCCGATAGTCTGCGTGTACGCGTTGACCGAACGCACGGCCGTGTCGATGTCATCGATCGGAACGAGATTGCCCACGCGGCAACCGAGGATCCGCGAAAAGCTGACCGGCGCGCCATCGCGCGAAACGATCACTGCGCCTTCGTTGCTTTTACCGCCGAAAACCGTGTAGTCGTCCCCGATCATGCGGATGCCGTCGAGTTCTTCTTTCAGTTGCGGATCAAAAGCCTTGTGAGGCGTGGAGAGATTTTCAGGCAGTGCCTGCAGCGCCGCGAACGTCAGTTCGGCGAGCCTGGCGCACCGCGCGAGGCCGGCTTCGTCGGTGCCCGACTGCACGTAGACCACGCGCGCGCTCACACAGGCTTCCTGGTTCTGCGCGCCGATGTCGAGCGCGAGGCGCCTCGCTACGCTTGTCAGCGTCGGCTCATCGGCGAAGGCTTCGTGCCCGATGATCGTGCCGCTCAGTTTCGGATCGAGCGTGATCAGATCCAGTCCCGGTTGCAGATAGCGCGTGATGTGCTTGACGGAATCGAAGCCGCCCCATGCAATCAGCTTCTCGACCTTGCGGGGATCGTAGATATGCCGCTCTACCGCTTCATCGCCGCCCTTCCAGTACGCCACGCTCAGATGCTTCGTCAGCGGATGGTCCGGCGCCATGTCGATCATCGTGCGGGCCAGCGCCATCGAGGTCAGCGGATCGTTCGACGGCGCCTTGATGATCGCGTCGGAGCGCGTGAGTGCGTTGCGAATCAGCGTCAGCACCGCGACTACCGGCGCATTGCCCGCTATCACGTGAACGCAGCGCGCGCCGAATGCACGCGTGCGCGCGGTAACGCCCGGAAGACTGCCCGGTTGCTCGACCCAGCCTTCCAGGTAGTCGGCACCGACCGAACGCGCGACGATGTTGTACAACTCGTCCCGTTGAAAGAGGCGTGGCGTGCGCGTGTAGTGAAAACGCAAAATGCTTTCCGACAGACCCGAGGTGGCGCACGACAATTCGAACGCCTGCTGCAAGTGACGGTTATCGGCGAAATTGAGGTGCTGGCCGAGTTCGACCAGATAGTCGACGATCTGCTCGAGACTCAGCGTGTACAAGTCGGCCATCTGCGACGGCGCGCGCAACGTGAGTTGGTCGACGTGCCGGCTTACGTCTGGCGCCGTGAAAGAAACGCCGCCGCGTCGGCCGCCAAAAGTGAGCTCGTCGCCTTCGATGAGTTTGCCGCGAATGATCAGCGGCACGTTGTAGGAAGTGCTCATGATCGGCTCACTCCGAAAGTTCGGTCAGGAAGTTCAGTGCCTCATCGTGCGCCGCCGGTGCGCCGGCGCAGATCACCTTGTCGTCGCCGCCTTCCTTCTCGCTATAGCGGCGAATCGCGGCCAGCAGATAGGGGCCGCTACGGCCACATTTGCAGGGCTTCTCGTAACCATGCAGCGTGATTTCATCGCCGGTTACGAGGCCCGCCCAATACGTGCTCGGCAGCAGATCGAGCGAAGCGAAGCGCCCCGTCAAACCGTCTTTGCGAGGCAGCGGTTTGCCGGTCGCCGGATCGAGCAGAAATGCGATGGTGGTGGGCGGAATGTGGTAGTGGCCTTCCTCGCAGCGCATGCAGAAACCCATCTGTTCGCTGCAGCCGTAAAACTCGTAGAAATTATCGAAGCCGAGAAACTCGACCAGTTGCTCGCGCCAGTTATCCGGCATGTTCTTGCCTTTCTTGCCGCCGCCCGTGTGCAAGACGCTGCCGTTGCCGAATACCTGACGCGCGCCTCGGGCAAGACCTTCGGCGGCGGTGTCGTACAGGATCGTCCAGACCGCGCCCATGTAGACGTCGCGGCCGGCGAATCGGCTGATCGCTTCGGCGAAGAACTTGCGCAATTGCTCCGGACGTTCGCGCTCCACTCGCACAAGCTCCTCGCGTTTGGCCAGCAAAGCCTCGGAGATGTGCAGCGAGCCAAGTTCTCCTTGCGCTTCGGCTGCCGCGAGGCGGCCCGATAGCGAGGCGACGTCCGCGGAAAAACGCGCGTCGGGATACATGAACAATGCGTTGTGCTCGCCGCCCGCGTACATCTCGACCTGGTAACCGCTGCCGCGAGCCGCCGCGCTCGCGCCCTTGCGATAAGTCGGCGCGATCAACGGGCGTGGGTGGGCGATCAGATCGGGACCGGAGCCCGGACCACGCCAGTCGCGAATGCGGCTCGCCGATAGCGTGATGTTCTGGCGCCACTCACGATCCGTGCGCGGCAGAAAAGACAGCTTGCCCGTGGTGCCCGACGTATGGAACACGCGCAGATTCGTTTGCGCGTCGAGCAGATCGATCCAGTCGTCGATCAGCTTGATGCCGGATGCGTCGACGTGGCTCAGATCTTCCGTGGTCAAACCGTTGAGCCAGCGCGTGAGTTTGTCGAACTGGCCGCGTTCGAGATACGACAGCGGGTACGACTTGTACACCGTGTGCGCGAACAGCAACGGGGCGACGTCGTCGAGGCTCTCGATCGTCTCGATGCCCTGTTCCGCGGCAAGGCGCTCCAGCACCGGAATCTTCGCGCGCATTTCGACGAAGCGCCGGCGTGCGCCGCTGAGTTGTACATCGAGGAGCTGCTGCGGGGTGAAACGGAAGGCGTCGTCATAGCAAGCGGTGACGAGCGCGGCGGGATCGGCAAGGAGCTGCTGGTACAGCGTGGACATGGTGTCTCCGTTCGGACTGTTTGCACTATTCGGACCGCTCGCGGAAGATTCGCGGCACCTGTCTGAATGCTATGAAAACGAGCCGCCGAACAGAACCGCCAGTTGTCACGCTGCGCGGTCAAACTATCGTCGAACGGACATGTCGTGCTCCGGCGCCGTTTGCAAGCCCAACATATCGAGCCGGTAGGCGCGCGGCGTACGCCCGGTGACCTTGCGAAACGCCGCGCCGAACGCCGCCGCATTCGCAAAGCCGCATTCATACGCGACCGTTTTCACCAGCACGTCGGCATCGGCCAGCCGTGCTTTGGCCTGGCGGATGCGCGCGTCGGCAATAAAGGCGCTCAACGTCATGCCAGTGCTGTTCCTGAAGGTGCGCGACAGGTGTCGCGCGCTGATGCGGCATGCCTGCGCCAGTTCGATCACACCCGGTGACGGCCCACACGCGCCCTCGACACGTTCCCTTATCAGGCGCAACTGCCACGGTGCGAGCTTGCTCCCCTCGCCTTCGTTGCCGCGCGGATCGGCGCCGCGAACGTGTCGCGCGATCTGCACGAGCATCGACATCAACAGACTTTCCGCGAGCGCCGCGCTGGCAAATCCCGGACTGATTGCCTCACCGGCTAGTTGCAGCATCGCGTCGCGTACCTGCGTCACGCGCAAATCGCGGCACAGGTCAAGGCGGGCGGCGTCCCACTGCCAGTCGCGCAGTTGATCGAAGCGCGCGGTTTCGAACATGCAGCACACCACGCGTCGTTGCATCGACTCGCAACGCACATGAAAGGTCTGGCCGGCCGGCACCAGCACGCTCTGACCGAGCCGGCCGAACGCCGTTTGCCCGGCGTCGCCACGAAATGCGCCGCACGCGCCGCGCTCGCGTGAATCGAGCGACAAGTCCAGGTAGCCCAGCGACGGACGAAATACGGCATCGAGCGAGTGGGCGAGCGTGAAGCTGCGCACGTTGACCTCGACCGAGGGCGTGGTCAGATGCGCATCCACCGATAAATGCGGGGCCGCCATCCTTTCGCGTCGCACCAGCCGGCCGCTGCCAGCCACGGTGTAGAGGTCGGAAACGTTTGGGTTCACAGTCAGGGCATCCGACATTTTTGTCCTCGATATAAACATTTCGAACAAATATGTTTATATAAACCGTTTCGGCCAAAAACTCCTATAGCAACGAACCCCTATCCCGTCCGGTTTGACGACGCGTCAAACGAACCTCGGGGACATTCCCGCTGTTGCTCGCTAAGCTGCAAAACAAGACGGATACCGCGTCAGCTCACATCAGGAAGCCCGGACTGTTGGGGCGGACACAAAGAGACCCATGAGGAGACACATGAACGCACCCACGCAGGAAGGCTTCACCCTCGATCTGGAGGCGGCCTATCACGCCGTCTCCGACACTTTCCGCGGCCCCGACCTCGATTTACAGGCGCTGTGCCGCGAAATGCGCCATACGCAGCCCGTGATGCAGGGCGATTTCGTCGCCACCCGCCTCGGCGTTCCGACCAACGCGGGCGCCAAAGCGGCGCAATGCGCGGTGACGCTTTTCAAGTATCAGGACGTGATGGCTGTCATGCGCGATGCCGCTACCTTCACCAGCGGCTTCATCGCCGAAGGTCTCGGTGCGTTCTTCGACGGCCTGATCGTGCTGGCGATGGACGGCGACGCGCACCGCCGCGCATGCGGCCTGCTGCAGCCCGTATTCATGCCGGAAACGGTGAACCGCTGGCGGCCCGAACTCGACCGCGTGATACGGCAAGACTTTCTTGAGCCGCTGGTGCCGAACAAGCAGGCCGAACTGATGGACTTCGGCCTTTACTTCCCGATTCGCGAGATGTACGCGCTGATGGGTTTCCCGACCGACGACACCGCGCGCTTCAATCAATACGCCACGTGGGCGCTGTCGATGGTGGCGGGCAACCAGATCGACCCGGAGAAGATCAAGATTTATGGGCCGCTCGCGGGCGCCGCCGTCAAGCATCTTTACGACGCGGTGAAAGAAGTGGTAGTGCAACGCCGCGCCGAAGGTGCCCACGGCGACGATCTGATCAGCCGTTTGATGCGCGCGGAGTATGAAGGCCACATGCTCGACGATCACGAGGTGACCACCTTCGTGCGCTCGCTGCTGCCAGCAGCCGGAGAGACCACCACGCGCACTTTCAGCTCGGTCATGGCGCTGCTGCTCGAGCGTCCTGAACTGGTCGAGCGCGTGCGCAACGATCGCACGCTGATTCCACGTCTGATCGACGAAGCCGTGCGCTTCGAACCGGTCGCGACGTTCAAGGTGCGGCAAGCGGCGCGCGACGTCGAGATCGGTGGCGTGAAGGTGGCGAAAGGCGCGCTGGTGCAATGCATGGTGATCTCCGCGAACCGCGACGAAGATGCATTCGACAACCCCGACACCTTCGATATCGATCGCAAGCCCAAGCCTTCTTTCGGCTTCGGTTTCGGCACGCATATGTGTATCGGCCAGTTTGTCGCCAAAGTGGAATTGCAATGCGCGGTGAACGCGATTCTCGATCTGTTTCCGAATGTACGGCTCGACCCGAGCAAACCGGCACCGAAGATTGCCGGCGCCCAGCTGCGCGGAGCGAAGTCCGTGCCGGTCGTCTGGGACTGATTCTGGCGTTGATACCGCGTTCTTACCGGCGCGCTTGTACCTTGCGCATCCTTACAGCACGAATTCTCTCGAATAAACCATGAAGCACTTCAACACTGTTCCCGAGCGCGGCGATTTCACTTTTCAGACACTGGTCGCGCCGCATAAAGTGAGCGGCCGCGCAATGCACGACCTGCGCGGGTTCTACGGACTGCAACTGACCAAGGGCATGCCGTTCGGTTGCGTGCGTGATGACGACGGCGAAATCTACGCGTTCGTGCGTGCCGTCAACGAACCTGGCAGCACGCCGAACCCGACCAAATTCGTCTACCAGTCGACGCAGGTGGACGGCCAGCATTTACGCATCGACAAGTCGCGTATCGAGCCGCGCGCGATGACCCTATTCCCGAGACGCTGGCTCGACGGCGATACGGCCTGCTGGTCGAGCCTGGAAAGCGAACCAGGCGCGGCGTGGCAACTGACGGCATCTGGCGAGCGTCTGAGCTGGAAAGAAGACGGGTTGTTCGATCTGAGCGGTCCGCTGTTGGGCCAAGGCATGCAGTGGTATCTGCCGGGCTCCGAATGGGGCACGTTCTACGTCTCGCAGATCTACGATATCGCCGGCACCTGCGACGGCCGCAAAGTCAAAGGCCTGATGTGTTTCGACCAGGCGTATATGGCCGAAGGCGGCGCGATCCACTTCAAGAAGGATCTGGTCGTCAACAACAAGATGCATGTGATCTGGTGGTCGTTCGCGACCGTCTATAAAGACGGCACGTGGGACGCGGGCTCCTTCATGGTCGGTCACGACAACCTCGGCTATGCGATCTTTCAGAACCACAAGGGCGAAATCCGCACCACCACCGATATCGAAGGCAGCGTCACGCACAAGGACGGCAGTTACTTTGTAGACAGCGCGCGTATCGTGCTCGACGGACATGAAGAGTGGGAATATCTGCCCTGTCCGAAAGGCGAGATGATCGACTTCGTCGGCGGCTTTCCCATTACGGCACAGCAGGAAGGCCGCTGGCGACGCGTCGGCGATACGCGCGAGCCGGATCGCTGGCTCGGCTGGGGTGAATCCGATCGACGCAACGGCACGGCGCGCAATGTTCGCGGTGCGGATCTTTGACCTGCATTCGAGGCGTCTTTTGAAGTGTCTTTGAAGCACGAAGGTGCGTTCCATTCAAACGAAGCGACTATGTCCACTACCGAAACGACCGAATCCATCGCAACCTTTCTGCACGAGCAAACCGAACACTGGAACAGCGGCGACAAGACCGCATTCTTCGACGCTTACCGCCGCGTCGCGCCTGCGGGACTCACGATCGAATATATCGGCCGGCCGCCGCAAAACGGTTGGCCCTTACTCGAACATATGTGGGAAAACCAGCGGGCGAATATCCGCGCCGAACCGGTAGCGAAAATCATCAACGGCAATGAAGCCTCCTGCTACGTCCGCAATGTGGTGGTCGGCACCGGGCGCGTGATCGAAACGGTCGAACTGTTTCGCTTTACTGCCGGCCAGCTATTCGTGCGCTACTTCATCAAGCAGTAATCTGCACTCGCATGAAGGCACGCCGCACGCGATCGAACAGAATCACGTACAGTGCAGTCAGAGTTTTTTTATCTGTTTGCAACCAGAGGACTCGCAATGAGCACACCGATTTACGACATTCCCGTCAATACCATCGACGGCGCGCCCGCCAACCTCGCGCAGTATCGCGGCAAAGTGCTGCTGGTCGTCAATGTAGCGTCGAAATGCGGGCTAACGCCGCAGTACACGGGCTTGGAAAGCCTCTATCAGGACAAGCGCGCAGCCGGGCTTGAAGTGCTCGGTTTTCCGGCCAACAACTTCAAGGGCCAGGAGCCCGGCTCGGATGAAGAAATCAAATCGTTCTGCTCGACCAGCTACGACGTGCACTTCCCGCTGTTCTCGAAGATTTCGGTGACGGGTGAGGACAAGCATCCACTGTATGCGGCACTGACGGACGCGCAGCCGTCGGCAATCGGCGACGGTCCGTTTCGTGAGCGCCTGAAAGGCTATGGGATCGAATCGGGTGATCCAGTCGAAGTACTGTGGAATTTTGAAAAGTTTCTGCTGAACCGTAACGGCGATGTGGTCGCGCGCTTTGCGCCGGATGTGGCCGCGGACGATGCGCGCCTCGTGGCGGCGATCGATGCGGAACTCGCGAAGTAAGCGTGAGGCTGACTGATTTCACTTGCTGATTTCAGTCACTTACTTCGGCCGCGTGAGAAAACGGCGCGCTGTTTATGGCGCGCCGTTCTGCTTTTCTAAAATTTTCTCGACAGATTAAAACGCGACTCAATCCAGCCGCTCAATAATCGTCGCCGTTCCAAGACCGCCCGCGCAACAGATCGCCTGCAAGCCGTAACGCGCGCCACGGCGTTCCAGTTCATGCAGCATCGAGGTCATGATGCGTGCCCCACTCGCCCCCAGCGGATGACCGAGCGCAATCGCCCCGCCGTTCACGTTCAGCCTGGAATGCGGCACGCCGAGTTCCTTCATCCACACGAGCGGCACGGACGCAAAGGCCTCGTTGACTTCGAACAGATCGATATCGTCGATGCCAAGACCTGCTTTCGCCAGCACATCGCGTGTCGCGGCAATGGGACCGGTGAGCATCAGCGTCGGATCGGCTCCGACGGTGACAACCGCTCGCACACGTGCCCGCGCTTTCACGCCTAGCGCTTTCGCTTTGGCGGCGGACATTAGCAGCAAGGCCGAAGCACCGTCCGAAATCTGCGATGAATTGCCCGCAGTCAGACGCCCTTCGCTGCGAAAACTGGTCTTCAGCGTGGCCAGTTTCTCCGCATGCGTGCCGGGACGGATCGTTTCATCCGCGCAGAAAAGCGGCGCCTCACCCTCGAGCGATTTCTCGCGCAGACGCTGTACCGGCACCGGAACGATCTCGCGCGCAAACCAGCCTTCCGCCGCTGCGGCCGCCGCACGCCGGTGGCTCTCCACCGCGAACGCATCGAGCTGTTCGCGGCCAAGTTTCCACTCGTCACAAAGACGCTCGGCGGCCTCGCCCTGGCTCGTCAGTTCGTACCTTTCGCTCGCCATCCAGCCGAACGCTTCGCCGTGGAGATCGCGATTGCTGCCCATCGGCACGCGGCTCATGTTTTCCGCGCCCCCGGCCACCACTACCTCGGCCGCGCCGAATGCAATCAGGCCGGCGGCAACGTGCACCGCTTCTTCGCCCGAGCCACATTTGCGGTCGATCGTGAGACCCGGAATGCTGTCCGGCCAACCCGCGCCGAGCAACGACGTGCGCGCGATATTCGCCGACTGCTCGCCGATCTGCGTGACACAACCGAAGACCACGTCGTTGACTACATCGGGGGCGAGCGCCACGCGTTTGACCAGTTCATCGATCACGTGCGCGCCAAGATGATCGGCGCGCACACCGGCGAGCGAGCCGCGAAATTTGCCGATCGGCGTGCGCACCGCACCGACGATCACGACATCGCTGCTCATAACGCACTCCCCTTTAGGCCCGACCCGGGCACCCGCTGTCCGTCTTCGTAGCGATATACGCCGTGCCCGGTCTTACGGCCGAGGCGTCCCGCGGACACCATCTTGATGATCAACGGACACGGACGAAACTTGTCGCCGAGCGTCTGATGGAGATACCTCAGCACAGACAGCCGCGTGTCCCAGCCGGTGAGGTCGCCGAGTTCCAGCGGCCCCATGGGATGATTGAAGCCGAGGCGCAGCGCCGTGTCGATGTCCTCCGCGCTGGCCGCGCCTTCCTGCAACATCCACATCGCCTCGTTGCCGGCGAGCGCCGACATGCGGCTCGTCGTCAAACCCGGCGACTCATTGACGATGATCGACGTCTTGCCGATCGCGTCGGAATACTCGCGGGTCAGCGCGACGGTTTCGTCGCTCGTAGCGAGGCCGCGCACCAGTTCGACCAGCTTCATCTTGTGCACGGGGTTGAAGAAATGCATGCCGATCACGCGTTCGGGATGCGCCACCGCCGTGGCGATCTCGGTCACGCTGAGCGCCGAGGTGTTGGTCGCGAACAGCGCGCCGTCGGCCATCACGTCAGCCGCATGCGCGACCACCGCCTGCTTGACCGCGAGCTTCTCCGACACGGTTTCGATCAGAAGATCCGCGCCGTTCGCCGCCGCGGCGAGATCGGTTTTGATGGCGAGCCGCGCCTTCGCCGCGTCGGCTGCCGTGACCTGGAATTTGCCGAGACGCACGCCGTCGTCGAGAATCTTGCCGATGCCTTTATGGGCGCGTTCCAGGGCGTTTTCGTCCGTGTCGACCAGCGCCGTGCTGAATCCCGAACTCGCGAACGCATGCGCGATGCCGGTGCCCATCAGTCCCGCGCCGACCACTACCACCTTGCGGTTTTTCAGAATCATGCCGCTGTCTCCCTTCATGCTGATTAGTTTGTCGTTACGACGTTACGCAATGTGCCGATGCCTTCGATCGAGGCTTCCACCACGTCACCGCGATTCAGAAAGCGGCCTGTGCCCTGCCCGGTGCCCTCGGGCGACCCGGTGAACAGCACATCCCCCGCCTCGAAGCTCGAGCGTTCGTCGACGAAACGCACCAGCGCCGCCACGTCCCACGTCATCTCTCCCGACGATGCATCCTGGCGCGTATTGCCGTTCACTTTCAGGGTCATACGCAACGCCGGACTGCCGGGCGCGAATTCGTCGCGCGTGACGATCCAGGGGCCAAGGCCCGTCGAACAATCCTGACTCTTGGCAGCGAACAGATCCATCCCGACGCCCGGTGGTCCGCTGCGTTGCAGATCGCGCGCGCTGACGTCGTTGCCTACCGTGTAACCCAGCACGCTAGCGAGCGGATCGTTTCGATCCACCCGCTGCGCGCCGATCACGGCGACGAGTTCGACTTCATGGTCGAGTTCCGTGGTCAGCGGCGGATAGCGAATCGGATCGTGCGCGCCGATCAGCGCACCGTATGCCTTCAGGAACGCCACCGGCTGGCTGTGGCTCTTCATGCCGAAGTCGGCGTTCAGATGCTTCGCATAGTTGGCGCCGGCGACGACCACGCGGTTGCCTCGCTCAATCGGTGGCAGCAGGCGCAACTCAGCCAGTTTGCGCGGCGCGCCTGCGAGCTTGAGCGCGTCCGAACCGTCCTGCGGTCTCGCGGTGAGTGCCGGCGCCCATTCCGCGAACGTCCCGGCGATCGGTGTCGCTTCGCCACGCCCGGTATCCACCACGGCCCAGAACGGCGCGCCACCGTCCGTGCAGCGCGCGAGCTTCATGCGCTCACCGCCTGCTTCGGCGCCGGCACGCCGATTTTCGCCGGGTCGAGATGCAGCAGCTTGCAGGCGTTCTGCCAGCGGATCTTTTGCAGGTCTTCATCCGACAAACGCAAACCGTCGGTCAGATCGTGACGCACCGCATCGCTGCCGCCGAAGTTGCTGCCGTACAGAATCCGGTCCGCGCCGATGATGTCGATCAGCGCCTGGCGCATCGGCACTTCATGCAACTCGACGTCGAAATAGAAGTTCTTCAGATAGTCGAGCACCGGCTTCTTGTTGTGCGCGAAGTCGAGATTCGTATTGCACTGGGCAAGACGTCCCAATTGGTACGGCACATAGCCGCCGCCGTGCGTGATATACACCTTGAGATCCGGGAAGCGGTCGAAAACGCCGCCGCAGATCAGATTCCAGAAGCAGCGCGTTTCGTCGTACTGCATGCCGACGATGGCCGTGGTCTCGTAGCGGTCCTCATTGGCCTTCTTGCCCCACGTGACTGACTGGTTATAGCCGTGGATGAACATCGGCAGGTCGAGATCGCACAGCGCTTGCCAGACCGGATCGAGTTCCGGCGAATCGAATTCGAGGCCGCCGAAATTGGCACCACCGGCCACGAGCCCCTTCGCACCGAGTTCGCCGCACGCACGACGGATTTCCTTTGCGGCCTCTTCCGGCACATTCAGCGGCGCATGCGCCCAGAACATCAGACGATCGGGTGCGGCGGAACAGTATTCGGCGAGCGTGTCGTTGACTTTCTTCGCATAGCGCACCGAGAAGTCCGCTTCCGCCCAATACATGTAGCAATGCGAAGGCACCGAGACCACCTGGGCATTCTGGCCGGCGGCGTCCATGCCCGCGAGGCGAACGTTCGGATTGGCCCAGCGCGCGAAGTATTCGTCGAGCTTCAGTCCTTTGCCTGACCGCACCGCGGCTTTGCGCTCCGGTGAGCCCAGCGTCAGGATCCAGTCGCCCACACGCAACTTGACGTCACCGTCCTCATGCTGTTCGAAGAACGGACCCCAATGAGGATGCTGGTTGTAATAGCCCGGGTGGGGAGCGTGGGCGTGAAGGTCGATGAGCATGATGTCTCCTGGCGCTCGACGGCGCAGATGTGGGATTGACCTGTCTGCAGTTCACCGACACCCGGACGTACGGAAGCCAGATGCGCGAAGCAGATCAGACTGCTCGACATCATGCCAATGTTAGTCACTTAATGCAAATGTGTTCAAATTAACGTTTACGCGACCTCCTCGTGGGCCCTTTGTCGTGTCCTCGTTGCTTGCCTTTGGTTTGCCGTCCGTCATGGCTGCGCACTTACGTTTCAGCATCGCAATGTGCCCGCTGCGGCCATAAGATCGGCCGCAAGACGGTCGCTGAAACTGCGGCGTGCGTGAGTATCAGGCGCTCACCGGCGCGCGCGCGTGACGCCGCCAAAGCGGATCGAATCGATAAGACGGCCGATACGGCGTTGCATCGCGCCCCGCTCGGATTCGCTCGACACGAGGTGTTCGCTCATGACGAACCGGATCAGCAGATCGCAGATCAGCTCGCGGTCGAGTTTGACACCCAGACGTTCGTCCCAGGCGTCGAATACCGGCGCCAGCAAGTCCTGAAAGCGCACCACAGCGTCGTGAAAGATGCGTTTGAAAAAGCGCAGCGCGAACTCTGGTGCCACCAGCAACATGCGCCGCGAATTGCCCGCATCGAGGTAGTCCTGCAGGTAGTTGATGACCACGTCGAAGCGCTCGTCCGGATCCTGATAGCGCACCAGCAGTTCAGCCAGCGTCTTATGGAAGTTCTCC
The DNA here is from genome assembly GCF_012689525.1 of Paraburkholderia aromaticivorans. NCBI lineage: Bacteria > Pseudomonadati > Pseudomonadota > Betaproteobacteria > Burkholderiales > Burkholderiaceae > Paraburkholderia > Paraburkholderia aromaticivorans. The sequence goes on from NZ_CP051515.1 coordinate 2,453,890, forward strand.
CTCTTGTGGCGTGAAAACGCTTCGAGCAATTCGTCCTGCGAGGCGAAATAGCGGTAGAACGTGCCGCGCGATACGCCCGCGGTTTCGCACACTTCAAGAATCGAAATGCGGTCCGCGCCCGATTCCAGTACGACCTTTTCCGTGGCGTCAAAGATGTTGTCGATGGTCTGCTCGGAGCGGCGATTGCTGCGCCGGCGGCGCGGAGCCGCCGGTGCGGCAACGGCCCCGGCGGCAGGCGCAGCCGGCGCGCCTTGCACAGCAGGCGCGCGGCTCTTGCGTGCCTTCGGCGCGGGCGCCACCGACTGCGCCGCGCTCTTGCTGCTCTTCTCGGCGACGGCGCGTTTCTTCGCCGGCTGTTTGACAGCGACTTTTGACATGCCGGTTTTCAGTGAAGCGGTCTGTTTAGCCATAAGTTGTTCAGTTTTCAGAAAAGTGTGCGGGTTTCCCCGCAGATCGGGATCGGAATACAAACACTAGAATTCAATTCTGGGGTTAGAATTTGAGGGCGAGCTGCCCGGTTCATACCCGGTTCAATTTCAAAGAGGTTGATATGGCTGGTATGGGAAGAGCAGAGACGTGGTCGCTCGGCGAACAGGACACCGTTATCGCCGCACTCGAGCGCGCCGTCGCGGCGCATCCGGACCGGGTTCTGCTCGACTTTTCGGGCACGCTCTACACCTATGCGGACGTCGACCGTCTTTCCACGCGCCTTGCCCATTCGCTGGCGTCGCTCGGTATTCAGGCCGGGCAAACCGTCGTCACGATGCTCGACAACAATATCGACGCCGTGATCTCCTGGCTCGCGGTCAACAAACTCTGTGCCGTCAGCGTGCCGATCAATACGGCATTGCGCGGCGAATTCCTGCGCCATCAGATCGCCGATGCCGGCGCGCCGCTCGTGATCTGCGAAGCCGATTATCTCGAGCGGGTTGCTGCAGTCGCGGCGCAATTGTCCGAAGTGAAACAGGTGCTGTATCGCAGTGCCGAAGCGAGCGCGGCGGCCGTGACGGCCACCACCTGCGGACCCTTGCCGCTTGCGCCGCTCGACGCCCACCGTGGCCATGACGACACACCGTTCGAGCGCAAACCGAATCCGTGGGACCTCGCCAGCCTGATTTATACGTCCGGCACCACCGGGCCGTCCAAGGGCTGCATGATCAGCTACAACTTCATGTGCAATCTGGCACGCCTGCAATTGCGCGCCGGCCCCGCGAGCGCCAACGACGTGACGATCACACCGCTGCCGCTCTTTCACATGAACGCGCTGGCGGTGGGCATTCTGTCGAACATCCTGGTGGGCGCGCGCGTGGCCATCATTCCGCGTTTCTCGGTGTCCAATTTCTGGCCCGAAGTGGAGCGCAGCGGCGCGACCATCGCTTCGATTCTCGGTGGCATGGGCGGCCTGCTCGCCAATGCGTCGGATCACGAGGCGGCAAAGCGCTGCTTCGGCCAGATTCATACGGTACGCGGCAATCCGTTCACTGAAGAAAACAAGCAGGTGTGGCGCGAGCGCTTCGGCGCCAAACAGGTGGGCGGCAACGGCTACGGCCTCACCGAAGCGTGTGTGATCACCTCGCTGCCGGGTGGCGACTACGCGGCGCCCGGATCGTCCGGCAAGCGCATTGCCGACTTCGACGTGCGGATCGTCGACGATCTCGATCGCGAACTGCCAGCCAATACGCCGGGCGAAATCGTTTGCCGTCCGCTGCGACCGGACGTCATGTTCATGGGCTACTGGCGCCGTCCCGAGGAGACGCTGAAGCTGATGCGCAACATGTGGTTCCATACCGGAGATATAGGCAAGTTCGACGACGATGGATTCTTCTATTTCGTAGACCGCAAAAAAGACTATTTGCGCCGCCGCGGCGAAAATATTTCCAGCTTCGAGATGGAATCGGCCTTTGCACGCCACCCCGATATCGCCGAGGTCGCGGTCCATGCCGTGCCATCGGATAAAGGCGAGGACGATGTCAAAGTCACCGCCATTCTGAATCCGGGTGCCGCGCTAACCGCCGAAACCCTGTTCCACTGGGCCACCGACGCCGTTCCATATTACGCCCTGCCGCGCTACATCGAGTTTCGCGCGACCCTACCGAAAAACCCGCAAGGCCGCATTCTGAAGTACCAGCTGCGCGATGAGGGTAAGACGGCTTCCACCTGGGATATCGAGGCGACCGACATCAAGGTGGCCAAACGCTGACCGTGGTTTGTTTGGTTAGTGACTAGCCGTAAAGGGGCCCGCGGGGCCCCTTTACTTCATCTACGATCCGCTTTCGTACTCGGCCGCGTGCCCGTTGAATCGTTCAGTACTCGCGCACAGGCACATTGGCCGGCCGCGAGTTGTAGCCTGGCAGATGCAGCCCACCGTCCACGTGCAGCGTTTCGCCAGTGATGAAGCGCGACATCTCCGACGCAAGAAACACCGCTGCCGGTCCGATATCCTCTTCCGGATCGCCGCAACGGCCAAGCGGACGCGCCGCAGCCGAACGTTCGGCAAAGCCGGGGTTCTCCTCGGCCAGCTTGAAGAAGGTCGCGCCCATTGCGGTCGGCGCGATCGCGTTCACGGTGATATTGAAGCGCCCCCACTCCGAAGCCGCACTACGCGTCAACCCGACGATGCCCGACTTGGCGGTATTGTAATCGGCATGCAGCCACGCGCCGGTCTCAGTGTCGATCGAATAGAAGTTGACGATGCGGCCCCAGCGGCGCTCACGCATAGGCGGCATGACCGCACGCATCGCCCACCAGGTGGCCCATAGCGACGAGGTCAGGGTCTGCTGCAACATCTCGTCGGTCTTGTCTTCGAACAGCACGTTGGGCGTTGGAATAAAGGCGTTGTTCACGAGAATGTCGATGCTGCCGAAGTGCGCTACCGTGCTCTGCACGGCGGCCTCTATTGAAGCCTTGCTCGTCACGTCGGTCTTGACGAACAGCGCACGACCGCCGAGTTCCTTGATTTCGCGTTCAACCTGCAAGCCGGTCTTCTCGTCGATCTCGGCGATCACCACGGCCGCGCCTTGCCGCGCAAATGCCCGCGCAACGCCGCGGCCGATGCCGCCGCCGGCACCTGTGACGAGACTCACCCTCTCCCTAAGCAAAGCCATGCCGACGCCTCTTGTTTGTTGAACACAATTTGCTATATCGTACACTTTAAGAATAAAAGTGTCAGTATTTTGCAGGTCGAAATCGAGCTTCACTGCTGTTATCTACGCTGTTTTCGAGGGCTTTCTTCATGTTCAGGCGCCGCATCGTCATCCGCAGTCGCACCGAGACGTCACAGCGCATCACGCGCGCGGCACTCGAAGACGACTTTCATCACTTCCGTGTCGAAGTCGCGAGCGCGCATGGACAGGTGAGTTCCATCGAGGCCGCAGCGCCGCGCCGTCCCTATACACTGTGCGCGCAAGCCGCTGAACGATTGCAGGCGCTGGTCGGCATGGCACTCACGCAAACGGCCCACGAAGTGACTCGCATCACGGACGCCAGCGAACAATGCACGCATCTGTTCGAACTTTCCGGCCTGGCGATCGCCGCGGCTGCGCGCGGTACGCTGCGGCGTCAATACGACATCGAGGTGCCGATGCGGGTAAACGATCGCACCCATTCCAGGCTCGCGCGCGACGGCGTCACGTTACTCGAATGGAATGTTCTGGGCACGGTGATTCAGGGACCGCCGCCGTATGCCGGCATCGATCTGTATCACGGTATGGCACGCTGGGCGCTGACAACGCTATCGAGTGAGGAGGCCGAGGCGGCACTGGTGCTCAGACGCGCGACGGGCATCGCCAAAGGGCGTGGCATGAACCTCGACGCTCAGGTGCATGCGCGCCCCAGCGGTAACTGTTTTGCACAGCAGCCGGTGCGAGCCGACCAGGCGATTCGTATAGTCGGTTCCACGCTCGACTTTGCGACTCGCCCCGCCGACCTGTGCGCCCACGACGAAGCGTGGCTAGGCTTCGACGAATGAGCCACTAAAAATCGCAGACCATAAAAAAGCCCCCTTAAAAAACAGGGGGCAACTTCCTTGGCTCGCGAAGCCTCAAGAAACCACGGCGACTAAAGAAAGATCGCCAGATTCGGTGTGCCGAGCACGGCCTGGTCGAGAATGATCTCGCGGCGCGCCAGCTTGAACGTATCGCCGCTGCGGCGCAGTACGTCATGGCGCTCGCCGCTGATCAGATCCAGTTCATCGAAGTTGAAACGGCTGCGCGTGACCAGCAGATTGCTGCGCACCACATATTCGCCGGCCGCATCGCCCTCATATACCAGCACGTTGGTCACGAGCCGGCGCGTGCGCGACGGCGGGTCTTCGGCCCAGGCGCTCTTGGTGCCCGTGAGACGCATGATGCGGCCCATGATCGAACGATAGTTGTCGTGATAGTGCTGCATCGTCCGAATCACCGACGACGCGTGCTGCGCATACGGCCGCGTTTGCCGCAGCGGCGCCGCGTAGACGAGATCGGTGGCGAGCGTCGCGCCCCATTCTTCCAGACGAATCTCGTCGAGCAGCACCGCCTCGTCGTACAGGAACTCGACCACCGCGTTATATACGGCTGAACCGAGCGGCACGCGAGCGCGTTGCGGCGCTGCCGCCTGGTCTACAGCTTCTTTTACTTCGCTCATCACACTGTCTCCTTGAATGGCTTTGATTGGCGCGCGGCGCTCAACTTTCCGAGGTCATCAGTTCGCGCCAGTGCAGCCACCAGTGCCATTGCGTGTCGTCCTTCGTGAAGCCTTCGTTGACGATGCCCGGGCCCGGCCAGCCCGCGGGCGCGCCGGTTTCGTAGATCGCCTGATACTTGAGCGTCTGCTTCTTGCCCTGCGCGCCCTTCGCGGCGAGCGTCATGTGCGGCCATGTGTCGGAGTCGTCCTGTTCGACCATGCCCGACGTGCCGAACAACTGGATGGTTTGCTTGAGCATCTGCTCGCGCACCTCCGGCGGACAGTCTTTTTCCGCGAAGATCCAGTTGACGAATTCGAGCTTGTCCGGCCCGCGCGGAATATAGGCGTGCAGCGTGATCGAGCCGATCACCGAACCGTCGGCCTGCGGAATATAGAGGAAGCCGAACAACACGTTCGGGAACATGCCGCCCACTTGCGGCGGCATCGAGGTCTGTACCTGTAATTGGCCTTCGTTCAGATTGCGCTTGAGCTGGCTGACCATTTCCTTTGTCATGCCCGCGGGCGGCAGCACGTCGAGCTTCTGTTCGACCGTCAACTTATCCGGGTCGAGCCCAGTGAGACGACGAATCTTGCGGCCGAGGTCGATGCAACGCAGCGCGTGTCCGTGTGGCGAGCTGATTTCGACGCCATACATCTCCGGGCTCAGATCGCCGCCCTTTTCGTCCTTCTTCGAATACGCGCCCACTTCGCCGAGCCAGCGATGCAAGGTCAGCGTGTGATAACCGTCGCCCGACGACTGTTCGCCCGCCGCCTTCCAGTTGGCTCGCACAATGAAGCGCTGCGGCGGCCCGAGCACTTCGATGCCCTTGTCGCTGCGTTTGAACAGCATGTCGTAATACCACTTGGCATCGCCGAGAAATTCCTCGAACGACGGGCCATTCAGATTCCAGGTCGCGAAGATCAACCCACCGTACAGCGTCATTCGCGCCTTTTTCAGCGAGAGTTCGTCTTTAGTACGAATCTTGCCGTGCATGCATTCTTTCTCGACCGGCGCGCCGAGGAACTGGCCGTTCGGACGAAACGCCCAACCGTGGTAAATGCAGGTATGGATCTGCGTATTGCCAGCGTCCAGCGTGGAGACGCGCATGCCGCGGTGCGAGCAGACATTCAGCATGACGTGAATCTCGCCCGACTTGTCCCGCGTGACCAGCACCGAGTCCGACCCCATGTCGCGAACCATGAAGTCGCCAGAGTTCGGAATTTCGCTTTCATGGCCGAGCAACAGCCACGTCTTGCCGAAAATCCGCTCCATCTCCAGTTCGTACAGTTCGGGGTCCGAGAGCGTGCGCATTTGCACCTCCCGCGTTTCGACGTTCACCAGATCAGCGACCTTGATGCCGTCCGCCAGTGTGGGACTGGTCTGCGTCAACATGCTTGTCTCCTTGACTTACCCTTCGTGGGGTTGAATTGTTAATATAAACACTTTTACGATCTGTGTACATATTTTGAGTTTTTGCTCCGGATAATCCCCTAGGGGTGCGAAGCGGGCACGTTCATGCCTGCCCGCACCCGGTTTTCCCCACGAGGCAGCAAACCATGTCGTTAAGTTCAGGAAGCGGTCCAGCCCTTCGGCACGCGCGCCCTGTCGATCTTCGCCAGATCGCAGATCGCGTCGGCGATGCCGGAAAAATCGATGCGGCCATACTCGCTGGCCCGGGCCAGACTGAACGACTCGAACACGGCCGCCGCCACCGGCATCGGCACTTTCGCCGCGTGCGCGGCGCCCAGCACCAGCGCCATGTCCTTGTGCGCGAGGTCGATCGTGAAGCCCGGCGTGGTGTCGCCCGCGAGCACCTTGTTGGGGAAGTTCATCCGCAGTTGGCCATTGCTCGCCGAGGTGCCGTAGAGCACCTGCAAAGTCTTCGTGATGTCGAGGCCGAAGCGTTGCGACAAAGCAAGCGCCTCCGCGTTCACCTGGCACAGCGTAACGGCCACGTAGTTGTTGACCAGCTTGGTGCGCCCACCGGTGCCGACGGCGCCGCAGTGATAGACGGTGGTGCCCATCGCGTCGAGCAAGGGTTTGACGCGGGCGAAATCCGCGTCGCTCGCCCCTACCATGAAGAGCGATTCCCCGCGGTCCGCATGCTCGGCGAGACGGCCCACCGGTGCGTCGACCACCGAGAGACCATGCTCGCGCGCTCGCGCTTCCAGGCGGTCGGTGGCGAGCGGATCGATTGTGCTCATGTCGAGCAATACGCTGCCGCGCGCGGCGTTGGCAAAGATGCCGTCCGTGCCCAGCGCAACCTGCTCCACTTCCACCGAACTCGGCAGCATTGTCACGACGATCGAACAATCGCGTGCGATCTGCGCGACACTCTCGCCGGCCCGCGCACCCAACTCCACCAGTTCCGCCACGGCTGCACGGTTCAAATCCATCACGACCAACTCGAAGCCCTGCTTGCGCAGATTGGCCGCCATCGGCTTGCCCATGCGGCCGAGGCCGATAAATCCGATCTTTTCCATCATTCAGGTCCTGTTGTCGTCCATCGTTGTCCGAGTTGCCGGGCCGGTTCAGTAACCGACGTAGGCCGTTTTACTGTTCGTGTAAAAATCCACCGCGTAAGTGCCCTGCTCACGCTGACCGTAGCTCGATGCCTTGGTGCCGCCGAACGGCACGTGATAGTCGAGGCCCGCAGTCGGCAGGTTGATCATCGCGAGGCCGCTTCTGACGTGCTGGCGGAAGTGGCTCGCATATTTGTGCGACGTCGTGCAGATGCCCGCCGAGAGGCCGTACTCGGTGTCGTTGGCGAGCGCCAGCGCTTCGTCGTAATCGGCTGCGCGAATGACCGTCGCGAACGGACCGAATACTTCCTCGCGATTGACGCGCATGCTGGTCGAGGTCTCGGTCATCAACGCCGGCTGCATGAAGAAGCCGGGCGTACCGGCTTGCAGCAACTGGCCGCCTTCGACCAGTTCCGCGCCTTCGTCGCGCCCGGTCTGGATATAGCCTTGCACCATGTCCAGTTGACGCTGATTGATGAGCGGACCGATGTCCGTGCCCGCAGTCAGTGCGTGGCCGATCTTCAGCGAGCGCATGCGATTGCGCAGCGCGTCGACGAAACGGTCGTGGATCGCCTCCGTCACGATCAGGCGGCTCGATGCGGTGCAACGCTGTCCCGCCGAAAAGAACGAACCGTTGAGCGCGCATTCGACTGCGACGCCAAGGTCCGCGTCGTCGAGCACCACCAGCGGATTCTTGCCGCCCATTTCCAGCTGAACGCGCACCATGTTGGCAATCGCGCTCTGCGCAAGACCTCGACCAGTGCGCACGCTGCCGGTGAAACTCAGCGCGTCGACACCTTCTACAAGCGCCTCACCGGCATCCGCGCCGCGTCCGTTGATCAGATTCGCGACGCCGGCCGGCAAGCCGTTGCGCTCCAGCACGCGAAACAGTTCCCACGCCACCCCGGGCGTTTCCTCCGAAGGCTTGAGCACCGCGGTGTTGCCGAACGCGAGTGCGGGCGCGAGTTTCCACGCGGCAATGGCAATGGGAAAATTCCACGGCGTGATCAACGCGACGACGCCCACCGGATCGCGGCTGATCTGCACGTTGATGTTCGGACGCACCGACGGCAGATTCTCGCCGCCATAACGCACGGCTTCGCCGGCGAAGAACTGAAAGATCTGGCTGGCGCGCAACACTTCGCCGATACCTTCAGCGCGCGTCTTGCCCGCTTCGCGCGAGACCAGTTCGCCGATTTCCTCTTTACGGGCGGCGAGTTCGATCGAGGTCTTCAGCAAAAGATCGCTGCGCACCTGGGTTGTCGTGGCACTCCACGCCGGTTGCGCCGCGCGTGCCGCAGCGACCGCCTCGCGCATTTGCGTCGCATCCGCGAGCGCGTAATGCCCGATGCTTTCACGCGTATCCGACGGATTGATGCTCTCGATCGAACTCGATCCTTCGCGCCATTCCCCGCCGATGAGGTTGGGCTTCACTGTCATGTGGCTTGTCTCCGATATGCGCAGCATTCGCGTAAACGCTCTGCTCAACGCGATGGTGTTTTGGCAGGGAGTCATCTTAGGATTGCGTGCAATTCGTTGTCGAATGACAAAAACTGATCGGCGTATTACGCACTGACATGCGTGTTCGCCGGTTGTATGCAGCATGTGTTTGAACTACTGGACTTGCTATGGATATCCGTCAGATTCGCACTTTCCTCGCGATCGCCGACACAGGCAGTGCGACGCGCGCCGCCGAATTGCTGCATATCGTTCAGCCCGCCGTATCGCGGCAATTGAAGTTGCTCGAGGACGACGTAGGCGCACCGTTGTTCGAACGGGATCGCCGCGGCATGCAGTTGACCGAAGCGGGTCATATCCTGCTCGATCGCGCGCGACGAGCATTGCGTGAATTGGAGTCGGCACAACAGGAGATCCGGCCGACGCCTGGACTCGTGTCCGGCGCGGTGAGCTTAGGCCTGCTGCCTAGTAGCTGCGAATTGCTGACCGCGCCGCTGGTAGGCGCTTTACAGCGGGCATTTCCGCAGATACGGGTTTCGCTGTCAGTGGGTTATACCGACCATCTACTGCGCTGGCTCGAAAGTGGCGAGATCGACGCCGCGCTGCTTTACGACCCGGCGGCTTCGCCGGCTCTGGATATCAAGCCCTTGGTCGAAGAGTCGCTGAGCCTTGTCGGGTTGGCGTCGATTGGCTTGAGCGACGACTATCCGGTTTCCGTCGCGGCACTTGGAGAAGCACCACTGGTTCTGCCGAGTGCCCCGCATCGGCTGCGCAGTCTCGTCGAACATGCCTGTGCAGTGGCCGGAGTCGGGATCACCTTCGCTGCCGAGACCAACGCTTTGAGTGTGCAGAAAGCGTTAGTTGCGCAGGGATACGGCGCGACGGTGATGCCTCGTGTTGCCGTTCAGCAGGAGATCGAGCGTGGGGTGTTCAGCGCTGCGCGGATCGACGGTGAAGCCTTTTTAAGGCGGATTTATCTGGCGATCCCGACGACGAGAAGGTCGTCCACAGCGGTTAGATGCGCGACCACCGTACTGCAGAACTGCGTGAGAGAAATCGCTTGCAGCGGCGCGTGGGAAGGCGCGCGGTGGATCGGACCCAGCCATACCCCGGACTGATCGAAGCATCAACTTTTGTGATTCGACATGCCGCCGATGCGGCTCCTAGAATCCCTTAGCCGCGGATGCGCCGCCAGGAGACACGACACCGTGTGCGCACATCCGCGATATCCGCCCTTTGGCCAAGAGAACTCCAATGACCTCACTCGCCGATCAACTGGCCACCTGCAACACGCCCGGCCTTTTTGATGTCCTGCGCATTCACGGCCTGCCCGTCCACGAACTGCCGCGCGATATCAAAGGCCTCGCGTCCAATATGAAAATCGCCGGGCCGGTATTTACCGTGACCGGCCGCTCCGACCCGACCATCTCGGTGAGCGAGTCGCTCGAATTGTTCATTTCCAAAGTGCTTTCAGGCGCGCCGCGCGACCACGTTGTCGTGTGCCAGCCGCATGACCATGCGCGCTCGGCAATGGGCGATCTCGCCGCCGAGGCCCTCAAACAGCGGGGCATCCGCGGTTATTACATCGACGGCGGTTCACGCGATGCGGACGAAATCGAGGCCATCGGCTTTCCGGTCTTTGCCCGCTATACCAGCCCGATCGACATCGTCGGCAGTTGGCGGCTGGAGGCCACCGATGTTCCGGTGGTCATTGGCGGCGTGACGGTGTCGCCTGGGGATTACGTTCTCGGCGATCGCGATGGCACGCTGCTGATCGAGCGTGAACACGCAGAGTTCGTTATCACCGAAACGGTCAAGACAATGAGCACGGATTCGCGCATGCGCACCGCGATCCGCAGCGGCCGCGATCCGTATGACGCCTTCCTCGAGTTCGGCAAGCTGTAGCACAACCTCAGGAGACCCCCGTGAAAATCGCCCGCTATCAATTGCATGATGCCGTCCACTACGGCGTGCTCGAAGGCGAGCATCTGGAGCGCCTGAGCGGCTCGCCCTTCGACGGCATTACGCCGGTCGGCCAGACGGATGCGCTCGCCGATGCGACGCTCCTCTGCCCGCTGCCCGCCCCGCGATTGTTCGCCGTGGGCATGAACTACATCGGTCATATCGCCGAGGCCGGCGCGAAGACACCCGAGATTCCGCAGTTCTTCATGATGCCGAGTACGGCGGCGATCGGCCCGGATGAAGCTATCGTGCGGCCACGCGAGGCCCAGATGGTTCATCACGAGGCAGAGCTGGCCATCGTAATCGGCAAAAAGGGCCGCCGTATCGATGCCGCCAATGCGCTCGACTACGTGTTCGGCTACACCTGCGCCAACGACGTAAGCGAACGCGTGATCCAGAACCGCGAAATGGGCTACGGGTGTTTGCTGGTCGGCAAGGCCTTCGATACCTTTTGCCCGCTTGGGCCCGTCATCGCCACGGGACTCGGCGCCGGAGATCTACGTGTGCAGTCGAGCGTCAACGGAACGAAGCGCCAGGACGGCAACACGTCGGATCTGCTCTTCTCTGTGCCCTTCATCGTCTCCTATCTGAGTCAGGCGGTCACCCTGCTGCCCGGCGACGTGATTCTCACCGGCACGCCATCGGGCGTCGGCCCGCTGAATGGCGGCGATATCTGCGAGATCACGATCGAAGGCATCGGCACGCTGAGCAACCCGGTCGTCGACGAAGCCGCTTGAACGGCTCACCTCAGCGCCCTCTTTCGAAACAGGAATCGACATGCAACGCTACGCACATTACATCGACGGCGAGGATTCGCTGCCCCAGAGCCAACGTTGGTTCGAGTCGTATAACCCCTATACCGGCGACGTCTGGGCGGAAATCGCGGAAGGCTCCGCCGTCGATGCCGATCTGGCCGTTCAGGCCGCGCACCGCGCCTTCACGAGCGGCGCGTGGCCGCAATTGACCGCGACGCAACGCGGCGAGCTGTTGCGCCGTCTGGGCGATCTGATCGCACGCGACGCGCAAAAACTCGCGGCCACTGAAGTGCGCGACAACGGCAAGCTGTTTGCCGAAATGGCCGGGCAACTGAACTACATTCCACAGTGGTTCTATTACTTCGGCGGTCTCGCGGACAAGATCGAAGGCAGCGTGATTCCGCTCGATAAAAAGGGCTTTTTCAACTTTACGCGCCATGAACCGCTCGGCGTAGTCGCCGCGATCACGCCGTGGAACTCGCCATTGCTGCTCACGGCATGGAAGATTGCACCGGCGCTCGCGGCGGGTTGCACGGTCGTGATCAAACCATCCGAATTCACTTCGGCGTCCACGCTGGAATTCGTCAAGCTGTTTGCGGAAGCCGGGTTTCCACCCGGGGTGGTCAACGTCGTGACGGGTTTCGGACGCGATGTCGGCGCGGCGCTCGTCGAGCATCCGCTGGTGCGCAAGATCACCTTCACCGGCGCGGACAGCACCGGCCGCGCGATCAACGAGACCGCCGCGCGTCACTTCAAACACGTGAGTCTGGAGTTGGGCGGCAAGTCACCGAACATTGTCTTCGCCGACGCGAATCTCGGCGACGCCGTGAACGGCGCGGTCGCCGGCATCTTTGCCGCGACGGGGCAAACCTGCATTGCAGGTTCACGGTTACTGCTGCAGGACTCGATCTACGACACATTCGTCGAGCGACTGTTGAAGCTCGCTCGCACCGCGCGCATGGGCGATCCGATGTCGCCCGATACGCAGATCGGCCCGATCACCACGCGCCCGCAATACGACAAGGTGCTCCGCTACATCGATACCGCACGGAGCGAAGGCGCCACGCTTCTGCTTGGTGGCAGCGCCGGCACGCGACCCGAATGCGGACGCGGCTGGTTCGTCGAGCCGACTATTTTCGGCGACGTCGACAACGGCATGCGCATCGCCCAGGAAGAGGTGTTCGGCCCGGTCCTCTCGATCATTCGCTTCACGGACGAAGACGACGCGCTGCGCATTGCCAATGACGTGCGCTTCGGACTTGGGTCAGGCGTCTGGACATCCGACATTGGCCGCGCGTTCCGCGTGTCGGAGCGGCTGCAAGCGGGCACGGTGTGGGTCAATGCCTATCGCGCGGTCAGCTTCATGTCGCCCTTCGGCGGTTATAAAGACTCGGGCCTTGGGCGCGAGAACGGCGCCCAGGCAATCCACGAGTACTTGCAAACCAAAAGCGTGTGGATCAACACGGGTGCAGGCAGCGCCAATCCGTTCGTGATGCGTTGAGGGCGTATGGCGCCGCCTGCGTCCATGCCAAAAGCTGATAACACCAGCAACCTTTGTTATTGGCGCGGCACCCGCCTCTCACCCTAGCATAGCGTTACTCATTTACGGATGCACGAGGAGACATGAGCACAACCGAGTCGCCAGTATCGAACTGGCAAGAGAACATTTTCTCCATTTTGAAGAGCGGCGGCGTGCGCCAGGTCGCTTATGTGCCGGATGCCGGCCATGCGCACGTGATTCGCCGCGTCCAGCAGGATCCGCAGATGCGCGACATCGTGCTCACCACCGAAGAGGAAGGCGTCGCGCTCACGAGCGGCGCATGGCTCGGCGGCCAACGCGCGGTGCTGCTGATGCAAAGCAGCGGCGTGGGCAATTGCGTGAACATGTTCTCGCTCTTGCAGAGCTGTCGCTTCCCGTTTCTGACGCTGGTGACGATGCGCGGCGAGTATGCGGAGTTCAACCCCTGGCAATGCCCGATGGGCCAGGCCACCCAGGCGGCGCTTGAACTGATGGGGATCACCGTGCTTCGCGCCTCCACGCCGGAAGAAGTCGAAGACATGGTGTCCGCCGGACTCGACGCTGCCTTCGAGGGCGGTCAGCAAGTTGCCGTGCTGCTGTCGCAGCGCCTGATCGGACGCAAAAAGTGGGAGCACAAATGAACGCCTCGTCTTCGACCTCTTCCTCCGCGTCGATCGATCGACGCGAATTCGTCGCGCGTCTGCTCGCGCTGTGCCCGGACGCGCTGGTGGTGACGGGTCTCGGTTCGCCTACTTACGACGTCTTCGCCTCCGGCGACTCGGACCGTTACTTCTATCTGTGGGGCGCGATGGGCGGCTCGACCTCCATCGCGTTGGGTCTCGCACTCGCGCAACCCGAGCGCCCCGTGCTGGCGATAACCGGCGACGGCGAACAGTTGATGGGTGTCGGCAGTCTCGCGACCGCCGGCGCACAACAGCCACCGAATCTGTCCTTAGTCGTGCTCGACAATGGTCACTTCGGCGAGACTGGCATGCAGCGTAGCCACAGCAGTCTTGGCACCAGGCTCGCACAGGTGGCGCGCGCATGTGGCATCGAACAGGCCGCCGAAATCCACTCGCTCGACGGTGTCGACGCGTTGGCCGCCCGGATCAATGCGCGAGCCGGCCTTAACTTCGCGCAGGTGCACATCAAAGCGGACGAGTTTCCGCGCGCGTTGCCCTCACGCGATGGTGTCTTCGTGAAGAATCGTTTCCGTCACGCACTCGGATTCGCTCCGCTGTGATCACGCCATGACGCCTTCCACAACGACTCCACGGTCCACCGAACTTGAAGCGCAATACAACATGCGCCTGCTGCGCCCCGATTTCGAGGCCAGCCTGCTGCCGGAATGGTTGACACGTTCAGCCGCCTTCAGGCGCTTGCCCGGCGCGCAACTGGATGTGGCGTACGGTCCGGGCGAACGGGATCGTCTGGACTACTTTCCCGCCGCGTCCGCTGATGCGCCGCTGCTGATCTTCTTTCACGGCGGCTTCTGGCAACGTGGCGACAAGTCAGTGTACAGCTTCGTGGCCGAACCGTTCGTGGCCGAAGATGTATCGGTCGTGCTGGTGAATTACACACTGTGCCCGGCGGTTTCGGTCGAAGAAATCGTCGCCCAGTCGCAGCGGGCCGTGGCGTGGCTATGGCGTCACGCCGGCGAACTCGAATGCTCGCGCGAGCGCTGGTTCGTCAGCGGCCATTCGGCGGGCGGCCATCTGGCCGCGCGAATCATGGCCACGCACTGGGATACCCTCGGCGATGATTTGCCAAAGCAGATGCTCACCGGCGCGATCCTGATCTCGGCATTGTTCGACCTGGAGCCGCTGTGCGAGACCTCGATCAACGAAGGCTTGCGGCTCGACCGTGAGCAGGCACGCGCCGTGAGCGCGCTCCGGCATCCGCCCGCGACCGACGCGCGGCAGCTGATCGCGGTGGGCGGCGCCGAAACACCGGCGTTTCATCAGCAGGCCCGCGCTTACGAAATGGCATTCGCCAATGCGCAGCGTTTCATGCCACATTATCGGATCGACGACTGCGATCATTTCGACGTGGTACAGGCCTTCGCGAACCGCACTCATCCATTCTTCGAACTCTGCCGCGAGTTCATCCGCTCGCGTTAGCGAAGTGCGCGGGCGTCATGCCCGCCCACTCTCCTCATTCGCTTTCGCCCGCGGAACCGTGTCAATCCACCATGCCAAGCAGCGCGCGGATATCGCGTCCCGGTTCCGCGTCCGATCCGTAGGAGAAGTCGCCGCGCGCCTGCCGTTGCACCAGTTGATCCATCAGGAAGCGATAGCGCGTACCCGGTGCGTCGAAACGCGAATGCAGATCGAGTCGATCGTCCGGATCGAAATAGCGCTCGTTCTGCGGCCGGATCACCGAGTTGTCCTGCGGCTGGATCACGAACGCGATTCGCGGCATCACGTAGCGCAACGGAATCGGCGCCGCTGTCGTATTGAAGGTGACGTCACAGCGTGAGCGATGGCGGCCTACCGGCACGAAAGGTTGCAGATTCGGCACGTCGTAGCCGGGCCGGAAACGTGGGTAGGAAATGCACACGTTGCTGCGCAAATGCACGTGCAGCACCGCACGAAAATCCTGGTACTTCGCACGCACGCCGCCGACCCATCGCATGATCGGCGCGACTGACTTCTGCGTAACGATGCGGGTGCGCGTGACCGTCTCCGAAGTCCATTCCGTTTCGACGATGTCGGACTCGGAGTTCCCGTCGCCAATCGTGTTCGCATGCAGAAAGTCGGCGTGCGTGAGATCGATCAGATTTTCGATCGAGAGTGCCGAGGTCGAATCGAAGCGCACCGTGCGTTGCGTATAGCCGGGCAAGCTGCCGTCGAGCGGCAGAAACGGGATGTGCGGCAGCAATTGCGCATCGGCGCGATCCGGATTGCCGTACCACGCCCAGATATAGCCGTAGCGCTCGACCACGGGATAGCAAGCCGAGCCGCCAGTGAACGCGCGGGCCTGTGCACGACGCTGTTCCAGTTGCTCGGGACGGAACTCGGCGGCGAACGGCTTACCCGTGTGGTCCCGCCACAGAAAATACGGCTGCGAATGGACGATGCGGCGAATCGGCTTTTCCGTCACGTCGCGGCTATGTGAAACGGGGAACCAGGCGTCGCGCAGATCGTAGTTGAGTGGTGTCCAGTCGCGGCGCGCGGATCTCGATGGTGTGACAGCGGGGTTGCCGGCGGTATTGGCCACGTCGGCGGCGAGTGTTTCGGTAACGGCATTCATCGTGCGATGCTCCTTGTCGAAATGGAAGGCCACTCAGGCTGCCTCGCTCAGCGGTGGACGCCGCGCCGCGCGTGCCGTGGCCAGATCACGCGACGGCGCCACCAGCAACGCAGCCAACGCGGCACCGCCGATCTTTCGATGGATCCGGAACGGCGCGCGTGCGCGAAGCCGCGCGAGATACCAGCGCAGCGGCGCACCGCCAACGCGCCTGTCGTGTCTGAAGCCGCGCCAGCACAGGCTGGTGGTGCCGCGCCGATTGGCACTGGAGGCGATACACATAGTCACGAGCGGCGCTTCGTCCGCGTCCAGCAGTTCGACGCGGATCGTGCCGCCTTCGAGCGGCACCGCCGTGCGCACGATCAGCGGATGATCCACAACGAAAGCCGGCGGCAACATCCGCGACTTCCACACCGCGCCGCGATCGACCACGAGATGTCCTGCTTCCACGCGGGGATCGCCGAGGAAGAAATCGGTCATGCGCACGCTGGCGAATTCAAGCAGACATTCGGGGCCATCGAGCATCGCAGCGAGATACTCGTCGTGCGCGATATTGACGACCGCCGTGCCGCTGAACTCGGCGCCTCGCGGCTGATAGTCCGCACCCGGCAACGGCGAGTCGGCGGGATTCCCCTCGCCTAGCCATACGTGCACGAAGCCGCCACTTTCAGCAACCCGATAAGCCCGCGCGCCATACCGCGACGGAACGCGCTCATCCTCGCGCAGATTCGGAATCTCGGTGCACATGCCGGTCGTGCCGTTGAAGGTCCAGCCGTGATAGCCGCATTGCAGACCCTTCGGCGTGACCGTGCCGAGTGCAAGCGGCACGCGCCGATGCGGACACCGGTCCTCAAGCGCGCACAATTCGCCAGCCGCATTGCGGAACAGCACGAGTGCCTCACCGTTGCACACCACCGCGAGCGGCTTCTCGCCGTTCACCGATTCGCGAAGGCTCGCCGTCCACCAGTTGCCTGTCGTCATGCGCGTGTCTCCGTCTTTTTTATCGAGGCTCGCCGGTAGATGCAACAGGGCATCGCACCGGCTCGCGTTACAGACTTCCTTGCGCGTCGCGTGTTTCCCCGCGCTATCGCTTCAGGCGGCCACCTGCTCGCTAACGTCGAGCTTCAGCAACTTAATGGCGTTGCCGCTGCGGATCTTCTCGCGATCCGTCTCCGATAGTCCGAGCCCCTCGGTCAGATCACCGTGGTCATAGGCGCCCCCGAAATTCGTGCCGTACACCAGGTTGTCCACGCCGACCACCTCCACCACGCCGCGGCGCAAACCGCTTGCATGCACATCGAGGTCGAAGAAAAAATTCGGCAGATAGTCCATTACCGGACGCTTGTTGCGCGAGTCCGGCGCCATCACGCGGTTGAGATCGTTCAGGCGTCCAAGCTGGAAAATCGCCATGCCGCCGGCGTGCGTGATGTAGGTCTTCAAGCCAGGGAACGTATCGAGCGCACCGCCGTTGATCAGATTCCAGAAGAACAGCGTTTCATCGAAACAGTCGCCGACGATCGAGGTGGTCTCGAACTTATCGTCGGTATGCTTTTCGCCCCAGTAAATGGACTGGTTGAAACCGTGCACCATGATCGGCGCGTCGAGTTTTTCGAGTTGCTCCCACACCGGGAACAGTTCCTCGCTGTGCGCTTCAAGACCATTGAAATTGGCGCCGCCCACGCACACGCCCTTGGCACCGAGTTGCGTCACCGCGCGCTCGATTTCGCGTGCAGCTTCTGCCGGGTTGGCGAGGTTTGCATGAGCCCAGAACGCGAAGTGATCCGGATCCTTTGCACAGAACGCGGACAGTTCATCATTGCAGATACGCGCGTATTCGTCGCCGAATTCGCCGGCCCAATACATGAACGCGTGCGACGGCGTGGACAGCACCAGCTTGTCGACGCCGCGCTCCGTCATCAGCTTGCGGCGCGCGTCATGCGTCATGCGCGCGAGCAGGTTTGCTTCGGCTTCGTCGTCGTCGCGCGCTTTCGACGGTTGCGTCGTGCCGAGCGAAAAATGACCGACGGTCAGTCCTTTGGTCTTCATGAAGGGGCCCCAGAACTCATGGCGCTTAAGCATCGCGGGGGTGAAAAGATGGGCGTGGACGTCGATCAGCATGGGTCTTTCTCCTGTATGGCGGGGTATCGCGGTGTACGGCCGTTTATGGACGCCGTCGCTACGCGAATGTGATGCGCGCGATGGCGTGATGTTCGAAATGCGTGCATGGCGCGTCAACGCGCGGCGCGCCAAGCTCAATTAGTTCGATCTGCTGCTCCCGGCATGCGGCCCATGAAACCTGCCGCACGCTGATGAAACTGGCCGCTGCCCGATGCGCCCGCCGCCGTGACACCGGAATCGACCACCAAAGTGTGCGCGGTGATATGGCGCGCATCGTCGCTCGCCAGGTAGACGAGCGACGCAGCGATTTCTTCGGGCATCAGCGGTGTGCCGAGCGGCGATGCCGTGGCGGCTGCGTCGAGTGCGGCTTCGAGACTCCCGCGACCCTGCACGATCATGTTGGTGACGGTCGTACCCGGCGCCACCGCGTTGACGCGCACGCCATGCGGGGCGAGTTCCGAGGCGGCTGATCGCGTGAGTCCGATCACACCGTGTTTGGCCGTGGTGTACGCATGCGGGCCGAGTCCGCCGATCACACCAGCGGTACTCGCTACCGAGAGAATGCAGCCGCTCTTTTGCCGCACCATCGCGCGACCGGCGTGCTTGATGCCGTAAAACACGCTATCGAGCAGCACAGCGAGCGTGGCGTGCCAGGCGGCGGCGTCGGTGTCGAGGATTGAGCCGAACGCGCCCACCAGCCCCGCGTTGTTCACCATGCAGTCGAGCCGCCCATACCGTTGCAACGCATGCTCGACCGCCTGAGCGATCTGCGCTTCAATGCTCACGTCGGTGCGGACGAACGAGGCACGCGTCAGTTCCCGCGCTAACGAAGCACCGGCGTCGGCATCGATATCGGCTAGCACGACGGTGGCGCCTTCGGCCGACATGCGCCGGGCCGTCGCCGCGCCTATGCCGCTGGCTGCGCCAGTAATCAATGCAACCTGGCCTTGCAAACGTTCAGTCATGGGGTGCCGCCGCGCTCAAGGGATCATCAGGCCGCCGTCGACCGCCAGCGTCTGTCCGGTAATGAAGTTCGCGCCGTCGCTGACAAGAAAGAGCAGCACGGGCGCCATCGCCGTATCGGGATCGCCGAGGCGCCCGCCGAGCGGAATCTGCTGCGCCATGAAAGCGTCGTGCGCGGCGAGTTGTTCGGCGTCCAGCCGGGCGCGGAATTTCTCATACATCGGGGTCCACATGGCAGGGGCCAAAGCATTGACCGTGATGCCGTATTTGCCCCACTCCTTCGCCGCCGTGCGCGTCCAGCCGAGCACCGCCGCCTTGGCCGCCGAATAGTGCGCGAGCCCCGGCACGCCCATCACGCCCGCCGCCGACGCGAAATTGATAATGTGCCCGCCATGTTCTTTCAGATGCGCGAAGGCCGCTTGATTGGTATTGAGCGTGCCGCGCGCGTTGACGTCGAACATCAGGTCCCAGTCTTCCTGGGTAATCGACTCAGCCGGCGACTTGCGCTCGACGCCGGCAATATTCACGAGCGCGTCGAGCCCGCCGATGCGCTCCACCGCAGCGCTGAATGCGTCGTCGACTTGCGCGCGCTGGCTGACGTCGCAGCGGAAATAATGCGCCTCGCCTGGGCCCATTGCGGATGCCTCAGCGGCGATGTTGCGGCCCGCTTCGTCGTTCAGATCGAGTGCCGCCACTTTCGCGCCCGCTGCGACCAGCGCCTTCACCGCGCTTGCGCCGATACCGCTCGCCGAGCCGGTCACGATCACACGTTTGTTCCGGATATCCATGTCTGTCTCCGTGTTCTGTTCTGTTCGTATCGAATGCGCTATGAGCCGAGGCAAGCGCCACACGCTATGCGAGCTGCGCAATCAGATCTTTGGCCTGTCCAAGCAGGCGCACCGCCGACGCATGATGCTTGCCCCCCAACTCCGTCGATGACTGACCCGCGCACGACCGCGCATAACTCCCTTCAAGCAGAATGCCGAGCTTGAAGCGCGCGAGCACGACGTACCAATCGATCGCGGATAAATCACGATCGCTGCGCTCGCGGTAATAGTCGACCAGTTTGGCGGCGCCCGGAAACCCGAGCCACGGCGTGACGCGAATCGTTCCCGCGCCTTGGCCCTCGGCATCCGGCCACGTCGCCACCAGCCAGCCGAGATCGAGCAGTGGATCGCCGACGGTCGCCAGTTCCCAATCGATGATCGCTGCGAGTTCCGCCGAGTCGTTGCGGAACATCACGTTTGCCAGATGGAAATCGCCGTGCAGGATGCCAGTGCGCGACGGCGCGGGGCGATTCGCTTCGAGCCACTCCGCGACCTCGACCACACCCGGCAACGAGGCCGGACCGGGCCAGCCCGCATGCACCTGGTAATGCTCCAGTTGCGAGCGCCAACGCGCGACCTGGCGTTCGAGAAAGCCTTGCGGTTTGCCGAAGTCGCCGAGACCGACGGCCAATGGATCGACTTCGCCGAGCCGCAGCAGCGCATCCACCATCGAGTAGCCCATGCGTTCTTGCGCTTGCGGCTGCGCATGAAATGTCGGCAACGCCGCAGCGGAAGCGTTGAAGCCTTCCACGGGCGCCATCAGATAGAACGGAGCGCCGAGCACCGTGTCGTCGACACACGCGCCGAACAACTTCGGATGCGGCACCGCCGTTTCCGCCAGCGCGCCCAGCACGCGTGCCTCGCGAGCGATGGTCGCGCGCACCTCCGGCCTCGCATGCAAAGGCGGTCGACGCAAAACGAATTCGCGCGCCCCGCGCCGGAAGCGCAACAAGATGTTCTGCGTGCCACCCGTGAGCGGGTTCGCGTCGACAATCGGCCCGCTTTCGAGTTGCGCCGCATCCATCCATTGCGTGAGCCGTTCGAGGTCCACGGCCGCTTGCCAGCCGGAATTCGTCATCACCTACTCCTGTGAGCGGTTAGCCGAGCGCCGCGCGGAATTTCCGCTCGGCTGCCGCGGCCGCGGTCGGCCGGTGGTAAGCGGGGAACAGCTCCTCGCACGGTTCATATTCACGCAGCAACTGTTTGGCGACGGTGACTTTGTGCACTTCAGTGGGGCCGTCGGCGAGACCCATCTGGAAGGCGCGCGAGATCATGCCGGCGAACGGCATCTCCGTTGAAGCGCCGATCGAACCATGCACATGCAGCGCACGCGCCGCAATGTCGTGCAGCACCTTCGGCATCGCGGCCTTCACCGCGGCAATATCCTTGCGCACCTTCTGGTAATCCTGATAGCGATCGATGCGCCACGCGGTACGCATCACGAGCAAACGGAACTGCTCCAGTTCGAGCCACGAGTCCGCGATCTTTTCCTGCACCATCTGCTTGTCCGCGAGTACGCTGCCCTGCGTGTGGCGGGACAGCACACGTTCGCACAAGGCGTCGAGCGCTTTCTGCGCGAGGCCGATGGTCCGCATCGCGTGATGCACACGGCCGCCGCCGAGCCGCACCTGGGCGACCACGAAGGCTTCGCCGGGCGCGCCAAGCATATGGTCGGCCGGCACTCGTACCTGATCGAAGGCGAGATACGCGTGCGTCGCTTCGGGTTCGTCGGCCATGCCCACATTGCGCAGAATGTCCAAGCCCGGGGTGCCCGCCGGCACGATGAACATCGACATGCCCTTGTAGGCGGAGACGTCCGGATCGGTGATCGCCATGACGATGAAAAAGCCCGCGAACCGCGCGTTCGACGCAAACCATTTCTGCCCGCTGATCACCCAGTCGTCGCCGTCGCGCACTGCACGGGTCGCGAAAACCTTGGGATCGGCGCCGCCTTGCGGCTCAGTCATCGCGAAACAGGAGACGATATCGCCCGCCAGCAACGGCGCGAGATAACGCGCCTTCTGCGCTTCGGTGCCGTAATGCGCGAGGATTTCCGCATTGCCCGAATCGGGCGCCTGACAACCGAATACGATCGGTGCGAACACGGCACGCCCCAGAATCTCGTTGATCAGCGCGAGCTTGACCTGCCCGTAACCCGGGCCGCCGAGTTCGGGGCCGAGGTGGCACGCCCACAGCTTGCGATCCTTCACCTGTTGCTGCAGCGGTTTCACCAGCATCTGAAACTTCGGGTCGTGGATATTCCACGGGCTGCCCAATACATGTTCGAGCGGTTCGACTTCGTCGCGCACGAACTGCTCGATCCAGTCGAGTTCGGCCTGAAAGTCAGGATCGGTTTCAAAGTCCCAGGACATGCGGTTGCCTTTCGAAGTAAGCGTGCAAATCAAGGATCAGGCGAGCAACATGCCGCCGTCGAGCAGCAAGGTCTGGCCAAGCATGTAAGCCGACAGCGGCGACGCAAGGAACAATGCGCCACCGGCCATGTCCGCGGGCGTGCCGAGGCGGCCAAGCGGAATGCGTCGCAGCGCGCCTTCGAGGCGCTTCGGATCGGCGGTCGTCACGCGCGTGAGTTTGGTTTCCACGAGTCCGGGCGCAATGCCGTTCACGCGGATACCGTCGCGCGCCCACGCTTCGCCTAGCGTGCGGGTCAAACCGAAGGCGCCGGTTTTCGACGCGTTATACGCGGGGTTGCCACGCGTCGAATGGAACGCCGCGGCCGAGCTGACGATGATCATCGCGCCGCGCGCCGCTTTCAACGATTCGAAGCAACGGTCCGCGCAAGCCATCAGGCTGGTCAGGTTGATGTCGAGCACCTTTTTGAAGCCCGGCGTCTTGAACTCCTGACGGTCGTAGAGCACCGTGCCTTGCGCCTGCACCAGCACGTCGAGCCTGTCGAACGGCAGTTCGCAGCGTTCGATATTGACCGACTCCGACACGTCCACCTGGGCGTAATGCAGCCCCTTCAGATTCGAATCGATCGAATCGGCGTAGTCGGAGACCGAAGCACGCGTGCCCCACACATGCACCGTCGCGCCACGTTGCAGGAATGCATGGGCGATTCCGTTGCCGATGCCGCTCGATCCGCCCACCACCAGCACGTTCTTGCCGGTGAAATCCAGTTCGTTCATTGTCCTTGTCTCCGTGACGCTCATATGCGCGTGACGCCCTGATTGACCAGCTCTTCGATGTGTTGCGCGTCGAAACCCAGCATCTCCAGCACCTCGCGGCTGTGCTCGCCAAGCGCGGGCGGCGCCCGCTCGATGACGAGCGGCAGGTCGTCGAAGTCCCAGAGCGCGCCGATCTGCTGCAGCGAGCCGTACACCGCGTGCCCATAGGTGGCATGCAGCCCGGCGGCGGCATGCTCGGCGCTGTCGAGGAACGCGTCGCTTTGCGATTCCAATGCGGGCTCGGCGGGTACGTCCGCTGCATGCAACTCGCCCAGCGCCGCCGCTACATCGAGCGCGGCAAACGTCGCTTCCGGTTCTTTGCCAGCGACCCGCGTGAAGGCGTCAGCTTCCGCTGCGCTCAGTGCCGCCACGGCGATCCACCCATCCTTGCAGCGATAGAGGCGATGCGTGGCCGCGATACCGTGCTGACCCGCGTCGAGATGCGCCATCGGCGTCAAGGCGCGCTCCTGATCGATCGCGATAGCCTCGCTCGCGGTCATCGTCATCGCGCCGAGCAGCGACGAGGCAACCGCCTGTCCCTCGCCGGTCCGCATGCGCGCAAGCTGCGCGAGCAACACCGCGAACACCGACGACAAGGCCGCCAGATGATCGCCGACACCAAAGCGCAGCCAGCTCGGCGGATTGCCCTCTCCGCCCGATTCTGTCTCCCAGCCCACCGCTGCCTGCATCAACTGATCGAATCCCGGCCAATCGGCGCGCGGACCTTGCGGACCATACGAGCTGACATGCGCGCAGACGAGCGCCGGCTTGATCGCGCGCAACTGGTCGGGCGCGATGCCGAGCTTGCGCGCCGCCGGCAAGCGCACGTTGTGATGAACGATGTCGGCCCAGTTCGCGAGCGCCTCGATGACCGGTTTGCTGCCTTCGGCGCCGAGCTTCAGCGCGAGTCCGCGCTTGCCGCGCTGCGTGCCGGCGAACGCGCGTTCGAGGCGGCGCATCGCGTCCCCCGCTGGCGGCTCGACCTTGATGACGTCGGCGCCGAGGTCGGCGAGCACCATGCAGGCAAACGGACCGGCGAGATAAGCACCGAGGTCCAGGACCTTGAGGCCTTCGAGGGGCGGACGTGAAGCAGCGAACGCAGCACCTGGCGCGTGCGCTGCGTTCGCGGCATAGAAATCCGCGCGAGCAGTCGCACTAAAACGATTCTTGTCCGACCAGCCGATATCGCGTGCTGCAATCGGCGCTTGCAAAGGTCCACGCACACGTGCTGGTGGATCGACGTGATAAGCCGGTCCGGGTTGAGACGTCTTGCCGAAAACCGGATCGTCCACCCCGACTACATAGCCGTTGAGTCGCGCCTGTTCATCAGCGTAAATCTCGCCGAACGGCGCGGCGATCTGCGCGGCGACGTCGTGCGCCCAGAAATGTTCGACCCAGTCCTGCGCGTTGCGCGTGGCGATGATTTCCCGGTTCGCGCCGAAGTTGGGCGCGACATGGCTCGGCGGCCACTGCGCATTCGCGCGCGCCACCTCGTCCGGACCCATAGCGGCAAGCGCCTCGGCCATCCACGGCGCGGCGTCGGGCGAGTAATGCACGTGAATCCAGCGGCCGTCCGCGCAGCGATGCAGCGGAATCGGCACGCTCTTGTCGAGTCCCTTGGCAAAAACAGGCGTGGGCTGCGCGGCGCGCGACCAGTGCATCGTCATCGGGACGAGCGCGGCTTGCGCGAGACTCGTGTGCGCGATGCCGCCATGCCCGTCACGTTCACGCGCGATCAGCCGCGCCATGACGCCGACCGCGCTCAGCCAGCTCGCGATCCAGCTTGCGAACGGCATGCGGATAAATACGGGACCAGGCCGGTGCCCCGGCTGTTCGTCGAGAATGCCCAGACGCGCCAGCACCAACGTTTCGCGCACCGGCGCATCGGCGAGCACATGACGGCGCGGCCAGCCACCGACGCTCGCGACAACCAGCGCCGGATGGCGTTGCCGCAGTTGCGTGTCGTCCAGCAACCATGCGGCGGCTTCGGCGGGCGTGAGGTCGTGGACC
Source organism: Paraburkholderia aromaticivorans (assembly GCF_012689525.1). NCBI lineage: Bacteria > Pseudomonadati > Pseudomonadota > Betaproteobacteria > Burkholderiales > Burkholderiaceae > Paraburkholderia > Paraburkholderia aromaticivorans. The sequence goes on from NZ_CP051515.1 coordinate 2,479,121, forward strand.
AGCACATCCGCATCCGGCAACAAGCTATCGAGCAGATCGCGTTGGGCTGCGACGTCGCCATCGGTCACCCGGCGCTTGCCACGATCGAGCACATGAAAGAGCGCCGCGTCGCGCTCGGACTCATGGCGTGGCCGCTCGATCTTCACGACGTCCGCGCCGGCTTCGGCTAGATACAGCGCGGTGGCGCTGCCTGCAAGTCCAGTGGCAAAGTCGATCACCTTCAGACCGGCTAGCAGACCCGGCTGCGTGTTTTGCGCCGGTTGTCCGGCGTCGCCTTGCACGGCACTCATGCCTCGACTTCCTGCACGACCGGCCGCACGATCCTGCTGCGCAAGATGCCAATCCCCTCCACGTCCAGCTCGACTACATCGTCCGGTTTCAGATAGCGGAGCTGTTCGAGTCCGCAACCGTTGCCGACCGTGCCCGAACCCAGGAACTCGCCCGGATGCAAGGTCTCAGAGCGAGAGATATGCGCAATCACATCTTCGAATTGCCAGCGCATGTCGCGCGTGTTGCCGCGCCCCCATTCCTCACCATTGACGCGCGCGATCATCGTCAGATCGTAGGGGTCGCCGAGTTCATCAGCGGTGACGAGACACGGGCCCATCACGTTCGCTGTGTCGAAGTCCTTGCCTTTGGCCGGTCCTAGCATGCCGCCCATTTCCGTGGCCTGAGCGTCGCGCGCGCTGATGTCGTTGAAGATCGTGTAGCCGTAGATGTGAGCCCGTGCGTTCTCGCGCGAGACGTCTTTCGCGCGCTGCCCGATGTAGCAGCCGAATTCCAGTTCGAAGTCGAGCAGCTGGCTATAGGCCGGCCAGATCACGTCGTCGTCGGGGCCGATCACGGCGAAACGGTTGCACTTGTAGTAGATCGGTTGACGGTTGAAGGTGTCGATCACGCGATCGTCGGCGCGCGTGTTCATCGCCTTCAGCGTCGCCTCCGGGTCGGGCGTGCGCAGGGCGCGTGCGCGGCGAGCCGCAGCGAAGCTCTGCCGCAGATGCAGTTCGAAGCACGAGCAGTCGCGCATCTGCGTGGGCGGTTGAATCGGTGCTAGCAATTTCACGGCGCTGCGTTCGCGCACTGCGTCGGCGGGCGCGCGGGCCAGCAACGCGCGGGCTTCTTCGAGCAACGGATCGCCGCCGGTCAGCAACGCCTGCACGCTCGCCAACGCGACGCCGTCTCCGCCCCGTACGATGCGGCTCGCCTCGCGCAAATCCAGCACCGCATGGTCGTTGTCGAACAGCGCGCCCGAGCGCTGCGCGCCGTCGGCCAATTGAAAAGTCACGAGTCTCATCGGATGGCTCCGGCTTGAAGAGATGAATCGGGCACAGCGGCAGCGATGCCGGGTATGGCGCGTCGCAGTACGACCGGCAGGCCGCCATGGGTGCGTTTGCTCATCCAGTGGGACAAGGCCGCGTCCATATAATCGGCGTGGCCGGGAAACCAGTCGGCGAGCGCCTGCGCCAGTTCGCGCGCAAGCTGGCAAGTGGCACCGTCGCGCAGCATCTGTGCAACTTCACGCACCGAGCGCAGAACCGCCGCATGTTCGTCCGCGTGGCACTGGGCGGCGGGAAATCCGGTGCGCTGCATCCACTGCTCTTCCTGCGCGAAATGCGCAACCGCATGCTTTTCGAAAGCCGCGAGCGTCTCAGGTACGGACGCTTCATCGCATCGCTGCAAAGCGGCGACACAATCGACGAACTCGTGATGCGTCTCGTCCATCGGCGCGAAGCCGAGCAGGAAACCGTCGTTCCAGCTCAGCGTGGCACCAGGCTGCCGCTGTGTGTTCAGGTCGGGAGACAGCGCGGCGCCCATTACACGCGCCCCGCTACCGGCAGACACGCGCCGGTCACCGCACTGGCATCGTCCGACAGCAGGAATGCGATCACAGCGGCAAGCTTGTCCGCCGCGACCCAGCGCGACGTATCGGCGTCCGGCATATCCGCGCGATTCGCCGGTGTGTCGATGATGCTCGGCAGCACCGCATTGACGGTGACGTTACGGTCTTTCAATTCCTCGGCCAGCGCCTCGGTGAGCCGCGCGACGCCGGCCTTCGACGCCGCATATGCGCCCATGCCCGCACCCGCTTTCAAGGCGGCCAGCGCGCCGACATTCACGATGCGCGCGCTCTTCTCGCGCAGCAGATACGCGAGGACTTCACGCGAAGCGATCGCCGCCGTGCGCACGTTCATCGCATAGAGACGGTCCCATGTTTCGATGCTGCCCGACTCCAGCGTTTCCCATGCGAAGCCGCCCGCGATGTTGACCAGCGCGTCGATACCGCCGAGCCGCTCGGCGATCTGCCCGAACGCGTTCGAGGTACTGACTGCATCGCCGAGATCGACACCGCCGAATACCGCTTCGACACCATCGATCGCCACGCTTGCCGCGCGATCCACCAGCGCGACGCGTGCCCCGCGCGCACTCAGTTCGACGCCGACCTGGCGCCCTAGCGCGCCAAGACCGCCCGTGACGATGACCCTGCGATGGATAAGTTGATTGGTCGGCATAAGAACGCCTGTCTCCTGTGTTTGACCGGGCTTCTGAGTGATTTCCCTGGCGGGAAAACCCTGCGCCGTTCTCGCTAATTTAATACATTTTTCGCATTTCTGTTCATATATTATGGTGACATCAACACACGGTCAACTGCCAGGCAATACGAAATCAAGCGCATCCATGCCGAGAAAACTTCCTCTTCTGACTGCTGAAACCGCGCCGTTCTGGCAAGGCGGTGAGCACGGCCTGCTCAACGTCTACCACTGCGATGCATGCCGCCGTCTGTTTCACCCGCCGGCGCCGATCTGTCCGCGCTGCATGTCGCGGGACGTCGGCGCAAAGCCGGTCTCGGGGCGCGGCAAGGTGGTCAGTTTCACGGTCAATCATCAGGCGTGGCTGCCGGATCTTCCAGTCCCGTATGTCGTCGCGATCGTCGAACTCGCGGAGCGCGAAGGCCTGCGTTTCGTGACGAATATCGTTGGTGGCGAGGTCAGCGACGTGCATATCGGCATGCCCGTGCGTGTGAAATTTGAACAGCATGAGGATGTGTGGCTGCCGCTCTTCGAAGCCGATCCCGAACGGAGCGCGGCATGAGCGAGGATCTGTTCGAGAAGAACGTCGCGATTAGCGGTATCGGTCAGTCGGAAGTGGGTCGCCCATCGAATCGCAGCCCCATGCAGTTGAGCGTCGATGCGGCGCTCGAAGCGATCGCCGACGCGGGCCTGACTCGCGAGGACATCGACGGAATTTCGTGCTGGCCCGGCGACAACGACAACGGCAATCCGTTCTCGCCGGTTGGGCCGAATGCGTTGATGAATGTGCTCGGCCTGAAGGTGAACTGGTACGGCGCGGGCTACGAAGGGCCGGGGCCGCTGACGGGTCTGGTGAACGGCGCGATGGCGATCGCAGCCGGTTTGTGCAAGCACGTACTGGTGTTTCGCACCATTACCGAGGCGAGCGCGCGCCTCAAGAGTAAAACCGCGAGCGCCCTCACCAACAAGACGGTGGGCCGCGACAGCAGCTATTTCTGGCAGTGGTATACGCCATTCAATGTCGTCTCCGGCATCAACCTGATGGCGCTGTACGCGCAACGCCATTTTCACGAGTACGGCACGACGCCCGAGCAACTTGCACAGATTCCGCTGACGTGTCGCGCCAACGCCGCGCTCAATCCGAAGGCGGTGTTTCGCAGTGCCATGACGATGGACGACTACCTCGCGTCGCGCATGATCTCCACGCCGCTGCGTATGTTCGATTGCGACGTGCATTGCGACGCATCGACAGCCATCGTGCTGTCCCGCGCCGACCTTGCGCGCCATGGGCCCAACGCGCCGATCCGGCTCGAAGCGATCGGCTCTGCGCTGCACCAGCCGTGGTCGTGGGATCAGATTTCGTTGACCGAGATCGCCTGCTTCGACGTCGGGCGCATGCTGTGGTCGCGCACTGATCTCAAACCGAAAGACGTCGGCAACGCGCAACTCTACGACGGCTTTTCGATCCTGACGATGCTGTGGATGGAAGGCCTCGGCCTCTGCCCGCGCGGCGAGAGCGGCGCGTTTATCGAAGGCGGCCGGCGGATTGCGCGCGACGGCCAGTTGCCGTTGAACACCAACGGCGGCCAGTTGTCCGGTGGACGCACGCACGGTCTCGGCTATGTGCACGAAGCCTGCGCGCAGCTCTGGGGCCGCGCCGGCGACCGCCAGGTCGCGCCGCACGAGGTGGCGATCGCAGCAGCAGGCGGTGGGCCACTCGGCGCCGGCGTGTTGCTGGTCAAGCAATGATGCGGTTCAGCTTAGGACCGGAACGGCGAATAACTCAGCCGACCGAGCGCTACCCGACAGTCTTTACCGAGTTATCCGAAACAATCTATCAGTAAAATTTCTTTTTTGTTTGCGATATCACCCATGCGACAGACAGCTTCCAACATGCGTTTTGCGCGCACAGTTGCCGCCTGCCGATCCGTAAAGGAACCGCCGATGTCCCTCTCTGACTCGTCTCAATCCGCCGCCATCGACCTCACCGAATTCCGCGCCGGCTGGCGCCCCGTGCTGATGGCGATGCTCGGGCTCGGCGTGGCCGCCAACGCTTCGCTGCTGTATGCGTTCGGATCGCTGGTGATTCCGCTGCAACATGCGTTCGGCTGGAGCCGCGGTGAACTGCAGCCGGCGATCAGCTTTTTGTTCGGTGGTGCGGTGATCGGCGCGCAAATCGTCGGTTGGCTCAATGAACGCTATGGAATGCGGCATGTGACGATCGCCTCGTTGATCGGACTCGCCGTGGTCTACGCGTCGATGTCGCTGATGCAGGTGATGGGCCACTCGATCGGCTGGCTCTATCTGATGTGCACGCTGCTGCCGATCGCCGGCATGGGCACGATGCACATTACGTGGACACATCTCGTCAATCTATGGTTCGAGCGTAATCGCGGCCTGGCGTTGGCGGTGATGTTGTCGGGCACCGGCCTCTCGGCGATTCTGATCCCTTCGGCGGTGACGTGGGTGATCAGCCGTTGGAACTGGCAAGCCGCGTTTCTGTTACTGGCCGCATTACCCCTGGTTCTGGTGTTGCCGCTCGTGCTGATGTGGCTGCACACGCCGACCGGGCAAGACGCACACGAAGGCCGTAGCGAACGTACCTCAGGCCATCGCGCAACGCCACCCGTGCGGGCGCACACGGGCCTCGCATTCCGGGACGCGATTGGTTCGGCGCGTTTCTGGACGCTTAACATCGCTCTTTCGCTCGTGGTGGCCGCAACCGTCTCGATGGTCAGCAACACCGTGCCGCTCTTGCGCGACAAGGGGCTCTCGGCGGTCGAAGCCAGTCATATATTCGGCAGCTTCGGGCTCTCGCTGATTGGTGGCCGGTTGCTGGTCGGCTATCTGATCGACCGTTTGTGGGCGCCCGCCGTCGCTGCCGTCGCGCTGGCCATGCCCGCCCTGGGCTGTCTGCTGTTGTCCACCACCGGCGCCGATCACGCCGCCACGCTTGCGCTTGCCACGTTGTTGATCGGGCTAGGTGCCGGCGCCGAGTTCGACATTGCCGCCTATCTGATGGCGCGTTACTTCGGCATGCGCGATTACGGACGTTTGTTCGGCGTGCACGTCGCGCTGATTACCATCGCGTCGGCGTTGGCGCCGTGGCTCTTCGGCCGGATCTACACGGTGACCGGTTCATACACGACGATGCTGACGATCTGCGGCGGCGCCTTTCTGCTCGGCGCCATCACGCTGCTGCCACTCGGTCGTTACCCGAAATTCGATTCGCTGAATCTTGCCTGACTTCCGCACTCCAGGTCCTCTCATGTCATTGAATAACGTTGTCATCGTCGGTGCCGGCCAGGCCGGATATCAGACCGCGGCCTCGCTGCGGCAGGAAGGTTTCGAAGGCCGCATCACGCTGATCGGCGACGAGCCCGGTGTGCCGTATCAACGTCCACCGCTGTCGAAGGCCTACCTGCTCGGCAAGATTGGCACGACTGCGCTGCGCTTTCGCACGCACGAATGGTTTGAGCAGCAGCGCGTCGAGCGGGTTGAAGCGTGCGTCACTCAGATCGATCGCGAAGCAAAGCGTGTGGAACTCGCGAGTGGTGAGCATGTGCCGTATGACCATCTGGTGCTCGCCACCGGCGCGCGCAACCGCGTGCCACCCATCGAAGGAATCGAACTCGACGGCGTGTTCGGCATCCGCACGCTGGAGCATGCTGACGCGCTCGCGCCATGCGTAGCGGCCGCGCGCGACGTGGTCGTAGTTGGCGCCGGTTTCATCGGCCTGGAATTCGCGGCGGTTGCGGCGGCCAAAGGGTTATCGGTCCACGTTGTCGAACTCGGCACCCGGCCGATGGCACGCGCCCTCTCCAGGCCTATGTCTACGCTGTTTAGCGCTGCGCACACCGGCTGGGGCGTGAAGTTCGACTTTGGACAAACCGTTGCGCGACTGGTCGGCGAAAACGGTCGGGTGGCGGGTGTGGAAACGGGCGACGGTCGTCGGTTGCCCGCGCAACTGGTCGTGTATGGGATCGGCGTGCTTCCCAACACCGATCTCGCTGCCGATGCGGGCCTCGCCGTGCAGAACGGTATCTGCGTCGACGCGCAGTTGCTGACGAGCGACCCGTCAATTTCAGCCATCGGCGACGCCGTCAACTTTCCGTCGGCCTGGAGCGCTGCGCCGATCCGGCTGGAGTCCGTGCAGAATGCCGTCGACCAGGCGCGCAATGTCGCGGCGCGTCTCATGGGCAAGCCGGTCGCATACACCGCCTTGCCGTGGTTCTGGAGCGACCAGGGCGACCTGAAACTGCAGATCGCGGGGCTCTCCGATGGTCATGACGAAACGGTCTTGCTCGGATCGAGCGAGAGTCGCCAATTGAGCGTGTTGTGCTTCCACGCCGGCCAGTTGGTCGCCGTGGAATCGTGTAACCGGCCCGGCGACCATATGGCATCGCGCAAATTGCTGGCCCGCGCCGCCTTGCCGACCATCGCGCAAGCGGCGGCGCCGGGTTTCGATCTGAAGGAATTCGAAGCCGCCACACGCGAGCTGGTCTGAACCGATCTGAAGCTGATTGGCATGAGGTTGCGGGCGTGCAACGACATGGCGGGTCAACTTCACGTGCCGGAGCGTCGATGAGAGCATTCACATGCGCCCTCGCAGCTTTGTGTTTGCCTATCGCGCTCGCGCATGCCGGCGCACCCCTGGCCGGTGGCGCGGCGTCGGATCAACACATCCGTTGCGGCGCCGCCGAAGCGGGCCACTACGAAGTGATCGAGTTTGTCGATCGAACCACGCTTGTCCCCGATGGGCATCTGGTCACGCGCATCGACGTGCCGCAGGCAAGCTGTTATCCGTCGTGCCGGCGCGAACAGGTCGATAGCCATCTATACAGAATCGAAGATCCCGCCGGCGATGAACTCGCGCACCCTTCACTGCAAACCGCCGACTCGATAGATCCAGCGCGCGTGCCCTCCGTCGCGCTTCAGCAGATCGACGCCGGCACGCTGCAACTGGCGGTTCGGACCCGAGGCCGTGCGCACGCCTGGATCGTCGAGGCTGATAAAGTCAAGCGCATGGTCACGTCGAAGAAGGAAACCACGGCTAGCGGCAGCGTGACGGATAACGATCCATTCTTCGTCGTGTTCAACCATGCGGCGTTGCCGACGCTTGTCATCACACTGGCGGACGTTACGGTTGAACTCGGTCCAAGCGAACTGGACCTGAATCAATTGCCTTCCTGGCTAGTCGAGCCGATCGCGCCGCAGCAGTTGGGCGTGTCGACGGTTTATACGCTGAAGATCGTCGGCGCCCGGGGTTGCGGATCAGGCAACTGAGCGTCGGTTGGATAAGCCCAGTTCCAGGCACAGGCATCACGCCGGCGACATCGTTCTATCCGCGATCGTTCCACCATCCGGCTGCACCGACAACAATCCGTCGGCGATCTTCTCCGCGACCATAAGTGTCGGCGCGTTCGTGTTGGCACCCGGAACGACCGGAAAAATGGACGCGTCCACGACCCGCAATCCCTGCACACCACGCACCCGCGCAAACTCATCCGTCACCGCAAGGGGGTCGTCGGCGGCACCCATACGGCAGGTACACGACGCATGCCATACGCCGACACACGCACCGCGGATGAACGCGCGCAATGCCTTATCGTCCCCGAGCAATTCTTCCAGCGTCGGACCGCCGGCCACCACACGCCGCATCAGGAAGCTGCGCAAAGGTGCCGGGCCGTCGAGCAGTTTTGCCAGTACATCAGTAATGAACTTGTTCTTCGCGCTCAGCATCGCTACCTGCCGCACCTTCTCACTGTAACTGGCGGGAAAAGGATCTTTCGTCACGGCCTGCATGCTGGCACTCGCCTGCAACAAGGCCATGCGTTGGAAACCGTCGACGAGCCGGTCCAGATCGCGTTCGTCGTCCAGCAGGTTCAGTGCGACGTTGGGTCGAACACGCCAGTCGCTCGACTGCAGCGTAACCTCGCCTCGCTTCGAGAACGGGTTGTTGACGTAGTTAAGCAAGGTGCCGATGCGGCGACCCACCGCATGCCACGACGTTTTTGTTACGCCGAGGATCAGCATATCGCCTTGCGGCGCGCCGCCGATCTTCGACGAATAGCGGGCTCCGACACGGATATGGTGGCGCGTCACGTCGTTGATGCGCGCGCCGTCGTCGATGAACGACGCCAGTGCGATCGACGGATGTTCCATCAGGTTCTGCCCGACGCCCGGCAGTCCGGCGACAACGTCGATGCCGAGATCGCGCAGATGCGCGACCGGCCCGATTCCGGAGCGCAGCAGCAACGCCGGCGAGCCAATCGCGCCCGACGATACGATGATCTCGCCGCCGCTCACGCGTTTGCTCTTATCGCCTTCCTGAATCACAACGCCCGTGCAACGCGTGCCATCGAAACTCAGGCTCGCGACTTCGGTGCCGGTTCTGATCGTGAGATTCGGCCGACTGCGCGTTGCCGCGTCGAGGTAAGCCGTCGCGACCGACACGCGCTGCTCGTTGAAATTGGAAATCGCAATCGGGAAATAGCCATCGCGGAAGTCGCCGTTCTGATCCGGCAAATAGTCATAACCTTGCGCCTCGAGCGCCGCGGCGACAGCTCGCGCATGGCCGGACCATTGCTCGGGGAAAATGCGCCGCACACGTATCGGCCCATTGGTGCCGTGCAGCGCATCATGAAAGTCAATATCCGTTTCCATCCGCTTGAAGAATGGCAGCACGGAATCCCAATTCCAGCCACGCGCGCCGTGTGTCTCCCAGGCGTCGTAATCGGACGGCGCACCACGGTTGAAGAACTGGCCGTTGATCGACGAACCACCACCGAGGATGCGCGCCTGTTCATACTTGCGTGCGCGGCCCGCCACGCCGTTGATCCGCACGGTCGACGCCTGCAACTCCGGCCAGATGTAGTCCGGATTCAGATAAGCGGTGCCCGGATAGCTGTCGAGGATCGCGGGTGGCACGTTGTCGAGTGAAATGTCGGCGCCCGCCTCGCAGAGAAGCACGCGGTTGGCGGGCTTCGCTGACAGGCGGCTCGCCAGCACGCAGCCGGCTGATCCGCCGCCGACGATGATGTAATCGAAATGCTCAGAAGGAGACGTTGCAGGCATGGGGCACTCCTTTCACATGCGCGCGCACTAACGCTGCGGATATCGCGCACTTCGGGTTCGAGCGGTGGGCTGGTCGGGACATGTGCGTGAGCCAATGGCATCCATGGCTATGCATTGATCCACACCGCCTTCGTATTGAGGAACTCCTCGACGTGTTCGCGTCCAGACTCGCGGCCGTAACCGCTCATCTTGTAGCCGCCGAACGGCACCGCTGGATCCATCGCCTGGTAGCAATTGACCCACACGGAACCGGTGCGCAAGCCACGCGTCACCTGCTGCGCCGTGGCGAGGCTGCGGGTCCACACGCCGCCGCCGAGGCCGAAGTCCGAGGTGTTGGCACGCGCGATCACATCGGCCGCGTCGCTGAACCGCAGTGCGGAAATCACCGGCCCGAAGATCTCCTCTCTCGCGATACGCATGTCGTCGCGCACGTTGGCGAATACCGTGGGTCGCACGAAAAATCCGTTGTTCAATTCGGACTGACCAGCCGGCAGGCCTCCACCGAGCAGCGTCGCGCCCTCATCCTGGCCGGCGCGCAGATAGCCGGCGACGCGCGTCAGTTGTTGCTCGGAGACGAGCGGCCCGAGCTGCATGTCGGGGTCGGCGGGATCGCCGACGCGCAATGCGTTGCCGAACGCCGCAACCTTTTCGACAAACTCGTCGTATACCGACTCCTGCACGAAGAGCCGCGTGCCGGCGCTACAGATCTGCCCGGAGTTGGCGAATACCGCCATCGCGGCAGCCGGCACCGCGGCGTCGAGATCGGCGTCAGCGAAAATGATGTGCGGCGATTTGCCGCCTAATTCCAGCGACAGGCGCTTGATGTTGCCGGCTGACGCCTCGATGATCTTCTGCCCGACGTGGGTAGAGCCGGTGAAGGCGATCTTGTCGACGTCATGGTGCGCGGCCAGTGCCGCGCCCGCGCCGCCGCGTCCGGTGACCACGTTCAGCACGCCCGGCGGCAAGCCTGCTTCGAGGCATAGTTCCCCTAGCCGCAACGACGACAGCGGCGACTGTTCAGCCGGTTTCAGCACCACCGTGCAGCCGGTGGCCAACGCCGGACCGATCTTCCACAACGCCAGGGTCAGCGGTCCATTCCAGGGCGTAATTGCGCCGACCACACCGAGCGGCTCCTTCACCGTGTACGAAAAGATATTGCCAGGGACCGAATTCGGAATCGTCTCGCCGTGAATGCTCATCGCAAGACCCGCGTAATAGCGGATCAGACCGACAGCGCGATCGCGCGAAGCGCGCGTGCGCAGCAAAGGCGCGCCCATATCGAGCGTATCCAGCGACGCCAGTTCTTCGTAGTGTTCGTCGAGGACATCCGCGAGACGCAGCAGCAGCGCCTGGCGCTCAGCCGGCTTGAACCGGCTCCACGGCCCTTCGAAAGCCTTGCGCGCCGAAGCGACAGCGCGATCGATATCGACCGCGTCACCATCGGACACCGTCGCGATCACGCGCCCCGTAGCCGGGTTGATCGACGTGAACGTCTGCCCCGAGGCCGCGCTCACATGCTGACCGTCGATCAATAGTCGTTTCTCGCCTTCGCGTAGGAAAGTCTGCTTTTCGCGCAGCGCGTCGTTGAATGACATCATGCCTGTCTCCTGTGAGCGGCGGCCTGACCGCTCCGTTTTATATCGCGAGCTTTTGCAAGCGGCGGTACGTCTCTATTCGATCGACGCCTTCGCTACAGACGGCACTGCGGTTTGCGAGGCGACGCGTGGTTCGCTCACCAACTCACCTGCCGCGATCTGTTCGCGCAACCTGTATTTCTGGATCTTCCCCGACGACGTCGCGGGAAATTCGTCGACAAAGAACCACAACGCCGGGGTCTTGTACGCCGCGAGCCGTGCGCGGCAAAACGCGTGCAGATCGTCGGCGGTCGGCTTTGGTATGTCGGCTTTGAAGCGCACCACGGCAACCACGATTTCGCCCCACTTCGAATCCGGCGCGCCGACCACCGCGACCTGTGCGACGGCCTCGTGGGTCCACAGCACGTCCTCGATCTCTTTCGGATAGATGTTCTCGCCGCCGCGGATGATCGAATCTTTCAGCCGACCGGTGATGCGCAGATAGCCGTGCTCGTCCATTCGTGCCTGGTCGCCAGTACGCAGCCAGCCGTCCTCGCGCAGCGTGCTTCTCGACGCTTCATGCATGTCGAAATAGCCGAGCATGGATTGATAGCCGCGTGCCCAGATTTCGCCCGTCTGGCCGAGCGGCAGAGTCGCGCCGGTTTGCGGGTCGGCGACCTTCACTTCCATCTGCGGCGCGGGACGTCCGATGGTTTCGGCCTGGCGCTCGGGTGTGTCGTCCGGAAAGGTCTGGCAGATGACGCCGTTCAGTTCCGTTTGCCCGAAGGTGATGGTGAAGCGGCAATCGAAGGTCTGCATGACCTTGACCACCAGCGGCGCCGGCACAGGTGTGCCGCCGCTCATGATCACCTTCAGACTCGTTAGATCCAGTCGCGGCCGGCTCGGATGCTCCATCAACGCGATCACCATGGTAGGCACCGCATGAATGTGATTGCCCCGCTCCGCGGCGATCAGTTCGAGCATGAACGCAGCGTCGAACTGTGTGAGCATCACGAAGGTGCCCAGCCGCGTGAACGCGCCTAACTGACTCCCCGCGCACCCGCCGACGTGAAAGAGCGGCATCGCGCTGACCCACACACCGCCTTCGGGAAAGTTCGCGCGTAACGACGCGAAGCGTGATGCGTTGACCAGGCCGCGATGGTGTAGACACGCCCCCTTCGGAAAACCAGTGGTCCCGGACGTGAACTGAATCTGCACCATATCGGTGGGCTGCACGCGCGGCAATTCAACCGGCGTGTCGCCGTCCTCGCAGAATTGCGCCCAGTCGTCGAAGCAGATCATCTCGCGCAGATGCGGCAAGCTCGGCGCAATCGCGTCGACAATCGCCCGCTGATCGGTATTGCGGTAGGCCGCGGTGAAAAATATTCCTGCCGCTCTCGCACTACGCAATACGTGACGGACTTCATCGGCGAGATAGGCGGGATTGACCGTCACGAGCACCAGACCGGCGAGACTCGCGCCATGCTGCAACAGAATCCATTCGGCGGAATTGGGCGACCACACCGCGACCCTATCGCCGGGAGCGAAGCGCTTCAACAAAGCAAACGCCACGCGCTCGGCAGCACTCAACAGTTCGCGATAGGTCCAGCGTCGAGTGGCCTTCGTGGCCGCGTTGCCCTCCACGAACGCAGTGCGATCGGGCACCTTCCGTGCGGCGTCGCGCAACACGTCGCCCAGTGTGGTTTCCCACAAATCCGGCGCACGATCCGCTGGCCAATACGATTCTTCAAGTTTCAACTCAGCTTGCATCCCGTTTCTCCCTCTTGCCCGACGGCGATGCAGACTGGCGGCCCGCACCTCGTGTGTCCCCTTTCAGCGTACAGCCGATTGCGCGGTTCACGGCGCCGACAGTGCCGCGAACGCCGGCGCGCGTTTTTCCTGCATCGACTTGACGCCTTCCAGATAGTCGGGGGCCTTCATCAATTCGCCGATCAGCCGCTTCGAATCTTCGACGGCAGCGCCCACGTTGGCGCTCAGCAACTCGGCATAGACCTGCCGCTTAGCGGTTTTGACCGCGATCGGCGAGGTGGTCTTCGCAAGGTCTTTGGCGATCTGCATGATCCGCGATTCGAATGTTTCCGCTTCGAACACGCCGTTCAACCAGCCCATACGGTCCGCTTCCTCGGCAACGAGCACACGGCCGGAAATCAGAATATCCATGGCATGCGTCAGGCCGACGATGCGCGGCAGAATCCACGCCAGCCCGTATTCGGCCGGCAGGCCCAGGCGCGGCGTCGAGGTGGTGAGCTTGGCGCCGCTCACCGCGTAGCGCAGGTCACAGAACGACGCGAGCGCCACGGCAATACCCGCGCAGGCGCCGTTGATCGCCGCAATCACGGGCTTTTGCAGACCCCAGTGCCAGACCATCTCGTGATCGAATTCCTCACGCACGCCATGTCCCGGTTGTGGCAACACCTGTGCATTGGTGCTTTCCACATAATCCTGTTTTGCGTCGACATAGTGATCGAGCGCCTTGAAATCGGCGCCGACGCAAAACTGCCGCCCCGCGCCGGTCACGACGATGACCCGCACCTCTGGATCCGCGTCGTGACTCGCCATCAGCCAGCGATATTCCTCGTTCATGCGTTTGGTCCAGGAATTGCCGCGACCCGGGCGGCTCAGGCGCACGATCGCCACGCCGTCTTCCTTGCTCGTTTCCGTGACATGCAGATCCATACTCTCGTCTCCTCTCATGGGCGTGCGACAAGCGCTCAATCACAGCGCCGTTAATGTCTGCACAACGCCGGCGAATCAGTCGAACACCTTGTTGCGTTCTTTAAAGGCGGCAGTGGTGCCTTTGTCGCGCCGCTCGCGCAAAAAGTTGTATTCATCTTCTTCCAGTCGAAGATTGGTCCCGAGCGTGTGGCCCACATAGCCACGATAGAACTGCTGAGAGCCACCGAGACTGTCGAGCGCCATCTGGAACATTGCCTTGCCGGTGACGAGCGCGTCGCGTGGATGCTGCGCGACGCGGCGGGCCCAGTCTTCGACGGTGGTTTCAAGTTGCTCCTGCGGCACGCTTTGATTCACGAGGCCAAGTCGTTCGGCGTCGCGGCCGTCGAAGTTGTCACCCAGCAGCAGTAATTCGCGCGCCTTCTTCGGACCATAGGTCATGATCTGCGTATTCAGATGCCACGTATTGCCGGCCAGTCCGAGGCGTTGTTCCGAATGGCTGAAGCGGGCGTCGTCCGCGGCAATCGCGAGGTCCACCAGTTCCACCAGGTAGAGCCCGGCGCCCGTGCACCACCCCTGCACCTGCGCAATCACCGGCTTCAGCGAATACTGGAACGCCATGTAGTTCTCACCAAGCTTGCGATCGCGCAGCAAGCGCGAACGCTGACTCGGCCGGCGCGGTTTCACACCGGGTTCGGTCGCTTCGAGCCCGTATGAGCGCACCGCGTCGTTGTAATCGTGCCCGGAGCAGAACGACTGCCCTCGCCCTTTCAGGATGATGACTTTGATGTCGTCGTCGGCCTCCGCTTCGTGAAGCGCTTCGACCAGCGTGTCGAGGTCGTCGAACTTCAGCGCGTTGTGCTTTTCGGGGCGATTGAGGATCAACCGCGCAACCGGACCGTCTTTCTCGACCAGGATCGCTGGTTCCATACATAGCTCCATGCAAAAGATTGCCAACCGCGTGGACCGGGCCGTCGACCGTTCAATCCGGCCCACTGCGCCAGCGCCCGAATAAATGCTACATCGTTTGACTAATAGTATCAACGAATGTAGTATTTTTTCAAGGCCAACCCGATCCCTCGCAAGCGCCGCATTGCCATTTAAGGCTTCATCGATCGGGATGCTTCTGGAAAACCCTGGAGAACAGATATGAGCGAGACACCGCACGGCGCCCACGCAGCGCCGCACGATCAAGGCGCACAGCCGCTGGCTGGCATACGGGTGATCGAATTTGCGCACTGGATGGCCGGCCCGCTCGCCGGCGGCCTGCTGGCCGATTGGGGTGCGGACGTGATCAAGATCGAGCCGCCGGGCGGCGAACCGATGCGGGCGATCTTCTCATCGCTCGGTGCGCGCAGCGACACGCCCAATGGTGCGTTTCTGGCGGCCAATCGCGGCAAACGGTCGGTGGCACTCGAAATCAAATCCGAGGCCGGCATGCAAGCGTTCGATGCCTTGCTGGCCAGCGCCGACGTGCTGCTCACCAACTTGCGCCCCGACGCATTGATGCGTCTCGAACTGACACCCGAGGCGATTCGCGAGCGCTATCCGCGGCTCGTCTACTGCTCGGTCAGCGCATACGGCTGGGGTGGTCCCGACCAGAACCGCCCAGGTTATGACGTGGCGGCTTTTTTCGCGCGCACCGGCATTTCGCACGAGATCACCCAGCAGGACAGCGCACCGCTCGCCCTGATGCAAGGCATCGGCGACAGCTTCACCGCGATGACGGCGGCGACCGGCACGCTGGCGGCATTGCTGGAGCGCGAGCGCACCGGCCGGGGCCAATTCGTCGAGGCTTCGTTATTGCGCACCGGCATGTGGGCGCTGTGCGGCGAACTCGGCGTGCAGGCCATGGGTGGCAACCCCAAGCCGCCGTATCCGCGCGGCGAGTCGCGTACGCCGCTGTACAACTCCTATCGCACTCAGGATGGCCGCTGGTTCTTCCTGGTAGGCGTGGAGGCGCAACGCCACCTGCCGTCGGTGCTCGCCGCGATCGGCCGCAGCGATTTGCTGGGCGACGAGCGCTTCAACAGCGCCCGGGCGATCGCGAAGCATCGCGCTGACTTCATTCCCATGCTCGACGCCGCGTTTGCCGCGCATCCGCTCGCGCATTGGGCCGAAGTGTTCGACGAACACGGAGTGTGGTGGGCGCCGGTGCAAACGCCGGCGGATCTGATCGACGACGCGCAGGCCGCCGCCACGGGCGCATGGATTGAAGTGGACACCGGCGCCGACTCGGCATCGGTGAAATCGGTTGAAGCGCCGATCCGTTTCGACGGCAAGCGACGTTCGCGCGTGGCCGGGTCGCCCGCCGTGGGTGAACACACTGACGAAGTCCTCGGCGCGCTGGGTCTTGCCGCACGCCAGTGCACCGATTCCTGAGTCACGCAATGCGTCTCGCGCACGACGCGCCTTCTATCCAATCACAGAGGTAAAAAATGGCGGAAGTCATGACCGAAGCCGGTCAATCCCAACGTTGGGGCCGCGATGTCGAATCGATCACGGTCGATCAGCATGCATGCCGCGCCTATCGAAACCGGCCACGCTCGCTCGCCGAATTGCTGACCGATAGCCTGCGCTGGGGTGAGCGGCCGTTTCTCGTCGAAGGACAACGGCGCCTCAGCTTCGAGACACATGCGCGCGCCGTCGGCGTGGTGGCGACACAGCTTCGCGCGGCCGGAGTGCGAACCGGCGACCGCGTGATGCTGCTCGGCTTCAACAGCGTCGAATGGCTGCTCGCGTTCTGGGCCACCCAGCGTCTGGGCGCCGTCGCCGCACTTGGCAATGCCTGGTGGAGCGACACGGAGACGGCTCACGCAGTGGACCTGGTGAAGCCCGCGCTCATCGTCACCGACCGTCCCGCAGAACGCACTTTTCCGGCCGGCTATTCACGGCTCGCCTTCGATCAGTTGCAAGCGGGACATGGCGCGGACGCGATGTTCCATCTGCCCGACGCGGATATCGCGGAAGACGATCCGGCTATTCTCATGTTCAGTTCGGGCACGACAGGCGCCGCCAAGGCCGTGGTGATGTCGCATCGCGCTGTGATCGCGAACATCCAGAATCTGCTGGTGCTGACCGGCCGCCTGCCGGATGAACTGGGCCCGGACCACGCCGGTACGACCAGCTTGCTGACCGTGCCGCTGTTTCATTTGTCGGGTATTCAGATCAGCTTCTCGACACTGCTGTCCGGCGGCGCACTGATCTTTCTGGAAGGGCGCTTCACACCCGAAAAGGTATTGAGTCTGATCCAGCAGGAACGCGTACGCGTGTGGGGCGGCATTCCGACGATGGTGTCACGCGTGGTCGAGTTCGAGCATTTCGCCGACTACGATACCTCCAGCGTCAAATCGATCCCGATGGGCGGCGCCGCGGTCTCGCCTGAACTGCGCGCGAAAATTCAGGCGGCGTTTCCGCTCATCAAGAAACGTGTCAACAGCTTGTATGGGTTGACGGAAGCCGGCGGCGTTTTGGCTGCGGCATCCGGTGCGGAGTTGCAAGGGCGGCCTGGTTGCGTCGGCCGGCCGTTGCCGGTAGTCGAGATCAGGATCGATAAAGCGGATCTGCACGGCGTGGGCGAAATCTGCGCGCGCACGCCGTCGGCGGCCAGCCGCTATTGGGGCGAAGAAGCGCCGATCGCCGACAAGGACGGTTGGATTCGTACCGGCGACCTCGGCCGTCTCGACGAAGAGAATCGACTTTATGTCGTGGGTCGTTCGAAAGACATCATCATTCGCGGCGGCGAGAATATCGCGTCGGCTCACGTGGAGAGGTGCCTCTCTACGCATCCGGGTGTGCTCGAAGTCGCCGTCGTGGCATTGCCGCATGACGATCTCGGCGAGGAAGTGGCGGCCGCCGTCGTGCTGCGGCCGGGCGCGACGATACGCGCGGACGATCTCGCGGCGCATGCGGGCACGACACTCGGGCGCTTCGAAATTCCGTCCCGCTGGTGGCTGCGCTACGACGCCTTGCCGACCAACGCGTCAGGCAAGATCCTCAAGCGTGAACTCGTCGAACAATGGCCCGCGGCTGACGCAACGGCCAGCCTGCATGACACGCAGCTCACGGAGCCTTCGCGTGTCACCCCCGACTGCTGAAGCCGGTTACCGCGCCGGCGCGGTGCCGGTTAGCTCCGTCCACCTCGCGTGGGCGGCGTCCTGCCAGCGCGCCCGAATCGTGCCCAGTTTCGCGGCGTCCTGGCGTCCCTGCCAACCGGCCGGCAACAGGATGTCCGGCAGACCGGGATCGATATAGGGCAGGCGTTGCAACTGATTGACCAGTTGCACGTGCGCAAACAGGATCGCGTCGTCGGAGCGCGGCCGCATCTTCTGGAAGGCCGATGCGAGTTCGCGATAGTGCTCCGACACGGCGTCGAGATTCCATGCTCGCTGGGCGAGTTCAGCATCGCTCACGCCGAGATCGAACGATTTCCCGACAAACCCGAATGCCACCCCCGACAGACCCAGCTCCGCGAGTACCGCCTTCGTTTCAGCCTGTCTGTTCACATGAGGGTTGACCCACAGCGCGGGCGATGGATTGCCGAAGCCCAACCAGCTCAGCGCGCGATAGGCTTTGACGCGCATCGTGCGATGCGTCTCGGGCAAGGACAGATGCAGGACCAGCCAATGACCGTTCCACGCCTCGCCCGCCAGCGACTTCACACGCAGCGACCCCGCTGCGATCAGATCGCGGCCGCGCGTGGTCAGCGACCAGCTGGCGCGCCGGCCGTCACGTGCATTCTCGATCCATCCTGCCGTTGCCGCACGCGCAATCGCCTGGCGAGCCGCTTTCTCGGCCACGCCAACCCCTTCTAATGCGTGCAGCAAGGTAGCCGTCCACACGGGACGATCCTCGCGCACGACGAACTCGCCGAGCAGCGTCAACAGAAGCGACCGCGCGCTGCCCGGCGTGACGCGTTCTGCGGTATCGGCCTCGTCGCCGAATTCAATTGCGTTGTGAGACGAATCTGCCATGCCGCGTTCCTGATCTGACGAACGTAAAAATGGAGGGTGCTGTTTAAAAACGTCCGATGGTAGGTAGTTTGCCACGGACACGTCAAGCCGCGAAGCGTGCCCACCTGAGCGGCTGCCCTCTGCTTCATGCCGCAAACGTGGCGTGGCTGAACACGCCTTGCGCGGTCGCGATAAGCAAACCGCTGTCGGTCCACGCCTCGCCGTTGGCAAAAAACACTGAACGGCCTTCGCGCTGAACGTAGCCCTTGCCGACGATATGCGTGCCCACGCCCTTCTCCAGATACGACAGCGTCAGCGAAAGGGTTGAGCCTACGCGCTGCTTCCCCTCTTCACGATTGAACAGACCCGCGAGACCACACACCGAGTCCAGCAGCGCGGCGGTTACACCGCCGTGCAGAATGCCGCCGGAATTCAGCAGGCTCGGCGTGACCGGTAAAACGATCTCGGCATAGCCGTCACGCCACACTTCGACCCTTGCGCCAAGCAGATCGATGAACGGATTGAGCTTCACGTGTCCCTTCTCCATGATGAATTAACGAACGCATCCCCCGGCGCCGGAAATCGGCGTTTAAGGGTAAACACGTCGCTGCATAAATGCTACATGAGATGTAAATTGATATCACACAATGTAGCATATCAGAAGCGCTCCGTAACAACCCATGTTCCGCGATGAACGAATCGCGGCTACGCAAAGCGCCACGCCAGATCAATATCCTTAGTCGTACGTATAACAAAAAAATCTTGATCATTTGGAGACGTTGATGAAGAAGATTGCTTTCGGCATGACCTGTCTTGTATTCACAGGCGCCGCGCACGCGACTGTGACGCTCTATGGCCTGATCGACGCGGGCCTCACCTATACCAACAATCAGAAGGGGTCATCGAACTGGCAGACCGCCAGCAGCGTGATGCAGGGCGACGCCTGGGGACTGCGTGTCACAGAAGACCTGGGCGGTGGATTGACAAGCGTCGCGGTGGTGGAAAGCGGCTTCAACCTGTTCGATGGCACTTTCATGCAAGGCGGCCGCGAATTTGGCAGGCAAGCGTATCTTGGCCTGTCGAATCAGTACGGCACGGTGTCGGTCGGCCGGCAATACGACCTGATCGCGGATTTCGTCATCCCGGTCAGCTCGGTACCGTATCTCGGTGTCTATTCCGGGCATGTTCAGGATAACGACAACCTCCAGCACACGTTCCGCCTTAGCAACGCGGTCAAATACATCAGCCCGAGCTACGGCGGTTTTTCGTTCGGCGGTATTTACGCATTCGGCAATGAGGCGGGCTCGTTCGCGACCAATCGGGTATGGAACGTCGGGGCAAGCTATAAACACGGCGCATTTTCAATTGCCGCGGCGTACGAGGCGCTAAGCCAGCCGGCCGGGAACACGACGGGCGCGGTGGGTGTGTCCGGGACTTCCGGCTCGGATTATCCGTCGCTCCCGGCGCTCTACGAGACCGGCACTGTGCTCAAACAACAGATCGCGGTCGTGTCCGGTAACTACCAGATCGGCAAGTTCACCGTCGGTGCGACCTACAGCCATGTGCGTTTCGACGTCACTACCTCGCCCGTGAATGTCGACAACTTCGAAGTCTTCGGCAGTTACGCGGCGAGTCCCGCGTTGTTTCTGACCACCGCACTCGCACAGAGCAACGTCAAGCTGGTGGATTCGGGCATGAAGCCGAAGTATCAGCAAGTTAGCGGCACCGTGGATTACTTCCTCTCCAAACGCACTGACGTCTACACGTCGGTCTCTTATCAGCATGCGGGTGGCGATGCCAAGGTGGCCAACCTGTACTCGCTGCCGGCTTCCTCCACGACCAATCAGCTCGCGGTACGCATCGGCTTGCGGCACAAATTCTAGGTCTTGCGGCGCTTAACCCCTTTTCCTATCCCGCCACCGTTCGTGCAAGCTCAAAGGAAATCCCTATGCAACCGACTTATGAAGCGCCCGGCATCGCGTTGCCCATTGCAACGACGGCGTCGCTATACCGGAAGATCACTTGGCGGCTAATTCCGTTTCTGTGCCTTTGTTATCTCGCCGCGTATCTCGACCGCATCAACATCGGTCTGGCGAAGTTACAGATGTCAGTCGATCTGCAGTTTAGCGAGACGGTCTACGGGCTCGGCGCGGGTCTGTTTTTTGTCGGCTATGTCGCGCTGGAAGTGCCGAGCAATCTGCTGCTCCACCGCTTCGGCGCGCGGCTATGGATCAGCCGCATCATGATCACGTGGGGCGCGTTGTCCATGTGCACGTTGCTCGTGACGACACCGACGCAGTTCTATCTCGTGCGCTTCCTGCTCGGCGCGGCCGAGGCCGGCTTTCTGCCCGGCGTACTGCTCTATCTGACGCAGTGGTATCCGCCGGACCTGCGTGGCCGCGCAGTCGGGCTGTTTCTGATGGGGCTGCCGCTCGCGAGTCTGATCGGCAACCCGCTGTCAGGCTGGATCATGGGCGCCTCCGCCGGCGTGCACGGTTGGACCGGCTGGCAATGGCTGTTTTTCCTCGAAGGCATTCCATCGATCGCACTCGGCCTGCTGGTGCTGATTCTGCTGCCGCGTGACGCCGCGGCGGCGACCTGGCTGACTGCGAGCGAAAAAGACGCACTGCGCGGCGATCTGGCACGCCATCCGCCGATGCTGAAGCACGAAGGCGCCGGCCCGGCGTTGCGTAACGGCTATGTGTGGGTGTTGTCTCTGATCAACATGACGTTGGCGCTGATCATCTATGTGATCGGCTTCTGGTTGCCGACCATTATTCGTGAGTCGGGCGTACAGGGCAGTCTGCGGATCGGACTCCTCACCGCGATTCCGAGCCTCGCGGCGATCCTGTTGATGCTGGTGCTCGCGACACGTTCGGATAAACATCGCGAGCGGCGCTGGCATCTGATCATTCCGCTGTTCACCGCGGGCGTCTGCATCGCCATAGCGGCACGCTTTCTCGACAACACATTTATCACGCTCGCACTTCTCACCGTCGCCAATGCGTGCATTTTTGCGTCGTTTCCTGTGTTCTGGGCGATTCCCGGCAGTCTGCTGAAAGGACGCGCCGCGGCAGCAGGCATTGCGCTCATCAACTCGGTAGCCAACCTCGGCGGGTTCTTCGCGACCTTCCTCATCGGCTGGATCAAGGATGCCACGCATAGCGTCAGCGCCGGGCTCGTGGTATTCGCCGGGCTCGCCATGCTGGGCTGCCTGCTCACATTCCTGCTGCCGGCCAGGATCACCAACCGCTAGCACGACGAGTCGGCGCGACGCCGCTCAGAGCACCGGCGCGGCGCCCGCGAGTTCGCCCCAGCGCGCATGCGCCGCGCCGCTCCAATGCTCGCGCAACGACTCGAGCTTCGCGGCCACCTCGCGGCCCCGCCAGCGCGACGGCAGCAAGGCGGCCGGCAAACCTGGATCGATGAACGGCACGCGCTGCCACGCGTTCACCAGTTTGACGTGCGTGAACAGCACCGAGTCATCGGAGCGCGGTCGCAGCTTGCCGAACTGGTCGAGCAGCGAGTCATAATGTGCCGCGACCGACTCCAGGTCCCATGACTTTTCGACCAGTTGCCGGTCGGTCAAACCGAAGCGCAATCCGGACCCAGCGAATGCGCACGTGAAGGCGGACAGACCCAGTTGCTCGACCACGCGATGCGTCTCGTCTTCGCGTTCCGTGTGCGGATTGACCCAGATACCCGGCATCGGATTGCCGAAACCCGCCCACGACAGCGCGCGATAGAGCTTGATGCGCTCGGGCCGATGCGATTCCGGCAGCGAAATCGCGACGACCAGCCAGCGGCCGTCCCATGGCGCATTGCGGCTCATCGACTGCACGCGCTGCGCACCTTCGTCGATGATGCGGCGCCCGCGCCCGGTCAGCGACCAGCAGGTCTCCCGGCCGATCCGGTGCGCCTCGATCCATCCCGACGCCCCCGCACGCGCGATCGCCTGACGCGCCGACTTTTCCGTGATCCCGATTCCGCCCATCGCGTGAACGAGCGTGGCGGTCCAGACCGCGTGTCCGCCGGGTCGAACGAATTCGCCGAGCAAGGTGAGCAGTAACGAGCGAGCGCTACCGGAATTCATGCGCCGCGCAGCGGTATCCGCGGGGGCGGCACGCGTCGAGGCGTCTGTCGCGAGGGCAAGGCGTGCGGTCATGAGGCCAGCCTGATCAACCGACCGGTTGCACGGGCGTCTTCGTGGCAACCAGCCCGCGATGGCCGCCACCAAGGATCTGCTCGCGCAGCACGTGCCTGCGCACTTTGCCGCTCGCGGTGAGCGGCCATTCGTCGATAAAGAACCAGACGGCAGGTGTTTTGTAGGCGGCGAGACGGCTTCGGCACCACGTATGCAAGCCGTCGACGAATGCCGCGCCGGGAGGCGCCGCATCAGGAGCTGCCCCGTCGTTAGCCGAGAGCCGTATGACCGCCGCCACGACCTCACCCCACCGCTCGTCGGGCAGACCTATCACGCACACGTGCGCAATGCCGGGATGATCGAACAGCACCTCTTCGATCTCACGTGGATAGATATTCTCGCCGCCGCGAATGATCATGTCCTTGAGCCGGCCCGTGACGCGTACATAGCCGCGCTCATCCATTGCACCGAGATCGCCGGTATGAAGCCAGCCGTCTTCGCGCAGCGTGGCGCCGGTCGCATCGGCCGCGTTGAAATAGCCTTTCATGGTCTGATAGCCACGCGCGCAGATTTCGCCCGACGTATCGAGCGGCAGCACCTCGCCCGAGATTGGGTCGGCAATTTTCAGTTCCATCTGCGGTAACGGACGGCCTACGGTTTCGGCCTGATCCTCCGGCGAGTCGTCGCCGCCGGTTTGCGTAATAACGCCGTTCAGTTCCGTCTGACCGAAGAGGATCGAAAACTTGCAGCCGAACGTCGTGGTTGTCCGCCTGACGAGCGTGGCGGGGACAGCCGACGCGCCGGAGAGAATCAGCTTGAGCGACGACAGATCGCGGCGCGGCCGGTCCGGATGATCGAGCATAGCAACCAGCATTGTGGGCACGACCAGCGTGGCCGTACCCCGTTCGCTTTCGATCATTTCCAGCATCTTCGCGGCATCGAAGCCCGGCATCAGCACGAAGGTCCCACGTTGCGCCAGCGCACCGACCGCGGATACGCCGCAGCCACCCACGTGAAACAGCGGCATCGCGTTGATCCACACGCCGCCGTCGCCGAAGCCCGCGCGCAACGCGGCGAAGCGCGATGCGTTGACGATGCCGCGTTGATGCAGACAGGCGCCTTTGGGAAATCCAGTGGTGCCGGACGTGTACTGAATCTGCACCATGTCGCCGGGGGCGATTGCCGGCAGCGGCGTGCTCGCGCTGGCCGAATCGACGAAGTCCTTCCAGTCGCTCAGACACACCGTTTCGCGCAAATGCGGCAGGCGCGCGCGCACCGACGCCAGAACCGCCGACAGATCGTTATTGCGGTAGAGCGGTGCGTAGAAGACGCCAGCAACTTCCGACGTCTTCAGAACGTGCGTGAGTTCGTCGGCGAGAAAAGCCGGGTTGACCGGCACCAGAACGATTCCCGCAAGCCCCGCGCCATGTTGCAACAGGATCCACTCGGGACAGTTCGGCGCCCACACCGCAATCCGTTCGCCGGACGCGAAACGGGCAAGCAGCGCACGCGCCACCTGCTCGGCCGCCTCGAGCAACACGCGATAACTCCAGCGCCGCCGCACTGCGTAGTCTTCGATTCCTTCAACGAGTGCGACGCGCTCCGGCACCTCGGCCGCTGCCTGACGCAACAGGTCGCCGAGCGTGCAGTCCAGCACCTCCGCCGATGTGTCTTTCGCCCAGTATGACTCGGCCAATCCAACCTCCACGCCCATCGCTTCGCTCCATCGATTGTAGTGAATGCGGGCTGTGGCGCGCCATGTTTGTTACGGGCTGCAGGAACACCGCGCCGCACACAGAATTTAATCTACCTAATGAGTTCCTATGTTTATTTTTATGTAGAACATAGTCAAGTCTAAGTCATCGCTTGCGGCAACCTCGATAGGTGTAAACGCGGCATCGGCGCAGCGCCCTTTGCCAGCAAGTTACCGGCGATCTCTAACGACAGCCGGAAGGCATTTTGCCGATCCGGATGCCACACAAAACGTTCTACACACTTTGACATTTTGGATTGTTATATGTAGTGTTAACTGCACGTGACAGGGAACGACATTGGAGACACTCATGAGCGACGCAACGAACGCAAGCAACGTAAAGGACGGCTACGACATCTTCGCGGGCGACTACGCCAACGATCCGGACGCGCTGTGGGCTGCAATGCGGCAAGGCGGCTGCCCCGTGGCGCACAGTGACAAATGGGGTGGCTCATGGGTCGTCACCCGTTATGACGACGTGCGCGACATCGCTCACGACGGCGCGCGCTTTTCGTCACGCGCCGTCGAAGTGGCCGGACCGATTCCGGAGATCGGACATGAACTCTTTTTGCCACCGCTCACGTCGAGTCCTGACGACCACAAGGCGCATCGCGATCTGCTCGCGCCTTTCTTCACGCCCGCGAAGATCGCCGAACTTGAACCGTTCGTGCGCGACGAAGCACGCCGGCTCGCCGCGGCCATCGCCGAGCGAGGTGAAGGCGATGCGGTCGGCGATTTCGCACGCCCGCTTGCGCTCTCGGTGATTTCACACATTCTCAAGGTCCCGCTCGACGCGCAGAACCGTTTCGTCGATTGGGTCGTCAGACTGGTGCGGCTTGGCCCGCTCGACCAGAAAGTGCGCAGCGCCGTCGTGCAGGAAAAGCTGGCGTATCTGGAAAAGCTTCTCGAAGAACGCGCGAGCGCGCCGGGTGACGATCTGATCAGCTATCTCGCCCAAGCCACGCTGAACGGCGAACCGCTCAGCCGCAAGCACAAGCTGGGCAGCCTGTTCCTGCTTGTATTGGCCGGCGCGGACACGACCTGGAGCGCGATGGGCGCGAGCCTGTGGCATCTCGCATCGCACCCCGACGATCGCGCGCAGTTGTTAGCGCAGCCGGACATGATGCGCACGACCGCGGTCGAGGAACTGTTGCGCGCCTATGCGCCGGTTTCGATCGCGCGCCTGACCTCGGAGCCGGTCGAACTCCACGGCCGCTGCATCGCTGCGCAAGAACGCGTGATCCTGCCGCTCGCCGCCGCGAATCGCGATCCGGCCGTGTTCGACGAGCCCGACACCGTCAAGCTCGATCGCAAACGCAACCGGCATCTGACGTTTTCCTCCGGCGAGCATCGTTGCCTCGGCTCGAACGTGGCGCGCCTCGAATTGCGCGTAGCGCTCGAAGAATGGTTGCGTGTCATGCCGAATTTTCATCTCACCGCGCCGGACGCGGTCGAATGGACCGCCGGTCAAACGCGCGGACCGGAACAGGTTCTGATCGCTGTCGATCGATGACTGGCCGGCATACCTGCCCCTCGTCTCTCTCCTCTCCGCGGAAACATCCTCACTTATGAAAACGCAAGCCGCCGTCCTCACCCGTCCGGGCGAACCGATCCGGATGATCGATCTGGATCTCGAACCGCCGCGCGCCGGCGAAGTGCTCGTTGCAATCGGCGCATCGGGTGTCTGTCATTCCGATCTGTCCGTCTTCACCGGGCGCCTCCCCAATCCATTGCCCGTCGTTCTCGGTCACGAAGGTGCCGGCACCGTCATCGAAGTCGGCGAAGACGTGACCGAACTCGTCGCGGGCGATCGCGTCGTGTTGAGCTGGCTCACCCAATGCGGCCGATGCTTTTACTGCCAGCACGAGCAACCGTCGCTGTGCGACTCGGGCACGGCGGCGATGGCGCGCGGCACGATGCCTGACGGCACGACTCGCTACCGATGGAACGGCGAGCCGGTCTATCACATGGCCGGGCTTGGAACTTTCTCGCGGCATTGCGTCGTGCCCGCCCGCGCCGCTGTCAAACTGCCGGCCGAGATGGATCTCGCCCCAGCTTCGCTGATCGGTTGCGGCGTGTTGACCGGGTTCGGCGCGGCGGTCAACACGGCCCGCGTCGCGGTAGGCGAATCGATTGCAGTGATCGGCTGCGGCGGGGTCGGTCTGAACGCGATACAAGGCGCGCGTATCAGCGGCGCGAGCCAGATCATCGCGATCGATCCGAGCGAGGAACGGCTCGCGTTCGCCCGAGAATTCGGCGCCACGCTGACTCTGCAGCCAGGCGCCGAACTGATCCGCCAGATTCGCAAGGCGACAGAGGGACGCGGCGTGGACGCCGCCATCGAAGTGGTCGGCCATCAGGACACGGTGCGCGACGCGATCCGCATGACGCGGCGTGGCGGCCGTGCGGTGCTGGTCGGCGCGGGCCCCGACGACGTGGTGGTCAACGTGCCGTCGTTTACCGGTATCGTCATGACCGAAAAAACCATTCGCGGCTCGCTTTACGGTTCCGCGCATGTCCATCGCGAAGTGCAACGCCTGATTAACCTCTACGAACAGAAACTCTTGAAGCTCGACGAACTGGTGACCCGCACGTTCGAGTTTCCCGCCGTCAACGACGCACTCGACTACTGTGCATCTGGACGCGGCGCACGCGCCGTCTTGCGGTTCTGACCGAACGCGACGCCACCTTTTTCCAATCCGGAGTTTTCATGAGCCTCTACAACATGACGATCGACGGCGGCGAGACGACCGCTGCCTCGTGGTTCGACGTCGTCAATCCCGCCACCGGCGAGGTCTTTGCGCAAGCGCCACAATGCACCCGCGATCAGCTCGACGATGCGATGGCCAGTGCCGCGCACGCTTTCGTGTCGTGGGGCGCGAGCGACGACAGCGTGCGCCGCGCCGCGCTGCAAGGCATCGCGAATGCATTGATCGCGGCACAGCTGGAGCTTGCTGAACTGGTGACAAAGGAACAAGGCAAGCCGCTCACGGCGGCCGCCTTCGAAGTGACCGAGACCGCTCGCTGGTTCAACTATTTCGCGACGCTGCCGCTGCAGCCAGAGACGCTCCAGGACGATGCGCGGGGTCAGGCCGTGCTCGTACGCCGTCCGCTCGGCGTCGTCGCCGCGATCACGCCGTGGAATTTCCCGTTGCTTCTTCTCGGGATGAAGCTCGCACCCGCACTGCTCGCGGGCAATACGATCGTGTTGAAGCCTTCGCCGTTTGCGCCATTGTCGACACTCGCCGCCGGGCGAATCATCGCCGGGCATCTGCCACCTGGCGTACTGAACGTGGTCAGCGGCGGCGATGCGCTGGGTGCGTGGATGACCGGTCATCCGACGGTTCGCAAGATCAGCTTTACAGGATCCGTTGCAACGGGCAAAGCGGTCGCCGCTGCCGCATCCCCGGATCTGAAGCGCATCACCCTGGAACTGGGCGGCAACGACGCCGCGATCGTGCTGGATGATGCCGATCCCTCACGCATCGCGGCCGGCATTTTCTGGGGAGCGTTCACGAACAACGGGCAGATTTGTGCGGGGATCAAACGCGTCTACGTGCCGGACCGGTTGCACGATGCGGTGGTCGAAGCGCTCGCAGACCGCGCCCGTCGCGCACGGGTCGGCAACGGCATGGACGATGGCGTGCAGATCGGTCCGATCAACAACAAACCTCAGTTCGAGCGGGTCTCGAGCCTCGTCGCCGATGCATTGGCTGACGGCGCATTGGCGGCCGCCGGCGGACACGCGATGGACAGGCCGGGCTACTTCTTCGAGCCGACGATTTTGCACGGGGCGCGTGAAGGCATGCGCATCGTCGACGAGGAGCAGTTCGGTCCGGCTTTACCCGTTCTGCGCTACAGCGATCTCGACGAAGCGATCGCGCGGGCCAATGCAACGCCGTACGGATTGTCCGGGTCGGTGTGGAGTTCGGACGAGGAGCGTGCGGCACGCGTGGCCGCCCGGCTCGATTGCGGAAGCGCCTACGTCAATACGCACCTGGTCGTGCAGCCGCATTTACCGTTTGGTGGCTGGAAATGGAGCGGCATCGGCATAGAGAACGGCCAATGGGGACTCGACGCATTCTGTTCGCTTCAGGTCCGCTATTGCCCTCGCGGCCGCTCATGAAGGGACGGCAGCCGCGGCAGTCTATCGCTGGAAACCGTCGCGGGTCTTCACGATCTCATATCGCACACTGCAGGTGAAAACCATGAAGATAAGCATTACGCCGGGCCTCTGTCACGGTCACAACAATTGCAGCCGTCTTGCCCCGGAGCTGTTCGGACTGGACAGTGGCGGCTACGCTATCGTACGAATTCAATCGACGCTGCCGAAGGAGTTGGAAGAGTTGGCGGCGCTCGCGGCTGAGAATTGCCCCGAGTGTGCGATATATGTCGAGGCAGCGGACGAGGTCGGTGAACGTACGACCGAAGAGCGATCGTTGTAGTCGTCAATGCGGCCCTTGAGCCGGTAACCCGTCGGGCAATCGCCCGTTTTGCGCCGCCGGCCTCGTGCCCGGCGGCGCCCGGTCCATTTCCGTCACGGCAGTCCGTGCCTGCTGCGTGCTGCCAGAACGCCATCACGTAAAGATCAGTGCGCGTCGACAGCAGGTAATCCACGCCAAAATCTGCCTGATACCGTCGCCTCAAGTTGCCTGCGGCTATCGGTCGGACCATGCGCCGCGTAGGCACCCGGACAAACTCAAAATCGAGGCGAAGCCGCTGCTCGTTGCAGTGAGCCACGACGTGCTCATCGCCGCGCAATAGCATCGTTTCCATCAGCACTCGACCCGTTCAGCCGCAACCGTTGACGTTGAACACGGCCTGAATGCCCCGACTCGCCCGAGGTACATACCAAAAGTTATCGGCCCAAAAAAATGTGAATAGCCTTAGCTTTTTGGCGCGGAAATACTTGGCTCACCTCAAGCCAATACCGGTCCTCGCACTTCCTACGGACCCCGTGTGCTTGCCATCAAACCGTCGTCCCCTCCGGAAATTCGATGAGCAACGTCACCCTGCCAACCACGGAAACGCCCATTACCGTTCGATCTGTCCAGTCGAGTCGTCAGGTACGCACGATTGCCGCCTGTTCAATCGGCAACGCGCTTGAAATGTACGACTTCACTGTCTACAGCTTCTTCGCCATGCTGATCGGCAAGCTGTTTTTCCCTGTTGATAACGTGTACGGTTCCCTGCTGCTTGCTGTCGGCACATTTGGCATCGGCTTTGTCATGCGGCCGCTCGGCGCATTGGTGATAGGCAGTTTTGCCGACCGGCGTGGCCGCAAGGCGGCGCTGACGCTAACGATCACGCTCATGGTGGGCGGCACGCTGTGCATCGCCTTTGCTCCGACCTACGCAACGGCCGGGACCCTCGGCACGCTCGTCATCGTATTCGGCCGCATGTTGCAGGGTTTCTCGCTGGGGGGAGAAATCGGCGCATCGACCGCGATGTTGATGGAATCAGGCAGCTTCGGCAGCCGTGGTTTCCGGATCGGCTGGCAAGGCGCGAGCCAGGGATGTGCCGCAGTACTCGGTGCATTGAGCGGTGCGGTGCTGTATGCGAGCCTGTCGCCTTCCGCGCTCGAGTCCTGGGGCTGGCGGATGCCATTTTTGCTTGGACTGCTGATCGCGCCCGTCGGCCTTTATATCCGCACTCATCTCGACGAAACGCTTGATGGAGATGCCACGGAGTTTCATCCGCTCGCGACGTTGTTCAGCGAGCACGGCAGCAAGATAGTGCGCGGTGTGTTGTCTATCGTTGCCGGAACGGTAGGCATGTATCTGGTCGTGTTCTTCATGCCGACCTATCTGGTACGCGTGCTGCACCTTTCCACCTCACTGTCGTTGATGGCGGGCTGCGTGTCGGGCGCGACAATGACAGTCATGTGCCTCGTCTCCGGCCTGATCGCCGATCGGATCGTCTCGCGCAAGCCCATTGCGATCGCGTCCGTGGTGCTGACGACCTTGCTCATCTATCCCGCGTTCTGGGCGATGAACATGCATCCCAGCATACCGCTGGCCCTTGTCATGATCGCCATTGTCACTGCGGCGAGTAGCTTCGGCAGCGCCCCGATGTTGCTGTTGCTCATGGAAATGTTCCCGGCCAGCGTGCGGGCGAGCGGGCTTTCCGTTATCTACAGCATTGGCGTTGCGCTCTTTGGCGGATCCGCGCAGTTCATCGTGACGTGGCTGCTGGCAAAGACGGGCAATCCCATGTCACTGGCGCTCTACATGATCGCCTGCGGAATCGTCACCGTGTGCGCGATGTCCAGCCTGCCCGAGCCGCGCAAACGCACCTCATAACGAACGGCACGGCCCGTCTTTGGGCGGCCGGACGCCGAACTCCAAACCGATATTCACCCCGCTGAGTAAACCAGTATTCGCGTTCGAATAAGACGCGAGGGAACGGCTCGTCCCGTTCACCGGCGCATTGATCAAAACACGCAAGTGGAGATTCGCAATGAAAAAAACATTGGGTGTGCTGTTCGCTTCGCTTGGCACATTGGCGTGCACCGGTGCTTCCGCCGAAGTGTCGCCAGGCGCACCGCCCGACGCGGCCGCCAGCATGTACGCAACCGGCTCGCAAATGCAGGCGACGTTCGGTTACTGGGGAGCCGGCCTGGGGCCGCAGACGCTAGGGGTCGCTTCGCAGCGCACCTTTGTGACGCTCTACGGCACGCTGGACATGGGCATCAACTATACGAAGGCTGGACCAGACAGCATCACGCGATTGCAATCGGGCGGCGCACTGACATCGAAGTTCGGCTTCTATGGGCAGGAATATCTGGGCGATCGGTGGACCGTGTTCTTCCGGCTGGAGAACGGCTTCATGGGCAATACCGGTGCGGTTCAGGACACGACGTCGCTTTTTAATCGCGCATCCTATGTCGGGATGCAGAATCCGATGTATGGGCAACTGACCATGGGTCGTCAATATACGTCGGCCGGTGCCGCGGCGCTCGGTGCGGATCCGTTCCTCGCCGTCGCGCACGAGTCGGTCTATACCTATCTTCTCGGCACCTCGGATCTTGGACTCGGTTCGAACAGCGACGCACTGGGACGCTTGCCCAACACGTTGCGTTATATCTCACCGCGGTTCGGCCCGTTCGGCTTCGATCTGAGCTATTCACTCAAAGGCGATCAATCGATAGGCCCCGCCGTGCATCAGCGCTCGGCGATGGTTTCTTACATCGACAAACGAGCTGTGTTGTCAATCGCCTTCGGCCAAAGCTGGTGTGATCCGTCGATGACAGGCAGTTGTGTCGGCGACACAAAAATCGCGCCGACGCAGCGTACTGACACCTATCTGGCCTCCCTGATGTACGACGTCGGCCCGTTCATCGCGCAGGCTGCCTACATCCGCTACGTTCCACAGACGGCCGGCAGCGCGATCGCAAACCTGTATCTGCTTGGCCTGCAAAAGTGGTGGGGAGTCGATTTGCTGCGAGTCTCGGCGGCGTACCGCGATACGACGAAATCGCAGGACTACGCATACGGTTCGACCATCGGTATCGATCACTTCCTGTCGAAAAGAACGTCTGTGTACGGGCGGGTCGGCGTCATGAGAAATGGCCCGAATTCCAGCGTCACCTACAACTACGACAGCGGATCGCCCGCACCTGCGCCCGGGCGCACCGTGTCGAGCGTCACGCTGGGCATCAACCACCAATTCTGAACTGATGCGCGACCCTGTCGCGCATCCATTGTCGTGACCCTAACTAAGGAGATGATCCGTGTCGATCGAACTGGTTCAAGACTTCATCGAGAGCAGCAAAGACAAGTACATCAAGCTATCGGACGAAATCTGGCAATACGCTGAGCTCGGCTATACCGAACAGAAATCCGCCGCCGCGCATATCGCGTTTCTGAAGTCGGCGGGTTTTACCGTGCGTGAGGGCGTTGCCGGAATTCCGACGGCGTTCGTCGCCGAAGCCGGCTCGGGCGGCCCGGTGATCGGCATTCTTGGCGAATTCGATGCGCTGTCCGGGCTCAGTCAGGAGAGTCTCGCGCTGAGTTGCTGCCCGTCGAACGAGATCGTCAACGGCAATGGCCACGGCTGCGGCCACCATTTGCTGGGGACGAGCGCACATCTGGCGGCAGTCGCGGTCAAACACGCGCTGGAGCGTAACGGAATTGAAGGCACAGTACGGTTCTACGGTTGTCCTGCCGAAGAAGGCGGCTGGGGCAAGACCTTCATGACCCGCGCGGGTCTGTTCGACGATGTGTCCGCCGCGGTCACGTGGCATCCCGGCGTCGCGAACACCATCATGAATGTCGAAAGTCTCGCGGTCAAACAGGCGTACTTCCGCTTCAAGGGAGTCGCCGCGCACGCGGGCGCGTCACCGCATCTCGGACGCAGCGCGCTCGATGCACTCGAACTGATGAACATCGGCACGAACTTCCTGCGCGAACACATGATCCCCGATGCCCGCGTCCACTACGCGATCACCGATGCGGGCGGCGTCGCACCGAACGTCGTGCAGCCGAACGCGGCAGCGCTGTACATGATCCGTGCGCCGCGCAATCGCGACGCGCACGAACTGTACGAGCGCGTCTGCAACATCGCGCGCGGGGCGGCGCTGATGACCGATTGCGAACTGGAGATCGAGGTTCACTCGGCCTGCTCGAATCTGTTGCGCAACACAACCTTGAACGAGTTGATGCACGCGAAGCTGAAAGAGTTCGGCGCGCCGCAATATGACAACGCCGAACTGCAGTTCGCCGACTCGATCCATCGGACAACGCGCCCAGACGAGATCGAGATGTCGGGACGGATGCTGGCGGCCGCCTGGCGTCAACCGAAGGCGCTGTTCGACGGCGTCGATTCGCTCGACAACGATCGCCCGTCGAAGATGGGCGGTTCGACAGATGTCGGCGACGTGAGTTGGGTCACGCCCACGGTGCAGTGCATGACCGCGTGCTTCGCATTCGGTACTTCGCCACATTCGTGGCAGTGGGTTGCACAGGGCAAGAGCGCGATCGCGCATAAGGGAATGGTCCTCGCGGCGAAGACGATGGCCGCCACGGCACTTGAACTCTACAGCAACCCCCTGCTGCTCGCGGCTGCACGCACGGAACTGGCGGAGCGCCTCGCCGTTGAACCGTATGTGTGTCCAATCCCGGAGGACGTGCAGCCGCCTCTGCCGGCAGCCGGTTAAGCCGTCGCAACGGCACGCACTCAAGCATTTTTGTCCCGCTAAGCTACGTCCCTGAGAACATGGAAAACTGAGGGGCACCGTGAAGTTGAGACAACTCGACGCGCTGCGCGCAGTCGCTGAGGCCGGCAGTCTGCACGAGGCTGCTCGCCGCCTATTCCTGACGCAGCCGGCCATCAGCCGCTCCATTCGGGAGTTGGAGGCCGAACTGGGCATGCAGTTGCTGACCCGATCGGCGAATGGCGCCACCTTGACGCCATTCGCCCATCAAGTGTTAAAACGCGCATTCGTCGTGCAGCGCGAGGTTGGACGCATCGCGGAAGATGCGGAGACGGCGCGCGGAGCACTCGGTGGTCGGCTGACGCTCGCGGTCACACCACCGGCATCGACGCGCGCGCTCGCCGACTCGTTGATTGAACTGACAAGAGCACGTCCGGACGTGAACTTGCAGGTGATCGAATGGCGCGCCGAGAATATCGCAGACGGATTGCGAAATGGGACGATCGATGTTGCGATCTTTACGCAGTATGGCGAGCCGAAGAACGCAACGTTCGAATGGACACGACTCTATGAGCTCGACGTGCAGCTTACGATAGCGGCGTCGTACCAGGGCAGCAAGACGCTGTCAATCGACCAGATTCACGCGCTTCCGTGGCTTCTGCTGGATTCGCCGAACGACGAATCCAGCTTCGTCGCGACGCTATTCGGTGCGTACGGTATGCCAACGCCGGCACGCACGACGCGATGTTCCGCGATGAATCTCTATCTGGATCTGGCGACGCAGATGGAGGCGGTCACGGTATTTACGTCGATGGCGTTGCCATTGCTGTCGCAACGCGTGGACGACGGTTTGCTCAAATTGCTAAGCCTGACAAAGCCGATGCCCAGGATCGGCATGTACCTCGCTTATTCCAGCGGAGAACTACTCACCGCGACCGCTCAGGATTTCATCCGGCGTTTGCGAGCGAAGCTCGACAGTGATGTCAATGGACGTATGCCTGCGGGCATGGGCTACAGCGATACGCGCGTTGGCGTTCGCTGATCACACGATGCGCAGCGCCGGAGTGTCCCGCAACGCTTCCGCGAACGGTCCGATCGTGACAACCGGCGTCACACCAATCGTCACTATGCCGCTCGCAACGCGACCACGTATCACGCAGCGACTGATGGACCGCTTCCACACTGTCAGCGGGAAAGAAAGAACGGTTGAAGTATCGCGGACGCTCCACCCGTCTCCCCTATAGTCGTGCGACCTCGTTCGCGCGTATCGATTCGACGCGCCGGATCATTGAGTCTGCGTCACCTGAACCAATGCGTCGATTGCGATCGCATACCGGGATTGGACCCATTGAGCACGAGCACTTTTTCATCACGTCAGCTTAACTGCTTACTGTTTGATCTGTGAAACCGCGCGTAACTCTTCAGGCGTGGCCGTGCCGAAGCCGAAAAACTCCAGATAGGCCGGAATCATTTCGTACAGCATGTCGGTGCCGACTTGCACCGCGCAGCCCTTGTCTTTCGCCGCGCGTAACAACGGCGTGTATTCGGCTTTCATCACGACTTCGCCAACGAAGGTCGTGGGCGCGATGCGGTCGACGTCGAACGGAATCGGATCGCCGTCTTTCATGCCGAGCGGCGTCGCGTTCACGATCAGATCGAAACCAGCCGGGTCGT
The DNA here is from genome assembly GCF_012689525.1 of Paraburkholderia aromaticivorans. NCBI lineage: Bacteria > Pseudomonadati > Pseudomonadota > Betaproteobacteria > Burkholderiales > Burkholderiaceae > Paraburkholderia > Paraburkholderia aromaticivorans. Next base: position 2,514,671 of record NZ_CP051515.1, read on the forward strand.
TCGATCCAGTGGTCACACGAAGCTCCGGATAGTGCTCACGCAGCCGGCCAGCGAGTGCTTCTACCGACGGCGTCGCCATATCGAACAACGCCATGTCCCCGACGCCCGCACCGGCCAGCGACGCCGCGATCGCCGAACCCACACCGCCGCTGCCGAGCACCAGCACACGCGCGCCCTTCAGTTCCCGGCCCTTTCGCTGCACGCCGCGCACGAAGCCGGCGCCGTCGAACTGGTCGCCCAGCAGCGTGCCGTCTTCACGCTTGAGGATCGCGTTGCACGCCCCCGCGATACGGGCAGTGGGCGTCATTTCGTCGACGAGCCCAACGGTCGTCACCTTATGCGGCATGGTGACGAGCGCGCCACGAAGGTTGGTCATGCGGAACAGCAGAGGCAGCAACGCCTTGTAGTCGTCCGGCAGCACGCCCATCGGCACCACAACCGCATCGATACCGTTTTTGTCGAACCACGGGTTGTAAATCAATGGTGCCTTAAAACCCTCGGTCGGATAACCGAGGTGGGCAATAAGGGTCGTCTTTCCGCTGATCATTGCTGCACTCCTTCAGGTGTGTCGGATTCAGGCATCGATCTCGACACGCCGCACATCGCCGACAATGAAGATGTACGAAAGCGCGCCGATCAAAGCCGCAACGCCAACATAACCCAGCGCGTAGAAAAACGAGCCGGTTTTTTCCACAATCAGACCGATCCCGATAGGGAGGCCCGCGCCTTTCCTCAAACTCGACCATCTCTTAGCTCGAAAATACCGTCCCATGCCCATTTTTCACCCGCCGATACTGAAACGGCATGGCAAATTCGCTTAATCCAGATCGCCGGCGACGTGCTTCGCGGCGGCCAACGTCTTGCGCAGCCGTTCGTCCAGTTCGAGCGACTCGGCGAGCTTGCGGTTGGGTACTTCGAGACCGAATGGAATGCCCGCCGGCAAAGCCGCGACGAACTCGCGCAGCGGCAAGCCGCCCTCGCCGGGCAACAGGCGGTCATAACGCGCTTCCTCGGAGATAGCCGCCCTGGTCGCAGGCGCCGTTGCGCTGGCGTCGCAGAACTGTGCGTATCTGATGCGGGTGGGATCGATGGCCGCGATGTCGCTGATCCTGCCGCCACTGCGTATCAGATGAAACGGATCGAGCAGCATGGCACCGCTGGGCTGCGCCGCTTCGCTCACAATTGCATTGGCAGCCTGAATGCTGCCGACGCCGAGCCATGCTGCAAATTCGAGCGCACACGAAATGCCGAAGGGTGCCGCCAGTTCACACAGCTGCGCGAATTTCTCGACAGCTAGCGAACGGTCGGCAATATCGATCAGTGTGAGCGCATTGCGCGCGCCGAGACGCATGGCCGTCTCGAACACACGCTTGAAGTCCTGCACATCGCGCTCGGGCGTGAGGAGCATCACTTCGATGTCGAGCACTTCGAGGCCCGTATCGCGCAAACGGGCTTCTGTTTCGAGCAGCATCGGCGAGTTGTCGAACATCGGATGCTGCGCTTCGCCCGCCCGAAACGGGCTCAGGCGCAGACTGACCGCGTCGTAGCCCGTCCGGCTCGCCGCCGCCACCAGATCAGGTGGCGTCAGTTCAATCGCCGTCAGCGGCACCAGAGAATAGAGTCGTGTCACCGCATCGCCCCTGTCTCAGCCTGCTTCGCTCATGGTCGGCTCGGCATGCGTCTGCTCGTGGGCAACCCATTTCAGCAAATCCAGCGCGACGTCGACGATCATGTCCTCCTGGCCGCCCACCATCTTGCGCCAGCCAAGCTCGACCAGAATGTCCACCGTTTTAAGGCCGTACTTGCTCGCCGCCACTTCCGCGTGACGCAGGAAGCTCGAATACACACCCGCGTAGCCGAGCGCGAGGGTTTCGCGGTCAACGCGTACGGGGCGATCCTGCAACGGACGCACCAGATCGTCGGCGGCATCCATGAGACGGTACAGATCGCAGCCGTGGTTCCAACCCTGGCGTTCTGCCGCCGCAATGAATACTTCCAAAGGCGCGTTGCCCGCACCTGCGCCCATGCCCGCGAGACTCGCATCGATGCGGTCGCAACCCTCTTCCACCGCCACCAGCGAATTCGCGACACCGAGACTCAAGTTGTGATGCGCGTGCATACCGGTCTCAGTTTCCGGCTTCAGCACATCCTTGAACGCACGGAACCGGTCACGGATATCGTTCATGCCGAGTGCGCCACCCGAATCCACCACATACACGCAAGTCGCGCCGTAGCTCTCCATCAGCTTTGCCTGTTCTGCGAGCTTCTGCGGCGTGGTCATATGGCTCATCATCAGAAAGCCGACCGGGTCCATGCCGAGCTCGCGAGCAAATTCCAGGTGCTGGCGCGACACGTCCGCTTCGGTGCAGTGCGTGGCGACCCGCACGACGCGCGCGCCGGCGTCGAAAGCCTTGCGCAGATCGTGCGTGGTGCCAATCCCGGGAATCAGCAACGTGGCAATCTTCGTGGTCTTGACGCTTTCCGCTGCGGCCGCGATCCACTCGACATCCGTATGAGCGCCAAAGCCGTAGTTGAAGCTCGATCCTTCGATACCGTCGCCGTGCGCGACTTCGATGCTGTCGACGCCCGCCTCGTCCAGTGCCGACGCAATCGCCTTCACGTTCGCGATACTGTACTGATGGCGAATCGCATGACTGCCGTCGCGCAGCGTAACGTCAGAGATATACAGTTTTTTATCGAGCGATGTCATTACACGGCCTCCTTGTGTCCACGCGCGATGCCGGTGGCAACCCGACGCCGTGCCATCATGTCGCCGCACGCGAGCGCGGCCGACGTCATGATGTCGAGATTGCCCGCATATGAGGGCAGATAGTGAGCGGCGCCTTCCACTTCGAGGAACACCGAGGTTTTCAGACCATGCTTCGGACCGATGCCCGGCACGTTGAGCGGCTGCTCCGGTGAAATCACGTCGAACTGCACCTTCTGCTTGAGGCGGTAGCCGGGCACGTAGGCCTGAACGCTGGCCACCATCTTCGCGATGCTGTCTTCAATGAGCTTCGTATCCACCAGATCGGACAATACGAAGACCGTGTCGCGCATGATGAGCGGCGGTTCGGCGGGATTGAGCACGATAATCGCCTTGCCGCGCGTCGCGCCGCCAAGGATTTCGATCGCGCTGCGCGTGGTCTCGGTAAACTCGTCGATGTTGGCGCGAGTGCCAGGACCGGCGGATTTGCTCGAGATCGACGCGACGATTTCCGCGTAATGCACCTTCGTCACACGAGAAACCGCCGCAACCATCGGAATCGTCGCCTGGCCGCCGCAAGTGACCATGTTCATGTTGCTGGCGTTTTCGGCTTCGAGGTTGATCGCCGGAATCACATACGGGCCGATCGCCGCAGGCGTCAGGTCGATCACCTGCACGCCGTGCTGCTGAAGCGCGTCGTTGTGACGCTTGTGCGCGCCTGCCGAGGTGGCGTCGAACACAATGTCGATGTCCTTGAACACGTCGAGCTTCAGCAAGCCATCGATTCCTTCCGCAGTCGTCGCCACGCCCATGCGTTCAGCGCGCGCGAGGCCATCCGATTTTGGATCGACGCCGACCATCGCGCCCATTTCAAGGTGCTTGCTGTTGCGCATCACCTTGATCATCAGATCGGTGCCGATGTTGCCAGGCCCGATGATCGCTACCTTAACCTTGTCAGTCATATTCCCTCCAGAATCATTGCTTCATGCTTTGGGAAGCGCCGCGCTGCCATCCACGACGCGGTCCGCAAAAGTCTCGTCACCACGTCCCCAGTAATCGAGCGGCACCTCTTCCACCAGCACGCGCACGCCGTCGATCGGCATGTCGAGGCTTTCCGCCATTGCCTGCGACACGCTTTCGGTCAGACGCCGTTTCTTCTCGGGGCTATGGCCCTCGAGGATCTTGATCAGAGCAATCGGCATCGCCTTACCCCTTGATGTGAAAACCCGCACTGCCGAGCTGTTCCATATCGACCGATACGTACTGGCCGGGCTTGATCCATTCGGCCGGCGTCGCGCCGCCCGCCATCACGATCCAGCCGGCCTGCAGCGGCTCGCCTGCCTGTGCCGACAAACGCGCGGCGGCGACCAGCGACCGCAGCGGATGACCGAGCAGTGCCGCCGTCGAACCGACCTGCGCGACGCGGCCGTCGATGTTCAGCGTCAGACCCAGATTCGCGAAATCGATCTTTGGATCGCGCCAAGCGCCGATCACGAAGCCGCTGGAAGATGCGTTATCCGCGATCACTTCGGGCAACGTGAACTTGAAGTCCTTGTAGCGCGAGTCGATGATTTCGAGTGCCGGCGCAATCGCTTCCACTGCGGCGAGCGCTTGCGGTCCAGTCACGTCGCCTTCGAGCGAATGCTTCAGCACGAATGCGATTTCCGGTTCGACGCGCGGATGCACGAAGCGCGAGAAATCAATCGCCGTGCCCTCTTCGATCTGCATGCCCGCGGTGAGGCGGCCCCAGATCACGTCCGAGAGACCCATCTGAACCATCTTCGCGCGGCTCGTGAAACCCATCTTCACGCCGACGCGGCGCTCGCCCCGCTCGACTCGCCGTTTGATCGAAGCCGATTGAATCTCGTAGGCCTCGTCCAAAGACAAGCCTCCTTCGGGATCGAACTGAGAGACTTCGGTTGCTTTACGCGCTGCATCGTCGAGCAGCGTCGCGTATTCGGTGATGGAGCTCATTGGCGTGCCTCGCTCGCGGTTTGCGTGGAATCGGCTTCGAACACGGCGCGCACCGAGCCCAATCCGTTGATGCGTGTTTCGAAGATGTCGCCGGACGTGACGGGCACCATCGGCCCGAGCGCGCCGGAGAGCACCAGGTCGCCCGCCAGAAGCGGTGTGCCGAGCGTGGCCATTTTTCGGGCCAGCCACACCACCGCATTGATCGGGTTGCCCAGACATGCCGCGCCCGCGCCGACTGATACGGGCTCGCCGCGCCGCTCCATCACCATGCCGCACAGCCGAAGGTCGAATTCAGACAACTTGCGCGGGCTGTTGCCGAGTACATAAGCAGACGACGACGCGTTGTCCGCGATCGTGTCGGTGATGCGGATATTCCAGTTCGCAATCCGGCTGCCGACAATTTCGAGCGCGGGCAGTGCGTAATCGATGGCGTTCAGCACGTCGAGTTGACCCGGGTTCGACATCCGCAGATCGCGGCCGATCACGAAGGCGATTTCAGCTTCGATCTTCGGTTGCGTGAGAATGGACGCGGGAATAGGTTCACCGTCGCCGTAACCCATGTCGTCGAACAGCATGCCGAAGTCCGGCTGATCGACACCGAGTTGTTTCTGCACGGCCGCCGAGGTCAGCCCGATCTTGCAGCCGACAATGCGCCGTCCTTCGGCCACGCGCCGGTCCGTGTTGGCGCGCTGGATCGCGTAGGCGTCTTCGATCGTGAGTTGCTCGTAGGTTTCGCGCAGCGGCGCGATGTACTTGCCGCTACGTTCGGCCTCGACCAATGCGATCGCCGCCTGTTCGATCAATTGTGGTGTCATTGTCCGTTCTCCCGTGCGGCTGCGGTGAGCTCGTCCTTGGTTTGATCGCCGACGGCCCAATGCGTGGCCGGTGTGACCGTCGCGTACACGCGGATGCTGCTAAGCGGCGCGCCCAACGTCTCGTGCACTGTGCGGGCTACGGCCTTGACGCACGCTTTGATCGCGGCATCGTCGCGTCCTTCGATGAGTGAAATGTGAATGATGGGCATGGCTTTCCTGAGTGCGTGACGCTGCGTGATGCGACGCCGGATTGGATTACAGTGCGGCGGGCGGAGCCACCGCGGCAGCCGTCTGCCCGCTACGTGCGAGCGAATCGGCAACGCTTCCGTTCGCCTTCATGTCTTCGATGAAAACAGCGAGCGCTGACGCTGCTTCGGTGCGATCCTTTGGCACACCCATCGCCTGGCGGATCGTCATGAAGCTGTCGTCGAGTACGCGCAATCCCTCATGGGTCGAGGCATAACGGCTCACCACCTGACGAACGCCCGCGGCTGCGTCGAAGCCTTGAGTCATGAATGATGCAAACGCTTCGGCGGCGGTGGCGTAGCGTTCGATCTGCGCCTCTTGGAGCGTGCGCGTCAGGTAGAGGTCGTACGCGCTGCCAGCACCTACCGTGATGCGCACGCCACTGCGGTCGACCTGTTCGCTCCGCCGCAATGGCGACTCTTTGCGCACCATGTACCCGCCCTCGATCAGCACATACGGCGGGGTGAAAGCGATCTGCTCGCCGCGTGTCGGATCGATCGCGAGAAACGCGACGTCCCATGCGTGGCTGGCGAGTGCTTCGAAGACTTTGCCCGCTGCGTCGAAGGTGACGAATCGCACCTCGACGCCGAGCCTCGCTGCGAGCTCACGTGCAAGATCGACGGAAACGCCGCTGAGTTCGCCGTTGTCCGCGTGGCGTTGCGCGAGCACCGTATTGCCGAGATTGATCGCCGCGCGCAGCACGCCGCCCGGTGCAAGCTGTTCACGCGCCAACTGGAGTGCCTGCTGGAGTTGTACGTCGCTCATGACTTGCGCTCCAGCACGGACCAGACCGGCCGCGGACCTTCTGCCTTGCCGGTAATCGGCGGCTTCGGCAGTCTGGCCTCGCCTGCTTCGATCCTGAAGTGATGCGCGAGCGAATACCACGGTCCCTGAATTTCACCTGACGGCGCAGGTTCGTTTTCGTGCAATACGTATTGCCCCACAAGCGCCTGGGTCACGCCGAACTGCACGTCGGTGTCGAGGTTGGGATCGTCGCTCGAATAGACCTGCGAGAACTGCGTCTTGAAGCCCGGCTTGTAGATCATGAAGTGGATGTGTGCCGGGCGCATGTTGTGACGCCCTTGCGCGCGCAGCAATTCTCCGACTGGACCCGACAGCGGAATCGGATAGCCCGCCGGCTTTACGCTGCGAAAGGAGATATGTCCTTCACTATCCGTCGTCAGTTTGCCGCGCAGATTCATGTCGGCCTGCTCGGGGTCCTGGTTCTCGTAGAAACCTTCGGCCGACGTGTGCCACACATCAATCTCGGCGCCTTCCACGGGTTTCCCCTCGGCATCGTGCACCCATGCATCGACAAAGATCGGTACGCCAGGCGTTTCCGAGCGAACAATCGAACCGCCGTTCGGCGTAGCGGGCGAATCCATGCGCCAGAACGGCCCCATCAGGTTGGCAGTGGTTTCGGTCTGGCCGTTGTCGCCGTTATTCAGCAGACAAACCAGCGAAGAGAGTCCGATCGAACCCGCCGCCAGCACCACTTCATTGTGCGATGCGGTCGACAATTGCCCGAGCTTCGCAATGAAGCCGCAGGCCTGATGGAATTCCGCTTCGGTGAGTTTGGCGTCGCGTGCGAAGTTGTGCAGGTGCTGCACCGCAGCGGACATGATTTCGCGGAAGCGCGGATCAGGTGCGCGGTCGAGTTCCGCGAGAACCGCCTGAGTGACGTCTTTCTGGTTACTGATGATCATGCGTGTCTCCGATCCTGGGCGCGCTACGCCGGCTGTTCAGTCGCATTGGACTCTACGGGCGATGCGTGGCTTGATGTGTTGCAGCCATGATGCACGCTATGAGAACATACCGTCCAATACCGATTTATAAACTTCTGATACCGTATCGGTATGACACAAGCAGCGCCGGATTCTCCGCTGGTGTCGGCGTACAGACTGGAAAGACAGACCATGGAACTGAAGCAGATGCGCTATTTCCTCGCCCTCGCGGAGGAACTGAACTTTGGGCGGGCGGCAGAGCGCCTGCACATGGCGCAACCACCGCTCACCCGGAATATCCGCGCGCTTGAAGAGGAACTCGGCACCCAGCTCTTCATCCGCACGGCTAAAGGAGCGGAACTGACGGAAGCGGGCCGCGCATTGCTCGATGAAGTGCCGAATATTCTCGCGCTGTCCCGCCGCGCCGAAGAGCAGACCCAACTCGCGGGTCAAGGATATCTGGGCCGGCTCGACGTCGGCATCTTCAGTTCCGGCATCCTGAACGTCATCCCTAGACTGCTCGCCGATTTTCATACCGAGCGTCCGGAGGTGAAGATCGGCTTGCACAACATGTCGAAGGCCGAGCAGATCGCGGCGCTTCGCGAGCGTCGTATCACAATCGGTTTTAACCGGCTGGTGCCAAACGAAAGCGATATTGCGGTCGACTGGGTTCAGCGTGAGCCGTTTCTCGTCGCGCTGTACGAAGGGCATGCATTGTGCGAGAAGAAATCCGTGACGCTGCGCGACCTCGATAACGAGCGCATGATTCTGTATCCCAATGCGCCGGTGCACGGACTCGCGCAGGAGGTGACGGCCGCGTTTCGCGCCGAGGGTGTGCGCCTGCGTGTCGAACAGGAGGTCGAGGACGTCGTCACATGCATCGCGCTGGTTGCGAGCCGGTTCGGGGTTTGCGTGACGACGGAGTCAGCGGTGAACCTGCGTTTGCCCGGGGTGGTGTACCGGCCGCTCAAATCATCGCAGTTGCGGGAGATCGAACTGAGTTGTCTCTATCGGCGCGAAGATACATCGCCGATTCTGCAAGCATTCCTCACGTTGATACGGGCGTCCCGATCGAAGCACGCCCGTATGAAGCACTAGCGGCCTTAGCGAAGCCGCACATCGTGGAAGCTACAAGCGCCGACTAGAACGCGCCGCTGCGCCCATCTCCACCCATACGGTAATCCCGGTTACTTTGCTCCGGATTCCGGTTCACCAGCGGTCGCGCATAGAGCGGATGCCGCAAACTACGAACCTCATGTTCGAGCCTGAAGCAATGCGCGCCGCTCGCGAGATCGATGAGGTCGGCGAAGCGATATTGATGCGGCTCCTCGCTATAGGCCAGCCCACGTGCGACGAGCCGTGCGTACGGTTCGGAGAAGCGGGCCACATAGATCTGGAGGTGGTGCCCGTCATAGTCCGGGCTTGCGTTGGGCGTTTCCGCGTAGATAAGTTGCTGATGCGTGCCGACCGCGACCACCGCCTGCTGCGAACCATGGTGGTCGCGGACTTCGACGGACGCATCGAGCATCTCACGGTAGAACGTCGCAATCGGCCCCGCGCACCCGATGGGCACATCGAGTCGCACGTAAGCCATGCCGAGATCGATGCCCGACCACGGCGCGTCCGCCGGGCACGCGTCCGGATCGAGGCAGTCGTAACGGTTTCCCCACGGGCAGGTGACCTCTATGCGGTCGGCCCGCTCGGTCCATCCGAACCTGGTTTCCTCGAGCACCGACCGAACTGCGCAGAGCCGTTCGACCAACGACTGCCGCGTGCCCACGACCAGACCGACGTGTCCGCGCAGCCGTTGTGCGTCGCCGTGCGGCAAGTGAATCTGTGAACGGCCGATGTTGATCCACATATTGCTCACGCCGGTCATCAGATAAGGATCGCGCGTGAGCCCGAGTCCGCTGACATAGAAAGCAGTCGCGAGACGCTGGTCCGGTATCGTGAGGTTGACATGCTCGAGCAGGACCAGATTTCCCGTGTCCTCGCGTGCGTAATCGAAACGCTCCATCTGATTGCCTTCGAAGGTCTATGCGTTAGGTAACGTCAATGCTTAAGTACGGGGTTCATGCGGAGTTCTTCGTCGCGCTACCGACCTCGGGTAATTCAATGCGCTTGATATCCCCAAGAATGAAGATATACGATGCCGCGCCCAGCAAAGCCACTGCGCTGATGAACACGAGCCCCCAATAGAACGAGCCGGTCAGTGCAAGGATAGCGCCGATCACGATCGGCGTGACGATCCCTGCGATGTTGGCCGTGAAGTTGAAAATGCCGCCGGTAAGCCCCATCAGGCGTTTGGGCGCAATGTCTGGAATGATGGACCAGCCAAGGCCGCCCATGCCCTGTCCGAAAAACGCCAGCGAGAGTACGGCGATCACGGCGGCATCGCTCTTCATGTATATCGCCGCCACGATGCTCGACGAAAGCAACAGTCCGCTAATGATGGGGAGCTTGCGCGCCAGGTTGATGCGTCCGGTGCGTCGCAGCAGCAGATCGGAGAGCCATCCGCCGAACAGCACGCCAACCGAGGCACCGACGAACGGCAGGATCGCGAAGAATCCGACCTTGAGCCACGCCATATGGCGTTCGCTCACGAGATAAGTTGGAAACCAGGTCAGGAAGAACACGACGGTGGAGTTGCCCGCGAACTGACCGATCGCCGCCCCCCAGATCTCGCGACGACCCAGCAGGCTGCGTACGTCGTGCCAGGAGAACGGCCGCTGTGCATCGGCGGCTGCGGTAAGGCCGCCACCGGCTCCGATGTAGTCGCGCTCCGCCTCGTTCATCGTGCGCGACTCGTGCGGCTCGTGATAGCGCAGCCACCAGACGATTGAAAATCCAAGCCCCACTGCGCCGACGATCACGAACATGGCACGCCAGCCGAATGCCGCGATGATCCAGAACAGTAGCGGACTGAACACGGCGAGACCGACATACTGTCCCACCTGATAGATGCTGGTGGCACGCGCTCGCTCACGCTGCGGAAACCAGTGGCCGACGACGCGGCTGTTGGTGGAAAAGCACGGCGATTCGGCAACGCCCAGCCCCAGCCGATAAATGAGCAGGGAAAGCAGACCGCCAGAAAGCCCGTTGAGGATAATGAACGCCGACCAGCTCGCGACGGCAAGAAAGTAGGTCTTTCTCGCGCCGAGGCGATCGAGCAATAACCCGGCCGGTATCTGCGAAAGCGTATAGGTCCAGGAAAATGCAGAAAATACGATGCCCATTACGCCGGCCGACAGCCCCAGATCCTGACTCAGACTCGGAGCCGCAATCCCCAGCACCGTACGGTCCAGATAGTTGATGACGGTGCCGATCGCGAGCAGCGCGAGAATGGTGAAACGGGTTCGTGAGCGGCGCGCCGACACGAGGGGCAAGTCCTCGGCCGGCGATAGCGTTGCCTCTGTCTTCATGTTTGTCTCCGATATGAACAGGCAGACGTCTGTGATGCGTCTGTCACGATTGCGGCCTGATGCGAATGCACGTCCCGCACAGGCGCCCTATTCGCAGCGTGGCTCGCGGCGGCAATCGCCGGTTTCGCTACACGTTTTCCCAGTTGCCGGAACGGACGCTGCGAGCGATGGCTTCGAGCGTCGCGATCGTGTCGATCGACTCCTGTTCCGTGCTGCCCGTCCAGTGCTCAGGACCCAGCGCAATGGCGCGAGCGAAACTGTCTGCTTCAGCGAGAAAGCCGTTGCCGCCCGCAAGCTTGATCGTTTCGCGGGTCGTCGAGGAAGGTATTCCGCGGCGCAGATGAATTTCGGGCGGTCCGGCATCCGGTGGGCTATTCAGGAAGGTCGTCTCGAGAATGCCGTCCGAGCCGGCGATGAGCGCGTGGCGGTGGTAGGCCGTATTGAAACTGCACGCGATCTGGCCCAGCAGACCGCCAGGAAACTCGAGATTGGCGATCACGGTCAGGTCGACCTTCGTTTCCGACCAACGCGCGATCGCATTGACGCGTGATGGCTTCTCGCCCGCGACCATGCGCAGCATGCTTGTCGCATAGCTGCCTGCATCGAGCAGCGCTCCGCCGCCACGCTCAGGATCGAGCCGGATATTGGCCGGGTCGTTGAATTTCACCCCAAAGCACGCATACACCGTTTGCACGCGTCCGATCGCGCCTTCGTCCAGCAGGCGGCGCAGCGCGAGCGTCTGTTCCTGCGCGCGATAGGGGTAGGCCTCCGCCAGAAAACGGCGGTTGCGCCGGGCAGTCTCGAACATCGCGAGCGTGTCGGCTTTGGAAACCGCAATGGGCTTTTCGCACAGCACGTGCTTCCCGGCATCGAGCGCCTTGATGACCCACTCCGCGTGCAAGGTGTTGGGCAGCGGCACATAGATGGCGTCGACATCGGCATCGTGAATCAGCGCTTCGTACGAACCATGCGCTCGCTGCACGCCAACTTCGCTTGCAAACTGCCGCCCCTTCTCAAGATCGCGGCTCGCAACAGCAACGACATCGACAAGCTCCGACGGTGCGACGCCCGCGATAAACGAGCGGGCGATTTTCGCGGCACCCAGTACGCCAAAACGCAAAGGTTTCATTTTTTCCATTGTCCTAAATAAGCGCCTCGTGACTCGTCGGCCACAAGCGCAGCGCAAAACCGGCGCGACCGCGGCAAATGATCCGGCGAACGTTGTGCACCCCTGTGTGGAGATACTAGGGAGTTGTCGTCGAACTGTCGTATGCCAAGTTTCAGTTGACGTATAACTTTTGGTTAATCGCCCGGCCGGGCTTATGAGGATGAATGCTTGTCAGGCCGCGGCTTGGCGCGGCCTTAATGCGGGTCGGCCCTGCTATCGCCCGAAAAGCCGGGCGATTCCCCCGTCAATATGGGCACGCATAGCGTCTCGCGCGGCAGCTGCATCGCCGGCGTCAATCGCATCGAGAATTTGCTCGTGTTCTCGTAAAACCTCCTGCTTACGAGACACAATGGGGCGGCCAGCGAGATCGCGCACCAGACGGATACTGAAGTTCATCTGTTCAGACAATGCCGCCAGGGTGTGGGCGAAGAAACGATTACCGGTTGATTGCGCGACGGCCATATGGAAAGCGATGTCCTGCTCGATCCCAGACTCTCCAGCAGCGAGCGCCTGACCAAGTCTGAGGTGACTCTTTCTCAGTTTCGCGAATGCAACCCGATCGCCCAACTGTGCCGCACACGCCGCGCACTCGCCCTCGAGGCTCCGCCTGAATTCCAGAAAACTTCGCACATCAGGGATGCTTGCCAAGGTCGAGAAAGACAGTGCCTGCGATACCGTCATCTCGTTACCGACATAGCTGCCCGAGCCCTTTCGCGAATAAATCCTCCCTTCGGCGCGAAGCCTGGCCAGCGCTTGCCGCAGCATCGGTCTCGACACGCCGAAGCGCTCCGCAAGAGTTTGTTCCGCCGGAAGCCGGGTGTCGGGACCAAACTCCGGATCGCTTAATAAGGCGAGGAGTTGGTCGTATGCGTATTCGTCCCGCGTATGAGCCGGAATATGCGGGGAGGTTCGGATCGAGTACATGGCGCCCCCAAACAGGTTTCAAAAGCTGTCAGACAGCATATCCGATATGTTTGACTGCCCGCAACGGCGTGGACAGAATCGACTCACTTCCTCAATCCGTCCGCCCATTGCTATGCCCAATATCACAGCGCTGCGAACCATCCGGCTTCCCGAACGCCCGAAGCTCATCTGGGTTGAAATCGAGACGGAAGACGGCCTGACCGGGCTTGGCGAGACCTTCCGCGGCGCCCAGGCCGTGGAGGCGGTTTTACATGAACAGATCGCTCCGGCGTTGCTCGGACGGCCCGCTCAGAATGTCACGGCGATCTCACACGAACTCCTGAATCCGTACGTTGGTTTCGACAGCAGCGGCGCGGAAGTACGCGCCGCCAGTGCGGTCGACATCGCGCTCTGGGATCTGGCTGGCCAACGCAGTGGTATTCCGCTGTATGTCGCGCTTGGCGGCGCGATGCGCGAGCAGGTGCCCGTCTACAACACCTGCGCCGGGTACGATTTCAACACCTCCCTTGGAGGTCGGCGGGCAATCGTCGCAGATGATCGCAGCAAGGGACCGTACGACGACCAGATCGCCTTTATGCGTGATGCGGGGGTACTCGCAGAGAGCCTGTTGTCCGAGGGTTATTCCGCGATGAAAATCTGGCCCTTCGACGATTTCGCGCAAGGCAATGCACACCACATCAGCCTGTCCGATCTGAAGACGGGTCTTGAACCCTTTCGCAGGATCAGGGCCGCCGTCGGCGACCGCATTGAAATCATGTGCGAACTGCACAGTCTCTGGGGAACTCACGCGGCAACCAGGATTTGCAATGCGCTGGCCGACTATCAGGTCCTGTGGGTAGAGGATCCCATCGCAAAGATGGACAACCTGTCCGCAGTCGCCGATCTACGCCGACAGACACGCGCTCCACTATGCGGCGGCGAAAACCTGGCCGGCGCAAAGCGGTTTCGCGACATGCTCGCAGCCGACGCCGTCGATTTCGTCATGTTGGACCTGACCTGGTGCGGGGGATTGAGCGAAGCCCGCAAGATCGCGGCGCTCGCTGAAACACATGCCCGGCCGTTGGCGCCTCATGACTGCACCGGACCGGTCGCCCTCATGGCAGGCCTCCATCTGGCGCTGCACGCGCCAACGGCAATTTTCCAGGAGGTCGTGCGCGCCTCGCTGGCCACCTGGTATCCACAACTCGTGGATCGATTGCCTGAGATCCGCGATGGTGTCGCACTAGCACCGACAGACCCAGGCCTTGGAACCGCTCTACTCCCCGACGTTCATCGAACTGATGGCGCCGTCATACGCGAAAGCGGAACACCGCGACACAAATCGCGGACCTAGCAGAACACGCATGCAGGCGAGCACCTGAACGGTCATCAGAACCGTTGACGCCAGATCAGTGTCGCCACACGGCGACCGGGCAAACTCTGAGGAGACAAGCAATGTTATCGAGAGTCGCAGTCATTATCTGCGTTACAGCCGTGTACGTTCTCATCGTCGCATTCATTGGCTACAGTGTGCGTCGACATGCATCCAGCAGCAGTGGCTTTACCACGGGCGGCAAGCCTTTCTCGCCAATTCTGATCTCCGCTCTGATGCTGTCGGAGTTCATCGGCAGTTCCGTGAGCATTGGCACCGCTCAGAAAGGGTTCGAGGAAGGCATATCTGCAGCGTGGAATCTGGTCGCGCTCTCCATGGGGTTTCTGCTGCTGGGGCTGCTCCTCGTCGGTCGGTATCGGCGCACGGGCCTCAACACTATTTCCGCGATTCTTGAGCGGACCTACGGCCGCGGGGTTCGGTACGCGGCATCGGCATTGACGATCTTCTCCCTGAACGTCGTAGCAGTTGCGCTGTATGCAAGCGGCGGCGCTGTTCTCGGAGCGGTACTGCATGTCGGACATGGAACAGCGACGATAATCGTCGGTATCGTTGTCATCTTTTTTGTCACCGTGGGTGGCTTTCGTTCGGTTGTTTATACCAACACTTTGAACGCCGTCATCAAATACGTGGGTATCGTGCTCGCCCTCGCATTCGCGTTGGCCGAGTCTGGCGGCTACTCGCATTTGCGTGCGTCGCTACCCGGACGGATGTTCGATATGTCCGGTGTCGGCGTGCCGCAGATCGTTGCCTGGATGATCGCCGGAATCGGGTCGATTTTCGCAACGCAGTATGTCATCCAGGGCGTCGTTACAACCCCCGACGAACGTGGCGCCCGACGCGCCTGCTACTACGTGTCCGGGATGATGATCCCGTTCGGCATCATCGTCGCAATGATCGGGATATGCAGTGCGCTGCTCTATCCCGGGATCAGCTCGATTGACGCTTTTCCCACCGTCATCGCGCACATGCCACCTTTCACAGCGAGCATCGTCGTAATTGGGCTAGCTGGCGCGCTGTTTGGGGGCATTTCTGCCAGCACGATCGCCTCCGGCACGCTTTTACTCCGCGACTTTTATGAGCCATTCTTCAAGCACGATGCCAGTGACGACGGGTCGCTTCGGTTCATTCGCGTCGCCACCGTCGTGATCGGTCTTATCCCATTGGTCCTTGCCCTCTTCGCCAGCAAGATCCTGCTCATTGCTTTTCTCGGTAAGTCATTGCGCGCGACGCTCGCGGTATTGATCCTGCTGTCTTTCTATGCACCGCGCTTCGGCACGCCTCGTGGCGCACTAGTCGGCATCGTCCTGTCCGTTATTGCAACGATTTCGTGGTTCCTCGCCGGCAACCCCTTCGGCGTCGACAGTTCATATTTTGCCCTCGGCATGCCAATCGTTGCGATGGCGGTCAGTCATCTTCTGCGGCCGCGATCACCTGAGACACAGCCAGTCCATGCCGGTCGTCCATAGTCGTCAACACTACTCGCGAACTCAAATGTCCTCACATCAGCAAACACCCGCGGACCGGCCCAACGTCCTGATTGCCGGCCCCCTGCCGCCTGACCTGGTCGCGCGTCTGGACGCCGGATACGAAACGGTAAAGCTCTGGCAGGAGAGCGATCGTAGTGCCTTTCTGGCTCGGCATGGCTCGCGCTTCGATGTTCTCGCGACCAGCGGCGTGTTTGGCGCGGACGCTGCCCTCATGAAACAACTTCCCAATCTGCGGCTCATTGCCAGCTTTGGCGTTGGAACAGATCCGATCGACCTCGCAGAAGCGGGTGCTCGCGGAGTCCAGGTGACCAATACACCGGGGGTGCTAAACCCGTGTGTAGCGGACGCTGCGCTTGGGCTACTCCTCGGTCTCGCTCGACGTATCGTGGTTGCGGATCACGCTGTTCGAGCAGGTGAGTGGACCGCCGGGCGTCGTCAACTCGGGACCAGTTTGAAAGGAAAGGTATGCGGGATCGTGGGTCTCGGGGGAATTGGACGCGAGATCGCCCATCGCGTCAGTGCCTGCGGTATGCACGTCGTGTATCACGGGCCGAGACCCAAGAGTGATTCACCCTATCCATACTACGCATCGCTCGTTGACATGGCACGAGACGCTGACGTGCTGATCCTGTCCTTGCCGGGTGGCACCGCCACTCACCACCTAGTCGATGCAACTGTCTTGCACGCGCTGGGCCCCGCCGGCATGCTCGTCAATGTCGCAAGAGGCTCCGTCGTCGACGAAAGCGCGCTCGTCGAAGCGTTGACGCAGCGAACGCTTGGCGGCGCCGCCCTTGACGTTTTCGAGAATGAGCCGCATGTGCCGCCCGCATTGTTGTCGCTCGACAATGTCGTGCTTACCCCTCATATCGGAAGTGGAACGACCGAGACGCGCGAAGCCATGTCGCAACTCGTACTGGCGAATATTGCAGCGTACGCCGCGGGCCGCCCTGCCGTATCGCCCGTTTGATCCTGGCTCAATGGCCATGTTTTCTGCCCAATCTCGAAGCCGTGCTTGTCAGAGTCCACGTTGCGCAGGTCGATTACCTGTTCTCAGAGCTTTGACCGATCCTCACTACGCTCAACGCCGCAGCGCAGCGCACTTCTAGCCTTTTGAGCGGACTTTGTTGCCTAAGAACGGAAAAACCGCGGTTCGAGCAGACTTCGTTGTGTGCCCATAGCCGAACATTGCAATCCCGCTAGCGGAAAACAGACGTGATTGACGCCGAAAGGGGAAAGCAAATTGAAAACATCACGAAATAGCCCGTCCAGCTTGCCATGTGCAGTTTTATTTGTGCGTCCGCACGCCTATCACCCCCATCGCCAGTAGTGCCTTCGTACATATCGTCAAAATACGATATATGATTCGTGTTGTAGCGATGCAATCGCGAGGGCGCTGACCAGCGCCTTCGCCTGCCTGTTGTTGTTGATGACCCTGAAACCCACCCAATGACGCTCGACATCGACGCGATTCACAAAGCGCTTGCCAATCCGGTTCGCCGGGAGATTCTGAGCAGGCTGCGCGAGCCGTACGCGCATTTCGGCGACCAGGAACTGCCGCTCGATTACGGCGTGTGCGCCGGCAAGATCGACGGGCAGTGCGGCTTATCGCAGTCCACTGTGTCAGCCCACCTGGCGGCTCTGCAGCGCGCGGGACTGGTCACGTCGAAGCGGGTGGGTCAATGGGTATTCTTCAAACGCAACGAAGCCGTCATTCAGGCGTTCCTCGAGCACATCAACACCAAGCTCTAGGCGCCGTTATTCGTATCGCCGCGCTTCTTTCATCAAGCAGTTTTTTCAGGCTTGGGCCGCGCGCCCTCGGCCAAAGGTGAACTCATATGCCGACTCTTTTCGATCCGCTGCAAATTGGCGACATCACGCTGTCGAACCGCATCATCATGGCGCCGCTCACGCGCCAGCGCGCCGAAGAAATCCGCGTGCCGAATGCGCTGATGGCGAAGTACTACGCTGAACGCGCGAGCGCCGGTCTGATCATCAGCGAAGCGACTTCAGTCACGCCGCAAGGCGTGGGTTATGCCGAGACGCCGGGCATCTGGTCGCAGGAGCAGGTCGAAGGCTGGAAACTCGTCACGAGCGCCGTGCATGCCGCCGGCGGCAAGATCTTTCTGCAGTTGTGGCACGTGGGCCGCATTTCCGACCCACTGTTCCTGAACGGTGAACTGCCCGTCGCGCCGAGCGCGATCGCGGCACGAGGCAACGTGAGCCTGGTGCGTCCGGAGCGTCCCTATGTGACGCCGCGCGCCCTGGAACTCGATGAAATCGCCAGCGTGATCGAAGCCTTCCGCAAAGGCGCGGAATACGCCAAGGCAGCCGGTTTCGACGGCGTCGAAGTGCACGGCGCCAACGGCTATCTGCTCGACCAGTTCCTGCAGGACAGCACCAACCAGCGTACCGACGCCTACGGCGGCCCGATCGAAAACCGCGCGCGTCTGCTGCTCGACGTCACCGACGCATGTATCGACGTGTGGGGCGCGAACCGTGTCGGCGTGCACCTCGCACCGCGCCGCGACGCGCACGCTATGGGTGATTCCGATCCGGCCGGCACGTTCGGCTATGTGGCCCGCGAACTCGGCAAGCGCAAGATCGCGTTCATCGCCGCACGTGAAGCGCTGGGTGACGACCGTCTCGGCCCGCAATTGAAGAAAGCCTTTGGCGGCCCGTACATCGCGAACGAAAAGTTCACTAAGGAAACCGCGCAGCAGGTGCTCGACGCAGGTGAAGCGGACGCGGTGGCGTGGGGGCAACTGTTCATCGCGAATCCGGATCTGGTGCGCCGCTTCGCTACGAATGCGCCGTTGAACAAGCCGAACCCGGCGACGTACTACGCACGCGGTGAAACCGGCTACGTCGACTATCCGGCGCTGGAAACCGTGGAATAAGGCTTGAAACAGGCGGGAAAAAGGCGAAGCTATGCGGAGCGTTGGCGGAGGTTAAGCGGCTGAATCGACAAGCAGCCAATGCATGGCAGTGCGCCGAAAAACGCGCGGTGGGTGTGACTCGAACGATATGTTCCAGTCATACCCGCCGCGTTTTTTATGCCTCTATGCCAGCAGCGGACACATCACCCTTCACGCAAAATCACGCCGCATGAACACCCGTTTCGATTCGTCGAGTCCCCGCGCGATATGCGCGTCGCGCCGCGCGATCAACGCCGCGTCGAGTTCGGCCTCTTCGATATCGCGAAACCCGAGTCGCCGATAGTACGGCGCATTCCATGGCACCTCGCGAAACGTCGACAGAATCAGTTGCGTGAGTCGTTGCGCGCATGCAATTTGCGCGACCTGCTCGATCAACGCCGCGCCGATGCGCTGCCCCGCGTACGAGGTGAGCACATCGAGTTCCTGCACGTAGATGCGCGTGGGCTGCGGCTCGAACATCACGAAGCCGGCGCACGTTGCATCGGCAGCCACGGCAACGATGATTTCGCGCGCCGCGATCTTGCGCTCGACGATTTCCAGATCCATCGGCGGCGCGTCGGCGATACCCGCCATATCGACGCTGAGGAAGCGCTGCCCCGCTTCGAATTCGATCGTGCGGATTGCGTTCGCATCGTGTTGTTCGGCAAGGCGGAAGGTAATACCGGTAGCGTGTTGCATGGGCGTTCTGGCAGGTTCGTGCTGATGGTTATTCTCGACGACACGCCCCGATATTGACATCACCTCCGAGAAATAGACAAGTCAGCGCGCCGCCGCGGGACTAAACTCCTGAAGATCCAAATTTCCCTTCGACCCAAGATGGATCTGATGCATGTGCTGCAGGTCGCCCTGCACTTCGACCAGCACCTGAGCGGCCTGATCGTGCAATATGGCACCGCCGTCTACGCGATGCTGTTTCTCGTCGTGTTCGTCGAGATCGGTTTCCTGCCGCTATTCTTCTTGCCCGGCGATCCGCTGATTTTCATTTGCGGCGGTCTCGCGGCCACCGGCGCGCTGAACGTCTGGCTCGTGATCCCGGTGCTGTTCGCCGCGACGGTGGCCGGCAGCATCGTCGACTACGCGATCGGGCGGGCAATCGGTGAAAAAGTCTATACCGCCGACTATCGCTGGCTCGACAAGAACGCGCTGCGCAAGGCGCACGCGTTTTACGAAGCGCGCGGCGGACTGACCTTCCTCCTGTCGCCGTTCATCGCCGTGGTGCGCACCTTCGCGCCGTTCGTCGCGGGCGTTTCGCGCATGACGTTCGCGCGTTTCGTGTCGTTCGTCACCGCGGGCGCGGCGCTGTGGATCGTGTCGCTGGTGGCGGCCGGCTATCTGTTCGGCAATGTGCCGCTGGTGCGCGATCACATGAGTTCGATCGTGCTGCTAGGCGTCGCGCTCGGCGTCGGCTCGCTGCTCGTGAGCGCCGTGTGGCGCTTCGTCAACCGGCGGCTGCGCGCGCACTGAAGTTCGTGGAGACCGTCATGACGCTGTCTGCCTTGCTCGTTTTCGCCCTCGCGCTGATCGTCGCGGCCGGTACGCCGGGACCAAGTATCGCCGCATTGGTCGCGCGCGTGCTGACCAACGGCTTTCGCGACGTATTGCCCTTTCTCGCCGCCATGTGGATCGGCGAGGCGCTTTGGCTCACCTGCGCGGTGGCGGGATTGGCGGTGATCGCGCGCAGCTTCGGCATGGTGTTCGTGGTGCTCAAATTCATCGGCGTGGCGTATCTGCTGTTTCTCGCCTGGAAGATGTGGCGCGCGCCGGCCGACGTGCAAGGCAGCGAGTTGCCGAGCGGTCAGTCGCCGTGGCGCATGTTCGTGGCGGGTCTGCTCGTCACGCTCGGCAATCCGAAGATCATGATGTTCTACCTCGCGCTGTTGCCGACCATCATCGACCTGTCGCGCATCGGCACCGTCGCGTGGTTCGAACTCACGCTCACCATGCTGATCGTGCTGATGGCCGTCGACTTCGGCTGGGCGCTGCTCGCCACGCGTGCGCGCAAGCTGCTCACCACCCGGCGCGCCGTGAAGATCGCCAACCGCGCGAGCGCGACGATGATGGCGGGCGTCGCGGCCGCGATCGCCACGCGCTGAGGCTTCCCCGTCGCGGCGACGCCCTCGCGCTCAGTCAGCCGGCCCGGACGCCTGCACCGCGGTTCGTAGCGAAGCCAGCAACGCCCGCCACCATTCGCCGTGCCGCAGCAGAAACACGCGATCGGGGAAATGGTGACGCGCCACATGCTCCTGCGGCACGGCATCCCAGCCACGATGCTCGACGGTCACCCGCGTTTCGTCGCCCACCGCTTCGAAACGCACTTCGACATGCGTGTGCTGCGCGTCGCTGAAACTGGCCTGACGCCAGCCGAAGGCAAGGCGCTCGCCGGGCTCCCAAGCCGTAACGCGGCCAATCTCGAAGACGCTGCCGTCCGCCTGCGTCTCGACCAGGCGGCCTTGGCCGCCCGCTTGTTCAGCCGGTTCGAACGACAACACGCCGGCGCTTTGCGGCGTGAACTGAAACAGCTGATTGGGCCGCCACCATGCGCCGATCTCGCGCGTAAAAACGTCGAACGCGCGTTGCGGCGAGGCGGCCACGCGCAACGACACCTGCACGCGCGAGCTCATCCCTGTGCCTCCAGATGCGCTTTGAACGACAGCAATTGCCCGGCCCACATGGCCTCGGTCTGTTCGAGCCACGCCTTCAACTCGCTCATCGGCGTCGAGCGCAACACATAAAGCCGCACGCGCGCGTCGACGCCGTCATGCGATTCCTCGATCAACTGACTCGAACGCAGCACACGCAAGTGCCGGCTCATCGCTTGAGGCGACAAGCCGGTGGCTTGCGCGAGTTCGCCGGCGCGCATCGGCTGACGGCTGAGCAGATCGACCACGTGACGCCGGTTCGGATCGGCTAGCGCGGCCAATGTGCGGTCGAGCGAGGCGCTGGCAGGCAGGGCCATGCGTTACACCCATCCTTCGATCTTCAGGCCGCTGACGCGCTCGGCTTCCTCGCGCGACACGGTGCGAACCGTCTGGCCGAAGCTCCACACGTGCCCTTCCGGATCGCGGACGGCGTAGACACGGTCGCCGTAAAACTGATCCTCCGGTTCGCGCGTAACCACCGCGCCCGCGGCGCGCGCCCGGGCGCAATGCTCGTCGATGCCGTTACGCAATTGCACGTGCACCGACTGCGTGTTCTTGCCGCCGATCGACGCCGGGCTGGCCGCGTTTTCCGACCATTCGCGGCAGACCATCAGGTAGCTGTCGCCGAAACGCATTTCCGAGTGGCCCAACTGGCCGTCGTTGTCCGTGATGACCATCTGGCGCTCGAAACCGAACGCCCGTTCGAGCCAGTCGAGCGCGGCAAACGGGTCTTTGTAGTACACCGCGGATCCCAATGAAGGACGCTGAAGCGGCTCGCTCATGATTGTCTCCTTTTGTAAACCTGATGGTTAATATTTAACACTATAGTTAAACAAATCACGAAAGCAAGGACGACATGAATGGCTCCCTCACCTTGACCTCAGCCAGATACGAAGGTAACCTTCGTAGGTAACCTTCACATTTGTCATGGCATGAGCAAGAACGATCTACCGGCCGATACCGAAGCCCTGCACGCCATGGCGGAAGATTTACGCGTGCTGGTCGGCAAACTGCGCCGCCGCTTGCGTGAAGAATCGCATCTGGGCGATTTCACCCTTTCGCAGGTGCAGGTCCTCGGCTTGCTGGAGCGAGAAGGTCCGGCAACGGTCACCGCGCTCGCGCGTGCTCACGGCATGCGTCCGCAATCCATGGGCGAGACGCTTTCGGTTCTGAAAGCCGCCGGGCTCGTTAGCGGCGCGCCCGATCCGAACGACGGGCGGCAAACGGTCCTCTCCCTCACACCCGCCTTTCGCAAGAAAATCAAGGCAAGCCGGGCGGCGCGCGAAGACTGGTTGTTCCGCACCATCCAGACGCGTTTCTCGGCGGCCGAGCAACGACAACTCGCTACCGGCGTCGACTTACTCAAACGCCTCATCGACTCGTAACTCTCAGGAGCCACTCATGGCACTCACCACGCTCGACGCAAAAACCGCACTGATCGTCATCGATTTGCAGCAAGGCATTGTCGCGCTGCCCACCGCGCATCCCACCGGCGAAGTCGTCAAGCGCTCGGCTGTCGTCGCCGACGCGTTTCGCCGCCACGGCCTGCCCGTGGTGCTCGTCAACGTGACCGGCGGCGCGCCGGGCCGCGCGGAACAGGCGCGCCACGCCGGCGACTTCCCCGCCGGCTTCGCGGACCTCGTGCCCGAGATCAACGCGCAGCCGTCGGATCATCGGGTCACCAAGCGCACCTGGGGCGCGTTCACGAACACCGATCTCGAAGCGTATCTGCGCGAGCAAGGCGTCACGCAAGTGGTGCTGGTGGGCGTGGCGACGAGCATCGGTGTCGAATCCACCGCGCGCTACGCAAACGAACTCGGCTTTAACGTCACGCTCGTCGTCGACGCCATGACCGACCTCAATGCGGACGCTCACACCAACAGCATCACGCGCATCTTCCCGCGTCTCGGCGAAACCGGCACGACGCAGGAGCTTCTCGATCTGCTCGAACGCTCGCGCGCATGATGTCGAGTTCGAACGCACCGCGCAGCCCGCGCGCCGGCCTAAGCCCGCATAGGAAAACAGTCCGGTGAAAGGCACCTTCCGTTCGCTGCGCAATTTCAATTACCGGGTCTGGGCGAGCGGCGCGATCGTCTCCAACATCGGTACGTGGATGCAGCGCACGGCGCAGGACTGGCTCGTCCTCACGGAACTCACGCGTCACAATGCGACCTCCGTGGGGATCGTCATGTCGCTGCAGTTCGGTCCGCAATTGCTGCTGTTGCCGCTCACCGGTTATGCGGCCGATCACTTCGACCGCCGCAAGCTGCTGTTCGCGACCCAGGCGGCCATGGGGACTTGCGCACTGGGTCTCGGCATTCTCACCGTTACCGGGCTCGTGCAGTTGTGGCACGTCTATGTGTTCGCGGGACTGCTCGGCTGCGTCACCGCGTTCGACTCGCCGGTGCGCCAGACCTTCGTGTCCGACCTCGTCGGCGAAGACGATCTGTCGAACGCCGTCGGACTGAATTCCACTTCGTTCAACATGGCGCGCATGATCGGGCCCGCGGTCGCCGGATTGCTGATCGCCTCGGTCGGCACCGGCTGGGTGTTTCTCATCAACGCGCTCTCTTTCGTCGCGGTGCTCGGTTCGCTGCGCATGCTGCGGCTGCACGAACTGCATCTGAAACCGCACGCGGTGCGCTCGCGCGGCAGTTTCGTGGAAGGTTTCAAATATGTCTGGAAGCGCCCTGATCTGAAGACCGCGCTGTTAATGCTGTTCCTGATCGGCACGTTCGGCCTGAACTTCCCGATCTTCATTTCGACGATGTCGGTCACCGCGTTCCATGCGGGCGCCAGCGAATACGGCGTGCTGAGTTCGACCATGGCGATCGGCTCCGTGACCGGCGCGCTGCTCGCCGCGCGCCGGGCAAAACCGCGCATGGCGCTGCTGCTCAGCGCGGCGGCCATGTTCGGGGTGGGCTGTACGATAGCTTCGCTGATGCCGAGCACCGTGTTATTCGGCCTGACACTCATCGCGATCGGTGTCTCGACGCAGACCTTCACGACCTCCACCAACAGTCTCGTACAAGTCACCACCGAGCCTGCCATGCGCGGCCGGGTGATCGCGATTCTGCTGGCTATTTTAATGGGCGGTACGCCGCTCGGCGCGCCGGTCGTCGGCTGGGTCGCGGACCGTTTCGGCCCGCGCTGGGCGCTCGGGGTAGGCGCGGCTTCGGGATTCGCGGGGGCGGTCGTCGGTTTGCTTTATTTCGTGAAGTACCGCCAGTTGCGCGTGTATATCGAAGCGGGACGTCTGCGCTACAGCGTCGACGATCCGCGTCAGGCGCCCGCTTATGTCAGCCCCGCTGTGGCGGTGCAAAACGCTGTGTTGAGCGAAGCGGAAGAAGATTCGTCTTCAGGAGTTTAAAGGGCCGTCGCCGCGCTTTGATACGAAAAAGCCGCACCTGAATTTTCAGGCGCGGCTTTTTCTCATTTCAACTATCCCGCTGTATGACTTACTTCGCCACCGGCATCGTAAACTCAGCACCCTTGGCGATACTATCCGGCCAGCGCTGCATGATGCTCTTGTAGCGCGTATAGAAGCGCACGCCCTCTTCACCGTAAGCGTGATGGTCGCCGAACAGCGAACGCTTCCAGCCGCCGAACGAATGCCATGCCATCGGCACCGGAATCGGCACGTTGATGCCGACCATGCCCACCTGAATCTGCCGGCCGAACGCGCGCGCCACACCACCGTCCGACGTGAACAGCGACACGCCGTTACCGAACTCGTGCGCGTTGATCAGATCCACGGCGCTCGCGAAATCGGGCACCCGCACCACTGCCAGCACCGGGCCGAAAATCTCTTCCTTGTAGATCTTCATTTCCGTACCGACATTGTCGAACAGCGTGCCGCCGACAAAGAAGCCTTCTTCGCTCGTCACCGGATGCGCGCGGCCGTCGACGATCAGCTTCGCGCCTTCCGCTTCGCCCGACGCGATATAACCCGTCACCTTGGCCTTATGTTCAGCGGTAACCAACGGGCCCATTTCGGCGTCGAGATATTCGCCGTTCTTGATTACGAGCGATTTGACGCGCGGCACCAGTTTCTCGATCAGCTTGTCGGCGACGTTGCCGACCGCGACCGCGACCGAAATCGCCATGCAGCGCTCACCGGCCGAACCATAAGCCGCGCCGATCAATGCGTCGACCGCCTGGTCCAGGTCGGCATCGGGCATCACCACCAGATGATTCTTCGCGCCGCCGAGCGCCTGCACGCGCTTGCCGCGCTTCGACGCTTCCGTGTGAATGTATTCGGCGATCGGCGTCGAGCCCACGAACGACAGCGCCGCGACGTCCGGGTGATCGATCAGCGCATCCACGGCCACCTTGTCGCCGTTGACCACGTTGAACACGCCGTCCGGCAGACCGGCTTCCTTCAGCAATTCGGCGAGACGCAGCGACGCCGACGGATCACGCTCCGACGGCTTCAGCACGAACGTGTTGCCGCAAGCGAGCGCGACCGGGAACATCCACATCGGCACCATGACCGGAAAGTTGAACGGCGTGATGCCCGCGACGACGCCCAGCGCCTGACGCAGATTCCAGTTGTCGATGCCGCCACCGATCTGGTCGGTGAAATCGGTCTTCAGCAGGTTCGGAATGCCGCACGCGAACTCGACCACTTCGATGCCGCGCACCACTTCGCCTTGCGCGTCCGTGAACACCTTGCCGTGTTCGCGTGTGATCAGCATCGCCAGTTCGTCGTGATGCTTGTTCAGCAACTCCTTGAACTTGAACAGAATGCGGGCGCGCTTGATCGGCGCGGTCTCGCTCCAGGCGGGAAAGGCGGCCTTGGCGGCCTGCACCGCCGCGTCCACTTCCTCGACCGACGCGAGGGCGACCGAGGCGGTCACCTTGCCGGTGGCGGGATTGAACACGTCCTTGAAGCGGCCGCTGGTCGGCGCGGCCGGCGCGCCGCCGATGTAGTGGCCCAGTTGCTGCACCGACAGCTTCGCTTGTTCGTTCACTGCATTCATGTCCTTACCTCGTGTTCGGGATAAACCGCGGCGTATCAGCACCGGGCCATAGGCAAAAATCAGGCTACGTCGCACAGCGCCAGAGCGGCGATCCGCTCGTCGGCAGGCTCCATCGAGACCTGCCAACTGTATCGACGGCGCTGGTCATACTCCCGATACAGCCAGATAAAACCGCGCCACACTGTATTGTTTTTTGCGTGGTAACTGTATTGGAACGGAAACCTCATCCGGCGTTGGCAAACGCTGCGGCGCAACGCCGTCAAAAGCCGCCCACGCCGCGCGTCACCAGTGCATACGGCCCGCTCGTCAACTGTTCCCGGAGAAATTCGATGCACACCTGGATCTTCGCCGACGACGACAGACGCTCCGCGGTCACCGCCCACACGTCGGCGGACTGCAGGTAATCAGGCAGCACGCGCACCAGTTCGCCGGCGCGCAGGCTTTCGGCCACGTCCCAGATCGACACCATCACCACGCCGTAACCGTCCTTGGCCCACTGCACGACGATATCGCTGAGGTTGGACGCGACGGTGCCCGTCACCTTGACGCTCTTTTCGCCGTTCGGACCGCTCAGACGCCAGACGCCGAAGCGGTCGTCGCGTCCGCGAAACAGCAGGCAGTCGTGCTGGGTCAGCTCAGCCAGTTCGAGCGGCGCGCCGCGCCGTTCCAGATAATCCGGCGACGCGCAGAGTATCCGCGTGCTCTCCACCATCTTGTGCGCGATCAGGTGCTGCTCATGCACTTCGCCCACGCGAATGTCGATATCGAAGTTCTCGCCGACCAGATCGGCGCGCCGGTCCAGCAATTCCAGCCAGATCTCGAGATTCGGATGACGCTTGCGCAGCAAGGCCAGAATCGGCGACACGTGCTTGCGGCCGAGCCTCAGGCTGGTACTGATGCGCAGCAAGCCGCGCAATTCGGTGCGGCGATCGGCGAACGCATCGGCCATGCCCTGCACGTCGTCGAGTATTTTTTGCGCCCACTGCAAAGCGGCTTCGCCGTCGCTCGTCACGCTGACCCGGCGCGTGGTGCGCTGAAAGAGTTTCACGCCGAGACTGACTTCCAGCATGGCGATGCGCTTGCTGACATGCGAGGGCGACAAGCCCATTTCCGTCGATGCCGCCACGAAGCTGCCCCGGCGCGCGATGTTGCAGAACAACTGCAGATCGCGCAGGAAAGACTCATTGCTGGCTGTGAGCGCATTCTGATTTTCCATTTGGCCGCATTGTGTCCGTGCAGAAGCACATTACCCTAGCCTTAACGATCAGATTGGGCAAGCCGTGCTGGTCGGATGAATTACTCGGGACAACCAGGTACTCGTTAACCCTGAATTGCCGTCGAGCGCTTCGCTGCATGGCAACATCCGCGCATCCGGAAAGCAGGTCGCGCAGTCTGGGGCCAGGTAAGTCCTGGCTTGCATAGTTTTGCTTTCAGTACGCCAATGAATCAGCCGTAGAAGCTGATCAAAAACATTTCTGTTTCAGGAGACAGCATGGAAACGAATACATCGGCAGGCGGACACGAGAACCGCTCGCAGGCTCGCAAAGCAACCGCCAGCGGCTGGATCGGCTCGGCACTCGAGTACTACGACTTCTTCATCTACGCTCAGGCAGCGGCCCTTATCTTTCCACAGTTGTTCTTTCCATCGGGCAATCCAAAGATCGCCATCGTGGCTTCGCTCGCCACCTACGGCGTGGGTTACGTCGCGCGGCCGATCGGCGCGGTGGTGCTCGGGCATTGGGGCGACACCCACGGCCGCAAGAACGTTCTGCTCGTCTGTATGTTCCTGATGGGCTTCTCGACGATGGCAGTCGCCTTTCTGCCGACCTATCACAGCGTCGGGCTGCTCGCGCCCGCCCTGCTGGTGGTGCTGCGCCTGGTTCAGGGCTTCGCCGTGGCCGGTGAAATCTCGGGCGCGAGTTCGATGATTCTCGAACATGCGCCATTCGGGCGGCGCGGTTACTACGCCAGTTTTACCCTGCAAGGCGTGCAGGCGGGCCAGATTCTCGCCGCCGCCGTGTTCCTGCCGCTCGCCTACTTCATGGAAGAGAGCTCGTTCAATTCGTGGGGCTGGCGCATCCCGTTCCTGTTGAGTGCCGTGGTGCTGATCGCCGGCTACTACATTCGCCGCGAAGTCCATGAAACACCCGCCTTCGCCAAGGAAGACGCGAGCGGCAACGTGCCCAAGTCGCCGATTGTCGAAGCTTTCCGCTACAACTGGGGCGATATGCTGCGCGTGGTCGGCTGCTCGTTGATGAACGTGATCCCGGTCGTCGCCACCATCTTCGGCGCGGCGTATGCAGTACAAGCGGCGTACGGCATCGGGTTCTCCAAGAGCGTCTATCTGTGGATTCCGGTGGTCGGCAATATCGTCGCCGTGCTGGTGATTCCCTATGTGGGCAATCTTTCCGACCGGATCGGCCGGCGCCTGCCGATTATCGTCGGCGCGCTCGGCGCGGGTCTGCTCTCGTTCGGCTACCTGTACGCGATCAGCATCCGCAACGTCCCGCTCGCCATGGTGATGTCGATCCTTATGTGGGGCATCGTCTATCAAGGGTATAACGCCACGTTCCCCAGCTTCTTTCCGGAACTGTTCCCGACCCGCTCGCGCGTCTCCGCGATGGCCATCGGCCAGAATATCGGCACGACGATCACCGCTTTGCTGCCCGCGCTGTTCGCCTATGTCGCGCCGCCCGGATCGACCAATGTGCCAATCATCATCGGCACGATCACGTTCGCCATCACCATCGTTGCCGCGGTGACCGCATGGAGCGCACGCGAGAACTACCGCGTCAAGCTGAGCGATCTGGGCGAACCCAATGCGGTGCCGATCGATAAGGTCAGCTACGAGCGGATGCGGGCCGAGACCATGGCTGAAGCCAAGAAAGCCCTCGCGTAATCCATTTCGCCCGAACTTCAAGGGAATCGATCCATGAACAGGACTCGGATCGCCGTGGCCGGCGCGGGCTACATCGGCCGCGCTCACATGGCTGTCGCGCAGCAGAGCGGCACCTGCATGCTGTCGGCGATCGTCGACCCGTCGCCGGCGGCACAGGCGCTCGCTACCCAGGCCGGCGTGCCGCTTTACCGGACGCTCGAAGAACTGCTCGAACACGATCGCCCGGACGGCGTGATCCTGGCCACGCCGAACCCGTTGCATGTGGAGCACACGCTGACCTGTCTCG
Organism: Paraburkholderia aromaticivorans; assembly: GCF_012689525.1. Lineage (NCBI taxonomy): Bacteria > Pseudomonadati > Pseudomonadota > Betaproteobacteria > Burkholderiales > Burkholderiaceae > Paraburkholderia > Paraburkholderia aromaticivorans. The sequence goes on from NZ_CP051515.1 coordinate 2,544,252, forward strand.
CGGCCGGCGTGCCCACGCTGCTCGAAAAGCCGATCGCGTCCACGGTCGATGAGGCTGAAACGCTGGTCGGCGAAGTCGAACGCCGCGGTGTGCCGTTGCTGATCGGGCATCATCGCGCGCACAGTCCGATCATGGCCCGCGCGAAGCAACTGATCGACGAAGGCCGGCTCGGCAAACTGGTCGCGGTAATGGGCAGCGCGGTCTTCTTCAAACCGGATGAGTACTACGCCGATGCCCCCTGGCGGCGCGAGCCGGGCGGCGGCCCAATCCTGCTGAACATGATTCACGAGGTGCACAACCTGCGCATGCTGTGCGGCGATATCGTGGCCGTGCAGGCGTTTTCGTCGCACGCGACGCGCGGCTTTCCGGTCGAAGACACGGTGGCGATCAACCTGCGCTTCGCGAGCGGCGCGCTCGGCAGCTTCATGCTGTCGGACACGGCCGCAAGTGCTCGTAGCTGGGAACAGACGTCGCAGGAAAACAAGGCTTATCCGTCGTATCCGGATGAAGACTGTTACGTCATTGCGGGCACCTTCGGCTCACTCGCCGTGCCGACCATGCGCCTGAAAACCTATGGCAAGGCTGGGGACCGTTCGTGGTGGAAGCCGTTTCAGGTCGGCGTCGCCGACATGACTCGCGACGATCCGCTCAAGCTCCAACTCGAACATTTCGTGCGCGTGATCCGCCAAGAAGCAGAACCGCTCGTGAGCGCCCGCGACGGCTTGCAGAATCTGCGCATTACCGAGGCAATCGTCGAAGCGGCCAATGCTGGTTCCGTGGTCAACACGACGCCCGCGGTCGCAGCGGCGCATTGATATCGCATCGCCTTTACTGAACCCATTGCTCCAGGGACACCCCATGAAAACGTTCGTGATGCTTCACGGCATCAACCACAATATGTTCGGCAAGCGCGACCCCGCGCAATACGGCACCGTGACGCTGGCCGAAATCGACAGCAGCCTGCAGGCATTGGGCAAGGAACTGGGCGTTCAGGTCGAGAGCTTTCAGACCAACAGCGAAGCCGCCATGTGCGAACGCATCCACCAGGCTTTCACCGACGATGCCGCCGGCGTCATGATCAACGCCGGAGCGTGGACGCATTACAGCTACGGCATTCGTGATGCGCTGGCGATCCTGACGGTGCCGGTAGTGGAAATCCACATGTCGAACATCCATGCGCGCGAAGCGTTCCGGCATGTGTCCGTGTTTGCGGAAATCGTCAAAGGGCAGATTTGCGGCTTTGGTGTCGACAGTTATCTGCTGGGGTTGCGGGCGGCGGTGTCGGCGGCTGCCTAGTTCTTAGTTGATAGTGATCACGCGTCGCCGTGTTTGGTGTCGGTCACCGGCGCGCGGCGGACGCTCAGCGCCATGCGTCGGTCAGTTCGTTGGCCAACACCATCTTCTCGCGGACCACTTCGACAAAGGCGGCATCCGCGCCGCCCTGTGCCTTGAGGAATTTGAGCGCAGCGGAATGCACGGCACGCATCGCCCTTCCGTCGATGCCGCTCATGCGCGTCGCACCGCGACGCGTCTCTTCCACCAGATCGCGTGCGCTGCTGAAGTCGGGCGACAATCCGCTCTGCGTTTCGAACCCGGCGCGCAAACCCGCCGCGTAGTCGCGCGATGTTCCAAGCCGGTCCATGTCGATCAGCAAATCAACGCCATCCGCCATGCGCAACGCACACAGAATCCACAACGCGACGAACGCCCGATACGCGTTATTGCCCTCCGCCGTGCGCGCATACTGCTCGCAAGCCATTGCATAGGCATCGTCCGAAGTGGGCGCGGCGGGCGGCAAGCTCACGCCGCAGATCTCGATGGCTTGCCTGACCAGCGGGTCCGCCTGATTCAGCCCCAGCACCCGAAACGGCGCGGCCACAAAAAACGGATTGCTCCATTGCCGACTGAGCAGCCACCCCGAAGCGAACTGCGACGCGGGGTTTCGCAGCACACCCACATGCATGGCCTGCGGAAAAGCCTGTTTCAGCCACGGCAGCCGGCCGGACGAACGGCAAAACTTGAAGACCGCCACGCCGCCTTGTTCGATGGTGCGCTCGCACAGATTGCGCAAATAGGCCTGCAATTCGGGGAATTCCGCATCCGGTACGCTGGCGAAGCGATCGAGGCTGAAGCCCCGGCGGTATCCGTCAACACCGCGAGCGCCATCGCGCAAAAACGGGCGATATTCGTCGAAATACGGCGCGTCGAGCGGCGGGTGCCCCGACGTCAGCGTGGGGCGCGACGCGGACACATCGGCCAGGCTCAGGTCCGCGAGCACGTTGCTGAGCGGTTCATAAAAGCCGGTCACGGTGTCGAGTTCGCGCAGTCGCGACCAGACCCACGTTCCCGCGCTACGCCAGCCTGTATGCAGAAACACCGCCTGTTTCAAGGCGCTGTTCTGCGCGGCATCGTTTGACGGACCATTCGACGACCCATTGGACAACGGCATGTGGACTTCTCTTCAAATGAAAGCAACAGGTAGTCGGCGCAAACGCATACTTTAGCGGCTCGCGCCGCCGACCGCGTGACGGCAAGCATCACTTTACCTTGCAAGCCGCACCGCATTGCGCTGGCGCGCGTGCCAGACTGAACTGGAACCGCGAGTCCAAACACTTTAAGCTGCCAGACTTCCGAACTCAAATGTCGCTCATATGAACGATTCGGCCGATATCCGCTTCCTGTTGACGCTGCGCGAAAGCGGCAGCCTGGTCGCCGCGGCGCGCAAGCTGGGGTTGTCGCCCTCGGCGGTCACGCAGCGTCTTCAGCAACTGGAAAAGAAACTGGGCGCGCAACTGGTGAACCGCACGGCACGCCGCCTGCAATTCACGGAAGAAGGCACGCTGCTGTGCGAACGGGGCGCCGACCTCGTCCAGCAGTTCGACGCGCTGTTCGAAGACTTGCAGATGCGCCGCGGCGGACTCGTCGGCACGCTGAAGATCAATGCGCCGCTGGGGTTCGGGCGGCGGCACCTCGCGCCCGCGATTGCCGATTTCCAGCAGCGGAATCCGGATATCGACGTCGCGCTTACGCTATCCGACAAGCCTCTGACCGAGACGATGGACCGCTTCGATATCGTCGTGCATATCGGCGAATTGCCGGTGTCGAATCTGATCGGCTACACGATTGCACCGAATGCGCGATTCGTCTGCGCGGCACCCGCGCTGATCAAGCGAATCGGCACGCCGGATTCTCCGGATGAATTGAGCAAGCTGCCCTGCATCGTGCTGCGCGAGAACAACGAAGATGTCTCGCTGTGGCAGTTCAGTAAGGGCCGCACACGCCGCAGCGTGCGCGTTTCCGCCCATTTGAGTTGCAACGATGGCGATGTGATCCGTCAGTGGGCATGCGAAGGACGCGGCGTGATCCTACGCTCCGAATGGGACGTGGCCGACGACATCGCAAAGGGCAAGCTCGTCCGTTTGCTGCCCGGATGGAAAGCGCCCGATGCCGACGTCATGGCGCTTACGCATCAACGCGCGGGCCTGCCGGCGCGCACCCGCCATTTCATGCAGTATTTGCAAAGCAGGTTCAGGCCGCAGCCGCCCTGGCGGCGATGAATGTTCAAAACCGCTTGCGCGTAGTCGCAAAATGAATCATTCAATCTGGCTGAATCTATGAATTAAACCGTCTGAACGCCGCGCCGCTGATGAAACTTTATAATCAGCTCACCGTCCGCTGCTGGTCAAATCAATCATGACTCTTGCCTCCGTGCCTGCCGCCTATCCCAAAGCGGTCCTGTTCGATCTCCTGACCGCCCTGCTCGACTCGTGGACCTCATGGAATCGCGCGGCCGGTTCCGAACCGGCGGGCCTTGCATGGCGCGCCGCCTATCTGCGGCTGACCTACGGCTGTGGCTCATACATTACGTATGAACAACTGGTGCGCGAAGCCGCCGCACAAGTGGGCCTGCCCGAATCCGCCGCGCTTGCGCTCGAAGCGGACTGGCTGATGCTCGCGCCGTGGAGCGGCGCCCTCGACGCGTTGCAAACGCTCGCACCGCATTGCAAGCTGGCGGTCGTCACCAACTGCTCCACGCGTCTCGGCACACAGGCGGCCCATCTCTTGCCGGTCCGCTGGGACGCGATCGTCACCGCCGAAGAGGCCGGCGTGTACAAACCGGACCCGCTGCCCTACCGCCTCGCGCTCGAAAAACTCGGCGTGCAAGCTCATGAAGCCGCGTTCGTCGCCGGCTCCAGCTACGACATGTTCGGCACCGCCGCAGTCGGCTTGCGGACGTATTGGCACAACCGCGTCGGCCTGTCGCTCGTAACCGGCGCGCAGCCGCCCGAGATCCAATCACCGACGCTGGATTCGCTCGTTCCGTGGCTCGCTCGCTTCGGCACAATCCAGTATGACCACGCATGACCCCATTTCCCGGTGAAAGCATGAAACTCGACCAGATCGAAACCCCCGCCGCGTTGATCGACATCGCACGGATGCAAAGGAATATCGCGCGAATGCAAGGGCATATGAACACGCTCGGCGTCGCGTTTCGTCCGCACGTGAAGACCACCAAATGCATCGACGTGGTCCGCGCGCAGATCGCCGCCGGCGCGCGCGGCATCACCGTTTCGACGTTGAAGGAAGCGGAGGCGTTCTTCGCCGCCGGTGTCGACGACATTCTTTACGCCGTCAGCATGGCCCCGTCGAAGCTGCCGAGAGCGCTCGCGCTGCGCCGCCAGGGCTGCAATCTGAAGCTCGTGGTCGACAATCCGACCGCTGCCTCGGCCATCGCCGCATTCGGCGATGCGCACGGCGAAACCTTCGAGGTGTGGATCGAAGTGGATACGGACGGGCACCGCTCAGGCATCACACCGGAGCAGGACACGCTGCTCGAAGTCGGCCGGATTCTGCATGAGAACGGCGTCAGGGTGGGTGGCGTGATGACCCATGCCGGTTCGAGCTACGAGCTCGATACGCCGGCAGCACTCGCCGCGCTCGCTGAGCAGGAACGCGCGGGCTGCGTGCGTGCAGCGCAGCGATTGCGCGAAGCCGGCATTACCTGCCCGGCGGTCAGCGTCGGCTCGACGCCCACTGCCCTCGCCGCCACGCAATTAGAGGGCGTCACGGAAGTGCGCGCCGGTGTGTATGTGCTGTTCGACCTCGTCATGCACAACGTCGGGGTATGCGCGCTCGACGACATCGCGCTCAGCGTGCTCGCCACCGTGATCGGTCATCAGGCGGACAAGGGCTGGGCGATTCTCGACGCGGGCTGGATGGCGATGAGCCGGGATCGTGGCACGTCGAAGCAGTCGCACGATTTCGCCTATGGCCAGCCGTGTCTGCTGAACGGCACGCCGCTGCCCGGCTACGTGGTCAGCGGCGCCAATCAGGAGCACGGCATTCTTTCTCCAACAGTGGAAAACGCGGACGCCGGCGACGATGTCACGCAGCGCTTCCCGATCGGCATGAAATTGCGCATCCTGCCGAATCACGCGTGCGCTACCGGCGCGCAGTTTCCCGAGTATCACGCGGTGACGCCGGACGGCAACAGCGTGGAGTGGCGGCGCTTTCACGGCTGGTGAAGCGAGAGGCGCCAGCGCAGCGAACACCGCGACACCCGACTCGCGCCGCTGAGCCGCTCCGTCACTCCTCCTCTTCCTCCAGACCCGCCAACAGATCGTCGACAGCGCGATACACGCGCTCGACGATCTCCGGTCCCACCTTGCGCTCCAACTCGCGGTAATGCGCTTCGAGATCCTTCGAAATCACGCGCACCAATTCCACACTCGTGTCCGTCAGCGACACCAGCACGCGCCGCTGGTCTTCGGCAAAACGCTCCTTGGTCACCAGTTCCATGCTCTCCATGCGCGCGAGCACGCCGGCCATGCTCGGGCTCGAAATCGTGCAGATATCGGAGATGTGGCGCGGCTCCATCGGGCCGTGCTCATTGAGCGCGCGAATCACGCGCCACTGCTGTTCGGTCAATCCATGCGCGGTAATCAACGGACGAAACCGCTCCATCATTTTTTCTCTGGCGCGCAGCAACAGCATCGGCAGGTTGCGGTGCAAAACTCGGGTCGAGGCGGAAGCGGACATGTTGGAAGATGATTTAAAAGCAGCCGTCGAAACTTAAGGGAAAACCCGCGATCAGCCGACAGGCTATTGACCATGAATGATATCAAGCGCAATACTACTAACATGTTAGTGTTTTTGCCGAGAGACAGCTAATTTATGTTTGCACTTGCCGATCATCTGCTGCACCCCGAGGGCGAGGCGTTGCCGCGCGACGTGGATGCGCGCACCGCAGCCGCGCTGCTCGCACGTGGCACCGTCTGCCGCGCGCCGATTCGCGGCGCTGTCTATGGAACCTTGCTGAATGACCGCGCCGCGCTCGCAGCGTTGGGCGATGCGGTGCACGCCGCGCCGTATAAAGCGCCGCCGCAAGCGCCAGTGCTCTATCTGAAGCCGCGCAATACGCTCGCCGGGCATCGCGCGCGGGTCGTCGTGCCGGACGATGCGTTGGGCGTGGAAGTCGGTGCGTCGCTCGGCATCGTGATCGGCCGCACTGCAACACGGGTCAGCGTGGCGCAGGCGTTCGACTACATCGCCGGCTACATGCTGGTCGCCGATCTCAGCGTGCCGCATGCGAGCGTGTACCGGCCATCGGTGCGATTCCGGGCGCGCGACGGTTTCTGCGTCGTCGGGCCAGCCGTGGTTGCGTCGCATCATGTTGCGACGCCGGACAACCTGGCGATCAGGGTTCAACTCGGGTCGCAGGACGCATTCACGGCGGGCACCGCGTCGTCGGTACGCAACGTGGCGCAACTGCTCGCCGACGTGACCGATTTCATGACGCTCAGCGCGGGCGACGTCATCACGCTCGGCGTGCCGCATGGTTCGCCTGTCGCGCATATCGGCGACACGGCCACGTTGTCGATCGGCGCCATGCCGCCTCTCACGGTGTCGTTCGTCGGCGCCGAAGAACAAGAAGGGGAACAGCCATGATGCGCGGCCGTGTTGCGTATGCAGGCGCGATTCACGAAGCCTATCCCGACGCCAATGGCGTGCGTCTCGCGGATGGCCGCGTGCGTCGCGAGGATGAAGTGGTGTGGCTCGCGCCGATCGAGGTCGGCACGATCTTCGCGCTCGGCTTGAACTACGCCGAGCATGCGAAGGAATTGCAGTTCAACAAGCAGGAAGAGCCGCTCGTGTTTCTCAAGGGACCGGGCACGGTGCTCGGTCATCGCGGCGTAACGCGCCGCCCCGCCGACGTCACCTTCATGCACTACGAGTGCGAACTGGCGGTGGTGATCGGGCAAACCGCGAAAAACGTAAAGCGCGACAACGCCATGCAGCATGTGGCGGGGTACATGATTGCGAACGACTACGCGATCCGCGACTACCTGGAAAACTACTACCGCCCCAACCTGCGCGTGAAAAATCGCGACGGCGGCACCGTGCTCGGCCCCTGGTTCGTCGACGCCGCCGACGTCGAAGACGTGACGCAACTCGAATTGCGCACGTTCGTGAACGGCACGCGTCAGCAACACGGCAACACGCGCGATCTCGTCACCGACATCCCGGCGCTGATCGAATACCTGAGCAGCTTCATGACCCTCGCGCCCGGCGACGTGATCCTGACCGGCACGCCGGAAGGCATCGTCAACGTCAATGCAGGCGACGAAGTGGTCTGCGAAATCGACGGTTTGGGCCGTCTCGTCAATACGATTGCATCCGACGCGGACTTCAACCGCGCCTGATCGACTGTTTTACATGAGATTGGAGTAGCCGCTGAAGCACTAACTCCGGCTCGACAGCAAAAAAGAGAAAGGACAAGGCAATGCGAATCGAACATCTGATCAACGGTAAAGCGAGCGCGGCGAAAGACTACTTCGAAACGGTCAATCCGGCCACGCAAGAGGTGCTCACCGAAGTCGCGCGAGGCGGCGCGGAAGAAGTCGATGCCGCCGTGCGCGCCGCCAAGGACGCGTTTCCCGCATGGGCCGCCAAGCCCGCTGCGGAACGCGCGAAGCTGGTGCGCAAGCTTGGCGAACTGATCGCGAAGAACGTGCCGGAGATCTCGGAGACCGAAACGAAAGACACCGGCCAGACGATCTCGCAGACGCGCAAGCAACTGGTGCCGCGCGCCGCCGATAACTTCAGCTACTTCGCCGAGATGTGCACGCGCGTCGATGGGCATACGTATCCGACCGATACGCATCTGAACTACACGCTGTTCCATCCGGTCGGTGTGTGCGCACTGATCTCCCCATGGAACGTGCCGTTCATGACGGCCACCTGGAAAGTCGCGCCCTGTCTCGCGTTCGGCAATACCGCTGTCTTGAAGATGAGCGAACTGTCACCGCTCACGGCCTCGATGCTCGGCAACCTCGCGCTGGAAGCCGGCATTCCGGCCGGCGTGCTGAACGTGGTGCACGGCTTTGGCAAGGACACCGGCGAGCCGCTGGTCGCGCACCCGGACGTGCATGCCGTGTCGTTCACTGGCTCGACGGCGACCGGCAACCGCATCGTGCAAACCGCGGGGCTGAAAAAGTTTTCGATGGAACTGGGCGGCAAGTCGCCGTTCGTGATCTTCGACGACGCCGATTTCGAACGCGCGCTCGACGCCGCCGTGTTCATGATCTTCTCGAACAACGGCGAACGCTGCACGGCGGGCTCGCGCATTCTCGTGCAACGGGGAATTTACGCGCGCTTTGCCGAGCGCTTCATCGAGCGCGCGAAGCGTTTGACGGTAGGCGATCCGCTGTCCGACAGCACCATTGTCGGCCCCATGATCAGTCAGGGCCATCTGGCAAAAGTGCGCAGCTATATCGAACTCGGCCCGAAAGAAGGCGCGACGCTCGCATGCGGCGGCCTCGACATGCCGGAGTTGCCCGACGCCATGCGCAAAGGCAACTTCGTTCAGCCCACCGTGTTCGTCGATGTCGACAACCGCATGCGCATCGCGCAGGAAGAGATCTTCGGCCCGGTCGCGTGCCTGATTCCGTTCGACGACGAAGCCGACGCGATCAAACTCGCCAACGACATCTCCTACGGCCTGTCGAGCTATATCTGGACCGAGAACAGCGGCCGCGCATTGCGCGTTGCCGCCGCCGTCGAAGCCGGCATGTGCTTCGTCAACAGCCAGAACGTGCGCGATCTGCGCCAGCCGTTCGGCGGCACCAAGGCATCGGGCGTGGGCCGCGAAGGCGGCACGTGGAGCTATGAAGTGTTTCTCGAACCGAAGAATGTCTGCGTGTCGCTAGGCTCGCATCACATTCCGCGCTGGGGCGCTTGAGTCACCAATACGCTTCGTGCGCCAGGGCTTGGGTGCCCCGCGCGGAGTCAGCCACACCGAATAGGAGACCGCGATGGGCAAACTCGCGCTGGCAGCAAAAGTGACTCACGTCCCGTCGTTATATCTGTCCGAACTCGACGGTCCGCATAAAGGCTGCCGTCAGCCGGCGATCGACGGCCATCATGAAATCGGCCGGCGTTGCCGCGAACTGGGCGTCGATACGATCGTCGTGTTCGACGTGCATTGGCTCGTGAACAGCGAATACCACATCAATTGCGCGCCGAAGTTCGAAGGCGTCTACACGAGCAACGAACTGCCGCATTTCATCAAGAACATGCCGTACGCGTATCCGGGCAATGTCGAACTCGGCAACCTGATTGCGGAAGTCGCCAACGAAATGGGCGTGAAAAGCCGCGCGCACAGCGAGACCACGCTCGAACTCGAATACGGCACGCTGGTGCCGATGCGTTATATGAATGGCGATCAGCGCTTCAAGACCGTGTCGGTCGCGGGCTGGTGCATGTGGCACGACCTCGACACCAGCGCGCGCTTCGGCCTCGCGGTGCGCAAGGCCATTGAAGAGCGTTATGACGGCACCGTGGCGATTCTGGCGAGCGGATCGCTCAGCCATCACTTCGCCAACAACGGCACGGCCGAGCAGTTCATGCATAAGGTGTGGAATCCGTTTCTCGAACAGATGGACCGCAAGGTGGTCGACTTGTGGGAAGCCGGCGACTGGAAGACGTTCTGCGAAATGCTGCCGCTCTACAACGAAAAATGCTGGGGCGAAGGCGGCATGCACGACACCGCGATGCTGCTCGGCGCGCTCGGCTGGGACCGTTACGACGGCAAGGTGGAAGTCGTCACGCCGTACTTCGGCAGTTCGGGCACCGGCCAGATCAACGCGATCTTTCCCGTTACACCGCTGCCCGCCTGATACCAAGCAAGGAGTTCACCGTGCCGCATCTGACACTCGAATACAGCACCAATCTCGCCGGCGAAGAAAGCATCGGCCAACTGTGCCAGGCGCTCGCGCAGTGCCTCGACGCGCAACGCGAGAACGAACAGCGCATCTATCCGCTCGGCGGCATCCGCGTGCGCGCGTTGCGCTGTGAACAGTACTGCATCGCCGATGGCCGCGCCGACGCCGCCTTTCTGCATGCGAACCTGAAGATCGGCGCAGGCCGCTCCGAGGCCGCCAAAAAGGCCACCGGCGACGCGCTATTCGCGCTAATCAAGCAGCACTTCGCCACTGAATTCGAACAGCACGGTCTGGCGTTGTCGCTGGAGATCAACGAATTCAGCGAAGCCGGTACGTGGAAACACAACAACCTGCACGCACGCCTGAAGGCTGAATAGCGGCACTGAGAGAATCCATCATGCTAGACGAACAGACTATCCGCGACCTCGCGGCACAACTCGACCACGCCGAGAAAACGCGCACGCAACTGCGTCACTTTTCCGCCGCCTATCCGCAGATGACCGTGCAGGACGGCTACGCGATTCAACGCGAGTGGGTCAAGCTCAAGCTCGCCGAAGGCCACGTGATCAAGGGCCGCAAAATCGGCCTCACCTCGCGCGCGATGCAGCGTTCGTCGCAGATCGACGAGCCCGACTACGCGCCGCTGCTCGACAGCATGTTCATCGAAAACGGCCAGGACATTCGCGCGGACCGTTTCATTGCGCCGCGCGTGGAAGTGGAACTGGCGTTCGTGTTGAGCAAGCCGTTGAAGGGCCCCGGCGTCACGCTGTTCGATGTGCTGGACGCGACTGCTTACGTGACGCCGGCCGTGGAAATCATCGACGCGCGCATCGAACAGTTCGACCGCGAAACCAGGGCGCCGCGCAAGGTCTACGACACGATTTCCGACTTCGCCGCGAATGCGGGCATCGTGCTGGGCGGCCGTCCCGTGCGTCCGCTGGATGTCGACCTGCGCTGGGTCGGCGCGTTGCTCTACAAGAACGGCGCGGTGGAAGAAAGCGGTCTCGCGGCCGCCGTGCTGAATCATCCGGCCAACGGCGTGGCCTGGCTCGCCAACAAGATCGCTCCGTACGACGAAACGCTCAACGCGAACGACGTGATCCTGAGCGGCTCGTTCACCAGTCCGATCGCCGCGCGCGCGGGCGACACGTTCCACGTCGACTACGGTCCGCTCGGCGGCATCGGTTTGAATTTCATCTGAGCTCATTTGAGTTAGCCGACATGTCCCTCCCGCAAAACACATTCAAGCGCGCCCTCGCCGAAGGCAAGCCGCAATTCGGCCTGTGGGCCGCGCTCGCCGACGCCTACGTGACCGAGTTGCTGGCCACCGCCGGTTTCGACTGGCTGCTGATCGACAACGAGCATGCGCCGAACGACGTGCGCAGCACGCTCGCGCAATTGCAGGCGGTAGCCGCGTATGCCTCGCATCCGGTGGTGCGTCCGGTGCGCAGCGACAGCGCGCTGATCAAGCAATTGCTCGACATCGGCGCACAGACACTGTTGCTGCCGATGATCGACACCGCCGAGCAGGCCGCCGACGCGGTCGCGGCCACGCGCTATCCACCGCAAGGCATTCGCGGCGTGGGCAGTGCGTTGGCGCGCGCATCGCGCTGGAACCGGATACCCGATTACCTGAACACGGCGGCCGACGAGTTGTGCGTGCTGGTGCAGGTGGAAACCGTGAAGGGCATGGGGAATCTGCCGGCGATCGCGGCGGTGGATGGCGTCGACGGCGTGTTTTTCGGTCCGTCGGACCTTAGCGCGTCGATGGGGTTGCTCGGCACACCTGGCGACGCCAGTGTGCGCGACGCGATTCGCTACGGCATCCAGACCGTGCTGCGCGCGGGCAAAGCGGCAGGCGTGCTAGCACCCGATCCCGCGATCGCCGCCGACTACCTCGAAGCAGGCGCGACCTTTGTGGCAGTCGGCACGGACACCGGTTTGCTGAGCCGCGCGGCGGCGGACCTGGCGGCGTCGTATAAAAAGACTGCGACGATGGCGGCATCGCCCAAGGGCGGATACTGACCGGACCCATTCAGAGGAAACACACGGGCCCGCGCTGTGGGAAAAGGAAAGGAAAAGCCTTACTCCCCCGCGGGCCACGGCAAGCCCGACGCCGACCAGTCCAGCTCCACCCCGATCACGGATCGCTCGGCGGCGAACTGCAGCGCCAGCGTCACCGCGATACACGGCCTGCCGCTCGCCAGCGAAAGATAAGGATTACTCGACACCGCCACACCCGGCAACAACACCGCATTGCGGAAATACGGCCGATGATCCCAGCGCGCATCGCGCGGATTCGCCACGGGTTGCAGCGAAGCCCCGTCGGTGCTCCACGCCGGCCCCTGCACCTCGAGACCGATCTGCCTGCCCGAGTCGTCGAGGACGAAACAGCTGATGCAGCGATCGAACCTCGCCAGCGGAGCGAACGCCTCTTCCATGATCACACCGGCCAGCAGGGCGTCGGCAGCGAGCCGCAAAGCAACGCGGTAAGGCTCCACTTCGGTTTCAAACAACGCATACTGATGCGCCCTCCCTTGCGCGATCACATCGAAAGCCTCGTCGATGCGCCGGTGCACCGACTCCGGCGGCGCGATCTCTTTAGCCGGCCGCCCCAGCAGATAGCCCTGCGCGAAATCCACATTCGATTCCACGGCGAGAATCAGTTCCTCCGTGGTCTCCACGCCTTCGACGACCACCAGCATCCCCGCCAGGTGCAGCAGCGAAACGAGCTTCGGCAGAATCGGCTGCTCGGTGCCGTGACCCTTCGCGCGAATCAGTTCGCCGTCGAGCTTGACGAGGTCCGGGCGAATCCTGAGCAGTCGGTCCAGATTCGACTGGCCGGCGCCGAAATCGTCGACGGCGATCAGGAAACCGTGCTGACGATACAGCGCCGCCGCCCGCGACATGTCGTCGACGCTGCCGCCGTGCGATTCGAGAATCTCCAGAATCACCCGTTCGGGTTCGAGCCCCACCGCCCGCACGATTTTCGCCAGTTGATCGGCGTAGCCTTCGGCAATGAACGTGGCCGGCAGAATGTTGAGGAAGAGCCACGCGTCGTCTGGCAGCGACTTGCGCGCATGGGCCAGATGCACGACGTGACTCGCGCGGTCGAGCGCGCCTTCGTCGCTCGATGGCCTGGGCGCGAACAGCACCGCGGGCGGCACCAGCGTGCCGTCGTCCTGCTCGCCGCGCAGCAAGGCCTCGAATCCCACCTGCTTCTGATGCGACAAACTGTAGAGCGGCTGGAAATGCGAGGTGAGGTAGTACTCCTCCCAGCGATGCCGCCGCACGGCCGCCCCGCCCTCGTCGGATCCGTCGTCGGCCAGCAGTTGCAGCGCCTCGCGCGGCAGCGCGCGCTCGGCGCACACCCGGTTTCTGCCCGAGTGCTTGGCGCGCAGCAAGGCTTCGTCGGCGCGATCGAGCAGCACCATGATGCTTTCGCCGCTGCGGTGCTCGGCCACGCCGAAGCTCGCGGTCAGGCGGCCGTCCGGCCGCTCGATCGCGGCAATCGCATGGCGCAGCCGTTCGGCCACGTGAAGCGCGCCGGCGAGACCGTCGCGCAGCAGCAGCGCGAATTCCTCGCCGCCGATCCGGCTCACGCTGTCGTCCGCGGACACCTCTTCCATCAGTACCTGGGCGACCTGGTAGAGCGCGTGGTCGCCGATCGCGTGGCCGAAGCGGTCGTTCAGCGATTTGAAGTTGTCGATGTCGAGAAAGATCGCGCTGATCCGCGTATCCGGCGTGACGGTGTCGAGGCGGCGCTCGGCCTGCTTGACGAACGCACGGCGGTTTTGCAGGCCGGTCAGCGGATCGGTCGCGGCGAGTTGCGCGAGTTGGCTCTCCAGCAGAAAGTGGTTGCGGCGAAACCGGTAGAAGCCGAAGTGAAACACCGCGGAAGTCGGCACGCCGATCGCCGCGATCCACATCCACGCGACGGTCTCGACGTCATGCGTCGGCGGCGCGCCGAACAGCAGCGCGAACGCCGTCGCATAGAACAGCACGCTACCGGTGACGAATTGCGTCGGCGTGAGCCATAGCGGCGCGGCGCAGATCGGTATCACGACCATCGCGGGCAGCGTCCACAGCAGCGGTTGCGCGACGCCGACGATATTCATCGCCAGGCCCGCCACCAGCACCTGCGAGTAAGCGACGCCGATCAAGCCGAAGCTCCACGTCGACCTGGCTCGCGGAATCGCCAGCACCAGCAAGGCGAGCAGCAGCGCGCACGTGAGCCGGTAGGCGAGCGGCGCGGCCGGGCCGTCGACCAGATTGCGCGCCCCGACGAAGCACAGGAACGCGACCACGGTGAATCCCATGGTCACGGTGGACAGCGGACGCTGATGCTCGAGCGCGCGCCGGTGGAAGCGATCGCGCAAACCGGCGTCGGACGGGTGCTGCGTTGCGGTGGAAAGCATATTGATAGATATCAGGCTGGTTCCGGTCACTCTGCCAATGGATATCGGCAAATGTCTGACAAATATTTATGCCTTCCACACAAATAGAACGAAGATTTCTCCTCCGCGGCCCTCCGCCCTACGCCGCCATCACGCGATTGCGGCCCGACGCCTTGGCGGCATACAGCGCGCCGTCCGCCCGCGCCATCAACTGGGCGAGCGATTCATCGCGCCGCAGCTGGTCCACGCCGACGCTGAAGGTGTACCGCAGCCCGCGCGGCAACTCGTCCGACGCGGCCCCGGCCAGCCGACCCCGTAGACGGTCGAGCAGGCTCACCGCTTCGGCGGTGGTGGTGGCCGGGCATAGCACGCCGAATTCCTCGCCGCCCAGCCGGCCGAACACATCGCCGGCCCGCAGGTTGCGGGCGACGAAGGTGGCGAAGTGGTTCAGCACCTGGTCGCCCGCGGCGTGGCCGTAGTTGTCGTTGACGGCCTTGAACGAGTCGATGTCGATGATCGCCAGCGTCACCGGCGAGCGGGTTCGCAGCGACGCGTTCAGCAGCGCGTCGCCGATCGCGAGAAACGCGCGGCGCGACAGCGCGCCGGTCAGGTCGTCGACATTGGCCAGCCGTTCGAGGCGCTCGGCGAGGCGGTCGTGCGCGAGCATCACCACGCCGATCGAAAGACAGGGCGGCGCAAGAATGCCGAGCGCGAGAAAAATGATGTTGGACGGCGACACTTGCAGCAGGCCGCTTTGCATCAGCAAACCGAAGCCGTACATAAGCCCGCGCGAAGTGTGCCCGGCGCACAGCAGCATCGCTGCCACCGCAAGGAAATAGTAGCTATAGCGCGGCCGGTTCGCGGGACGGCCGCGCAGCATGAGCGCGGCGAGCGCGGCATAGAGGCCCGCGTGAAACGCCGACACCAGCGCGACGCGCGCGTTGAAGTCCGGCGCGGCGAAGGTCCAGTACGAGATGCCGAACAGCACGACGACAAGGCCGACGTAAGCCGGCCACGGGCGCGCGCGGTGCCCCAGAAAGCGCAAACAGCCTTCGACCACCAGCAGCAGCGATGCGGCCAGCAACACGTTGGACGCCACGAAGGTCAGCCAGCGCGACGCATGGCCTTGCAAGGCGAAAGCCAGCAACGCGACGATCGCGATCGCGTTGGCCGAGATCCAGTAACCGACGCCGGGAATCGCCGCGCGCCACAACGAGCCGAGCACGGCCATCGCCATGGCGCTCGACAATACGGTGACCAGAAGAATACTGAGTGGATTGAGCATTGCAGTGAATGAATCAAATGGCATCGTCGGCATGCGCCACGTACGCACGTACTTTTTCCATGCGCAGCCCGATGCAAGTTCGCAAGCTTAGCGGCTCGGACAAAAATTGGGCGTGCAAGGACCTCGAAAGATTCAGAAAGAATTTCCCGCGATAGCGATGCCGCTGCTTCCCGCAATCGTGAAGCGTGGCATTTATCACGAAACGAAAACGCTTAATCACTAGCCAAGCTAGCCGTTAATAGCGTCATGACGGATGCATTCTTACCGGCCATCGATGATGGATAAGCGAACAGGCGATTCAAGCAGCAAAAATTACTTAATCGAAAATGCATCCGCTGCAATCAGTTGCGCGTATAACCAGACGAATGGGAAGTGGCTAAAAGTTAATGTCTTAAGTAGACTGCTTCGAAGTGTGGTGGACAGACTAGACAACCCGGTAAAACTAACCTAGGCCGCGTGCAATACGCCATTTCCGGCAACACTTTTTCTTTGCACCCGGTCGTGGCATCTAATTTTTTTAAGCGGCTGAAGCAACGGCCATTTCCCGGAAAACATGGTCCCAATTCTCGATTACCTGCTGGAACGCCAAATCTCGCCGCAGTGGCGCGGCATGCTCACCGCGTTGGCCACCGAGTTCGAAGCGCAGATCGGTCGCGACGAACTGCGTCAATTGATGCACCGCGTCGGCAGCCGGTTTGCGGCGGCCCATCCGCTGCCCGCCTGCGACTCGACCGCCGAACTCGCACGGACCTTAAATTTGTACTGGCATGAAATGGATTGGGGCTACGTCGAATTGGCGGACGAACCCGAGTCGCTGCGCATCGTTCACTACTGCGCGCCGTTGCAGGCATTCGGCGGCGCGGCGCTTGCGTGGACGCCGGCGTTTCTCGAAGGCGTGTATCAGACCTGGCTGAGCGCGTTGGGCGCGCAAGGCTTGTCGGTCGCGCAAACGAGTGGGTACAGCGAGGACACCGCGATCGAGTTCCGGTTGGGCCGTCATCCTGCCTGAACGAAGTGCGTCGGCCGCGTTGCGAATAGACAAAGCAGCAACACGCAGTAGAGGAACGCGCCAGACCGGTGCGCGTGAAGTAGCAGTGAAGTAGCAATGAAGCAGGACCAGCGTTTCAGCGCCGCGAACACAAGTTAGGATCGGGACAAGGCAAGTCATGAACAAGACGGCGGCACTATGAGCTCATCGAGCGACATCGAAAAACTTTTCGATCATTTTGGCGGTGACGCCAACGCGTACCAGGAAATCGGCCGCGAAAACGAAGCGCGTTCGGCGCGCACCCGTTGGCCGCTATTGGTGACGCTCGATCTGACCCAGCCGACGATTCCCGCCATCGGGCAGCGTCGCGAGGCCAAGCCTCAGTCGCAGGCGGTCGAGGCGCCGGTGGCCGTCGATCGTCAGGACACCACGCCAAAAGACGCAGCCTCTGTCACGCGCGCAAAGGCGCCGCTGTTCACGCGTTCGCATCGGCGGGACATTCCGCCGGTCGCCGTGGCCGCTCCAGTGACCGTGCCGCAAGGCGCGTCGCGCTTTGGCGAACTCGAATCGAAAAATGACGCGACGCCGCAAGCGGCAATCGGTGCGGCCCGAGTGGGAGCTGTCGCGCCGGTGGCTGCACAAACCACGCCGGCTGCGTCTCCGGCAGCACAAAGCGCGGCGGCTGCGACTCCGTTCGCGCCGGCTGCGATTCCGGCACAGACAGCGCCGCTCGCCCCCGTGCCTCACGCCGCGCAACCGGCTTCCGTGCCGCCGGCGATTCCGTTGCGGCCACCGGTGATGCAAACGGTCGCTTCCGCCGTTCCGAACTGGGCGCAGACCCCGACGCCTGCGCGTGCTTACGCGAGCACGACTGCGCCGAATGCACCCGCCGCGCCGACGCAACCCGCTTCGATCCTCGGCAAGCTCTTCGCGCCGGAACCCGCATTCGCACCCGCGCCGCCGCAACCGGCCGCGCCCAGCGACGAATCCGCGCCACTGCAATCGGTCTTCGACCGCCTGCGCGGCAGCCCCGCTCAACCCGCCGCAGCACCGGCCGGCGCCGCGCGCGCCGCCACGCCCGCCACCTCCAACTCGTGGCTGATCAACGGCCCTCGTCGCTCATGAAAGTCATCGCGGTGGTGTCCGCCAAAGGCGGGGTCGGCAAGACCACCCTCGCCGCCAATCTCGCTTCCGTGCTGGCCGCCGGCGGCCGGCGTGTGATCGCGCTCGACCTCGACCCGCAGAACGCGCTGCGCCTGCACTTCGGTGTGCCGCTCGACAGCATCGACGGCTTGTCACGCGCCACGCTGACGGGCGATCCGTGGCAAACCGTGATGTTCGACGGCGTCGACGGCGTGACCGTGCTGCCCTACGGCGCGTTGCTCGAAGACGACCGCCGCCGCTTCGAAGCGCACATCGACCAGGAGCCGCGCTGGCTCGCGCAGTCGTTGCAGAACCTGCGGCTCGACGCGTCCGACATCGTGATCATCGACACGCCGCCGGGTTCATCCGCCTATGTCCGCACTGCATTGTGCGCGGCCACTTTCACGCTGAATGTGGTGCTCGCCGACGCCGCGTCGTACGCCGCGATTCCGCTGATGGAGCGGCTGATCGCAGCGTACGCAGCGCCGCGCGCCGAATTCGGCGGCGAAGGCTATGTGATCAACCAGATCGACCAGTCGCGCCAGTTGACCAAAGACGTGCTCAAGGTGCTGCGCCAGATGCTCGGCACGAAGCTGTTCCCCGGCGTGATCCATCTGGACGAAGGTGTGAGCGAGGCGCTCGCGTGCGACACCACGCTGATTCACTACGATCCACTCAGCCAGGCGGCCGCCGATTTCAAGTCGTGTGGCGCGTGGCTGCTGGCGGCGCTCGACGCGATCGCCGTCTCGCCGAGGAACGTCGCATGAGTACGTCTCCATCGCCGGGCCTCGAGCCCGCCGAGCCATCGCGGCTCGAACGCTTCGTCGACGCGCGTTTCTGGAACAGCCGCATCGTCACGGGACTCGTCACGCTGTTCGCGCTGGTGATGCTGTACTTCGTGTTCACCGTGCCGCTCGCGTTCTACGAACAGTTGACGTTCGCGACCTGCTGCTTCGTGACCGCGCTGATGTTCCGCCGTCTGCAAGGCCGTTACGCGACGATGGTGATGATCATGCTCTCGGTGTTGACCTCGGGCCGCTATATGTACTGGCGCCTGACCGCGACCACTTACTGGGAGCATCCGCTCGACGCCGGCTGGGGTCTGCTGCTGGTGTCCGCCGAAGTCTATTCGACGATCGTGCTGCTGCTCGGCTATTTCCAGACCGCCTGGCCGCTCAAGCGCACGCCGATGCCGCTGCCCGCCTCGCGCGACCAATGGCCGACCGTCGACGTGTTCATTCCGACCTACAACGAGCCGCTCTCGGTGGTGAAGCCGACCATCTACGCCGCGCTCGCGCTCGACTATCCGGCCGAGAAGATCTCGATCCACGTACTCGACGACGGCCGCCGCCCCGAGTTCAAGGCGTTCTGCGAGGACGTCGGCGTCAACTGGACGATCCGCACGCACAACCGCCATGCGAAAGCCGGCAACATCAACGAAGCATTGAAAATCACCAGCGGCGAATACCTCGCGATCTTCGACTGCGATCACATTCCGACCCGCTCGTTCCTGCAGATCGGCCTCGGCTGGTTCCTGCGCGACAAGCTGCTGTCGATGCTGCAAACGCCGCACCACTTCTTCTCCGCCGACCCGTTCGAGCGCAATCTCGGCACCTTCCGTAAGGTGCCGAACGAAGGCGAACTGTTCTATGGCCTTGTGCAGGACGGCAACGATCTGTGGAACGCCACCTTCTTCTGCGGCTCGTGCGCGTTGCTGCGCCGGACCATGGTCGAGGAGATCGGCGGCATCGCGGTCGAGACCGTCACTGAAGACGCGCATACCGCTTTGAAGCTGCACCGTCTCGGCTACACCACCGCGTATCTGGCGATTCCGCAAGCCGCGGGGCTCGCCACGGAAAGTCTCTCCGGCCACATCGGCCAGCGGATTCGCTGGGCGCGCGGCATGACGCAGATTTTCCGGATCGACAATCCGCTCACCGGCAAGGGTCTGAAAATCGGCCAGCGCCTGTGCTATCTGAACGCGATGATGCACTTCTTCTACGGCATCCCGCGTCTGGTGTTTCTGACCGCGCCGCTGTCGTATCTGTTCTTCGGCGCGCACGTGATCGAAGCCGCCGCCAGCACGATCGCCATCTACGCGCTGCCGCACATGATGCACGCGAGCATCACCAACTCGCGCATGCAGCGCTCGTTCCGCCATTCGTTCTGGGCTGAAGTGTACGAATCGGTGCTGGCCTCGTACATCACCGCGCCGACCCTGCTCGCGTTGATCAACCCGAAGCTCGGCAAGTTCAACGTGACGGCCAAGGGCGGCCAGATCGAGAAGAACTATTTCGACTGGGCAATCTCACGTCCTTATCTGTTCCTGCTGTTGCTGAATCTGATCGGCTTCTGCGTGGGCATCGTGCACATCTATTTGAACTGGCATGTGCGCAGCGTGGTGCAGACCACCATCCTTAATCTCGGCTGGACCACGTACAACATGCTGATTCTCGGCGCGAGCGTGGCCGCCGCGAGCGAGCGCCGGCAGATTCGCGCGGTGCATCGTGTGGCGATGCAGATGCCCGTGATGCTGAAGTTCTCGACCGGCCGCACGCTTGCCTGCGAAACCATCGACTACTCGGAAGGCGGCGTCGGCGTGGCGCTGCCCGCCGCGATTCAGGTGCCGATGCACGAACGTGTGACCGTGTCGCTCTTTCGCGGCGACGAGGAATACGCGTTCCCCGCGACCGTCGGCTTCACCGCGCCGGGCCGCGTGGGCCTGCGCTTCTCGGCGATGACGCGCGAGCAGGAGTACGAGTTCGTCAAGACCACCTTTGCACGCGCCGACGCCTGGACCGGCTGGGCGGAAGGACGGCAGCAGGACACACCTTTGCGCGGCCTGTCGCATGTGCTGACGGTGGGCGCGCGCGGCATCGCGGGTCTGTTCGAGCATCTCTATGCCGACCTTCGCAGTTCGATGAAAAGCCGTCCAATGGACGTCAAGAAGCTAAAAACGAAAGACTGATCTATGCGCAACTGGATGGCGAAGGGCAACATCGAACGCTCGAATCACGAGCGCAGTGGGACCGGATTGAGCATGCATCGCGTGGCACGCCCCGGCTCGCAACGGCTGATGCGCGGCCTCGCGTGCTGGCTGGCATTGCAGACGGCGCTGGCCGCGCCGCTCGCCTCGGCGGCTGAAGTCGTGGTGGCGGCTACCGGTGGTGCAAGCGCGGCGGACGCCGTGCAGAGCGCGGCAGGCTCAGTTCAGAGCAAGCCGGCCGCGCCGGTTGCGACCGGCGTCGGCACTGCGAGCGCGCCGGGTCCGGCCGTGCCCTACGATCCGAACGCGCTGGCGCAGCCGCAACTGGCGACACCGACGCCGGCGCTCGCCGCTTCGTCGGTGAAAGCGTTGGGCGTCAAGACGCCGACCACCGCCGAGCCGGGCACGCTGGTGCCGGGCGGCCGCCGTCAAACGCTGACCTTCGCCGATCTCGGCGCACTCGACCCGCTGCAATTGCGCGGCACCGACGGCCAGAACGGCGTGGCGTTTTCCGTGCGCGGCGACGAAGTGGTGACGGGTGCGGTCCTGCATCTGGTGTATAGCTACTCGCCCGCGCTGCTCCCGAATATCTCGCAGCTCAAGGTGCTGGTGAACGGCGAAGTCGCCGCCACCCTGCCCGTGCCGCACGAACAGGCCGGCATGCTGGTGGCGCGCGACGTCTCGATCGATCCGCGCTTCATCACCGAGTTCAACCATCTGAACGTGCAGTTGATCGGCCATTACACAACGAGTTGCGAAGACCCGGCCAACTCCTCGCTGTGGGCCACCGTCAGCAATGCGAGTTCGCTCGATCTGACGTACGCGTCGCTCGCCAGCAAGCCGGATCTGGCCGCGCTGCCGCAACCGTTCTTCGACCGACGTGACGTGCGCCGGCTGGAGTTGCCGTTCGTGTTCCCGCAAAAGCCGGGCAACGCGACGCTCGAAGCGGGCGGCATCGTGGCATCGTGGTTCGGCGCGCTCGCCGGTTATCGCGGCGCGGTGTTTCCGGCGCAACTGGACAACGCGCCGCTGTCGGGCAATGCCGTCGTGTTCGCGACGTCCGATCAACGCCCCGCCGGCATCAGTATTCCGGCGATCTCCGGCCCGACCCTCGCGGTGGTCGATCGCGAGGCGCCCGCGCGCGGCAAACTGCTGCTCGTGCTCGGACGCACCGAAGCCGAACTGAAAACCGCCGCGAAGTCGCTCGGCATCGGCCAGAACGCCTTGACGGGCCAGAGCGCGACCATCACGCAATTGAACGAACTCGCGCCGCGCGCGGCGTACGACGCGCCGAACTGGCTGCCCACCAATCGTCCGGTGCGCTTCGGCGAACTCACCGATCCGCGCGATCTGACGGTGTCCGGTTACGACGCCGACGCCGTGCGCGTGAATCTGCGCGTGCCGCCCGATCTGTTCATGTGGCACACCAAGGGCGCGCCGATCGATCTGCGCTACCGCTACACGGTGCGTCCGCTGCGCGACCGCTCGTCGCTCAACGTGAGCGTGAACAACGGCTTCGTGCAGGCGCTGCCGATTCCCGCCGAATCCGCTTCCGTCTTCGAGCTGAGCCATTACTTCGCCACCGTGCTGCCGGACAAGACCGCCGAAGCGCGCCGCACCCTGCACATTCCGCCGCTGCTGCTGACGCCGCGCGCGCAGGTGCGCCTGCACTTCTACTACGACATTCCGAATACCGGCGAATGTCACGGGCGGCTGCTCGACAACGTGGTCGGCGCGATCGACCCGAACTCGACGATCGACCTCTCATCGTTCCCGCACTACATGGCGCTGCCCGATCTGGCCGCGTTCGCCAACAGCGGCTTTCCGTTCACGCGCATGGCGGACCTCTCCGAGACCGCCGCGATCCTGCCGAACGACGCCGATTCGAGCGACTACAGCCTGTATCTGCTGACCATGGGCCGCATGGGGACCTCGACCGGCTATCCGGTGACGGGCGTCACGGTCGGCACCGCCGACGACGCCGACAAGTTCGCCGACAAGGACCTGCTGATTTTCGGCGCGCCGGGCAAGCAGCCGCTGTTGCAGCGTTGGGCCAAGTCGATGCCGTTCTCCAGCGACGGCGACTCGCGCACCTTCCAGCTCACCGACATCGTTTTCAAACTTGAGGACTGGTGGCATGGCGAACGCGGCGTCGAGCGCACGCCCGCGCGCGCCGATCTGACGCTGGTGAGTTCGAACGGCGACGCGTTACTGACCGGCTTCGAATCGCCGCTGCAAAAGAACCGCAGCGCCGTCGCGCTGGTGAGCGCGGCCGGCCAGTCGGACGCCGACCTGTCCGCGGCGCTGCTCGACTCCGACGTGTTGCCGCAGATTCAAGGCGCGATGGCCGTGATCCACGGCCGCACCGTCACCATCACCTCGAACGGCGAGGCGTATTACGTCGGCCATCTGTCGCCGCAGGAGTATCTGCGCTGGGCGCTGTCGTCGCATCCGCTGCTGTTGATGCTGGGCGGCGTGCTTGCCGCGCTGATCATAGCGGGCCTGTTCTACCGGACGCTGCGCTCGATCGCCGCGCGCCGCCTGAAGGACTAATAGGACTGATATGCGGGTTCGAATCAACAAGAAAATCGGCGTGGCGCTGACGCTCGGGCTGGCGGCGTCCGCGAGTTTCGCCAATCTCGTCAAGGTGGCGCAGACCACCACCGCGCCCGGCGCCTGTGGCGACTGGAGCGGCTATCGCGCGTTCGTCGAACGCTTCGTGCAGGCCGACGGCCGTGTGATCGACTACTCCACGCCGGCGCAGCAAACCACCTCCGAAGGCCAGTCGTACGCGCTCTTTTTCGCGCTGGTCGCAAACGACCGCGCGACTTTCGACCGGCTGCTCGGCTGGACGCGCACCAATCTGTCGGGCAATCAGTTCGACGCGCAAAACGTGCGGCTGCCATCGTGGCAATGGGGCAGAAAAGCGGACGGCTCGTATGGCGTGCTCGATCCGAATTCCGCCTCCGACTCCGACCTGTGGATCGCCTACGATCTGCTGCAAGCAGGCCGCCTGTGGCATGAGGCGGGTTATACGCAGTTGGGCGAAGCACTGGCCGCGCAGATCGCGCGCCAGGAAATGACCATGCTGCCGGGCGTCGGACCGATGCTGCTGCCCGGGCCGCAAGGCTTCAAGATCGGCGGCGTGACGCGACTGAATCCGAGCTATCTGCCGCTGCCGGTGCTGCGCTCACTCGCGCACGACATGCCGAATGGCCCGTGGGGCAAGCTCGCCGACAGCGCCTACAAGCTCATCAAGACCACCGCGCCGCAAGGCTTCGCGCCCGACTGGGCGGCCTGGCAAAACGGCCAGTTCGTGGTCGATCCGAAAAACGGCGACACCGGCAGCTATGACGCAATCCGCGTCTATCTGTGGGCCGGTCTCACCTCGCCCGCCGATCCGCTCGCCAAGCCATGGCTCGCGGCGCTCGGCGGCATGCGCGCCCGCGTCGCGCAAACCGGCTTTCCGCCCGAGAAGGTTTCGTCGACCACCGGCACGGCCAGCGGCGAAGGACCGCTCAGCTACTGGGGCGCGCTCACGCCGTACTTCAAGGCGCTCGGCGACGAGCGCGGCCTCGGCCTCGCGCGCACGCATCTCGCGGCGCTCGACACCAACGTGCCGGGCCGCGAACCGGTTTACTACGATCGTGTGCTGGGTTTGTTCGGCACGGGTTTCATCGACGGCCGCTATCGTTTCGACGAAGCCGGACGTCTCGTGCCGAGTTGGAGAAATGCATGCGACTGAGCGCCCTCGCGTTGTCATTACGCCTCGCGCTGAGCCTCACGGCCGTCTGCTGCGTGGCGACGGTTTCGCCGGATGCGCTGGCGCAGGCGTCGAAAGACCCCTTGAACGTGCTGATCGATCAGGGCAAGTACTGGCAATTGCATCAGCGCGGCGACCTCGCCGAGCAGGCATGGCAGAAGGTGCTGCGCATCGATCCCAAGCAGCCTGATGCGCTCTTCGGCATGGGCATGGTACTCGCCGACCGTAAAGACGGCGCCGGCGCGCAGCAATATCTGGCGCGCCTGAAAGCGGTCGCGCCGAACTATCCGAATCTGGATGAGCTCGGCCGGCGCCTCGGTGAATCGAGTGTGCGCGACCAGACCGTGAACGACGCGCGGCGGCTCGCGCAAAGCGGTCAAAGCGCGAGCGCGGTGCAGGAATACCAGCGCGCGCTGACCGGCAAACCGGCCACGCCCGAATTGCAGCTCGAGTATTACCAGGCACTGTCGGCCACGCCGCAAGGCTGGGATCAGGCACGCCGCGGTCTCGAACAACTCGCGCGCGACAACCCCGACGACCCGCGTTACGCCCTCGCCTACGCGCAGCATCTGACCTATCGCGACGTGACGCGCCGCGACGGCATCGCGCGGCTGCAGAAACTGGCGGGTGACAGCACGGTCGGCGCGTCGGCGAAAAAGAGCTGGCGTCAGGCGCTGTTGTGGCTCGACGCGCGGCCCTCCGACGCCCCGCTCTATCAAGCCTATCTGCAGACCGCGACCGATGACGCCGCCGTGAAAGCGCGCTTCGATTCGATGGTCCAGCAGGACAGCGCGGCGCGCGCACGTTCACAGGAAAATGCCGCCGTCGACGCGCGCGGCCGCACGATCGCCGACGGCTTCACCGCGCTCGACCGCAACGACGTGGCAACAGCGCGCGCGAAGTTTTCCTCGGTGCTGGCCACTAGCCCGAACGACACCGACGCGCTCGGCGGCATGGGCATCGCCGCGTTGAAGCAGGAGCATTTCGCCGAGGCCCGCAACTATCTGGAGCGTGCGTCGCGCAACGGCAATCCGGCGCGCTGGAAAACCGCGCTGGACAGCGCGAGCTATTGGACCTACACGAGCGACGCGATCGGCGCGCGCAGCAATGGCGAGACCGCGAAGGCCAAGTCGCTGTTCGAACGCGCGATCGCGCTGAATCCGTCCGACGTCACCGCGCAGGTTCTGCTCGGCGAAATGCTGCTCGCGAACGGCGACCCGAGCGGCGCGGAACAGGCCTACCGGATGGCGCTGCGCCGTCAGGCCGACAATCCCGACGCGGTGCGCGGGCTGGTCGGCGCACTCGCCGCGCAAGGCCGCGGCGACGAGGCCCTGCAGTTCGCCAATCAACTCAACACCGAACAGCAGTCGAAGGCCGGCGGCATCAACCGTCTGCGTGGCGAAGCGCAGGCCGCGCAGGCGCGCGCGGCCGAAGCGCGCGGCGATCTCGGCAGCGCGCGCAGTCTCTTTGAAGACGCGCTGCTGAACACGCCCGACGATCCGTGGCTGCGTCTCGACCTCGCGCGCATCTACGTGCGCCAGGGCGCGGTCGCCAACGCGCGCAGCATGATGGACGGCCTGCTCGCCGCGCATCCCGACATGACCGATGCGCTGTACGCGAGCGCGTTGCTGTCGGCGGAAACGCAGGACTGGTCGGCGGGTCTCGCGCAACTCGACCGCATTCCGGTCGCGCAGCGCACCGACGCGATGACGACCTTGCAGCACCGCTTGTGGGTGCATCAGCAAGCCGATCTCGCCACGCGGATGGCGCGCAATGGGCAGACCCAACAGGCGCTCGCCACGCTGCACGCCGCCGAGCCGGTCGCGGGCAACAGCCCCGAACTGATCGGCGTGATCGCGGCCGCTTACAGCCAGGCCGGCGACCCGAACCGCGCGCTCGGACTCGTGCGCGCCGCCATGAACGCGGCGCCCGGCAACACCGATCTGCTGCTGCAATACGCGGGCATTCTGTCGGCCACGCAACAGGAAGCCGAACTCGGCATGGTGATGCGCCGGCTCGCGTCGATGCAGTTGACGCCGCAGCAACGCACCGACTTCGGCAATCTGAATCTTGGCATCGTCATCAAGCAGTGCGATGCGGTGCGTCAGCGCGGCGACCTCGCCAGCGCGTACGACGTGATCGCGCCGTGGCTCGCGGCCATGCCCGACAATCCCGATCTGCAAGCCGCGCTCGGCCGCCTCTATTCGACGGCCGGCGACGATCGCAACGCGGTCGCCAGCTATCGCGTCGCGCTGCAACGCAAGCCCGACGATCTGAACCTGCTGCAGGCGACGATCTCCGCCGCGGCCGGCGCGAAGCAGTTCAGCTACGCCGAAACACTCGCGAAACAGGCCTTGAACGCGGCGCCCGCCGATCCGGGCGTGCTCGCCACCGTCGGCCGCATGTATCGCGCGGAAGGCAAGCTGTCGCTCGCGTCGACTTATCTGCAGCGCTCTCTGGTCGCCGCCAACACGCCGCTGATGGCCAATGCCCCGCGCAGTCCGGCGAGCAACGTGCCGCGCGGCTGGGAAGTGGCGATGCGCCGGATCGGCGCGACGCCGCTGCCGGGCACCAATCCCTTCGAAGGCAAAACCGCCACGGTCACGCCGACCGACGCCGACAATGCCGCGCTTACCGGCGGCGGTTATAACGCCGCGCGCTCAGCGCTTCCGTATTCGCAGTCTTCCTTGCCGACACAAACCGTGCCGAACTATCCGCCGCCTACGCAGCCCGCGCCTTACGTCGCGCCTTATACAGCGCCGACGCAGCCTTATGCGCCGAACCGTGCGCCTGCCGCCCTGCCGTACAACGCGCCGCGTCAAGGCGTCGACTCGGGTGGCTATGGCCAGGAGACTTACGGGTCGAGCCAGTCGGGCGCGCCGTTGCAGCCTTATCCGGGGCAAGGCCAAAGTCAGCCGCCGATGCAACAGCAGGCGCAGATGCCGCCGATGCAGCAGGCTCCGCAGTACAACCCGGCTTATC
Organism: Paraburkholderia aromaticivorans; assembly: GCF_012689525.1. NCBI lineage: Bacteria > Pseudomonadati > Pseudomonadota > Betaproteobacteria > Burkholderiales > Burkholderiaceae > Paraburkholderia > Paraburkholderia aromaticivorans. Next base: position 2,572,019 of record NZ_CP051515.1, read on the forward strand.
CGCAGCAGGCGCCTTATTTGCAGCAGCAGCAATACCCGCAGCAGCAGCCATACGGCGCGCAGGACGGTTATGCGGCCACGCCCTGGCCGATGTCGCCGGCTGCGCGCCAGGCGCAGGCCAACGCGGGTTCGATGCAAGCGCAACCGTATGGCACGCCGCGCGCGAGCGCGAGTACGAGCACGAAGCGCGCGGCCAGCAAGAAGCAAAGCGCGTCGAAGAATAGTGGCAACGCGGCCGCTTATGCGCAGCAGCCGTATGGGCAACAGCAAGGCTATCCGCAGCAGCCTTACTACGGTCAACAGGCGTATCCGCAACAACAGCAACAGCAGGGCTACGCGCAAGAGCCTTATCAACCCCAACCGCCGCAGCAGCAGGCTTACCCGAATCAGGGCTACTACGCGCAACAGCAGCCGTACATTCCGCAGCCGCCGACTGGTTACGCCCAGCCGTACTACCCGGCGCAACCCGGCGCGAACGGCAACGGCAACGCCTACGCGCAGCCGAACGTGGCGAACACGCAAACGCTCGGCGTCGCGGAAGAACTCGCGCAGGTCAATCGCGAGCAGTCGAGCAGCATCTCGGGCGGCATCGTGTTCCGTAACCGCACCGGCGAGGACGGCCTGTCCAACCTCACCGATATCGAAGCGCCGATCCAGGGGCGCATCAAGGCGGGCAACGGACACGTCGTCGTTACGGCGACGCCCGTGACGCTCGACGCCGGCACTCCCGCCGACAATGTCTCGACACTCGCGCGTTTCGGCGCCGGCCTGTCGAACGGCACGTCGGTCTCGGCGGCCAATGTAGGCAACCAGACGGCGAGCGGCGTGGGCCTGTCGGTCGGCTATGAAGGCCGTAGCATCAGCGGCGATATCGGCGTGACGCCGATTGGGTTCCGCGAGACCAACATCGTGGGCGGCGCGCAGTACAACGGCGGCATCACCGACAAGGTGTCGTATTCGCTGGCCATCGCGCGCCGCGCGGTGACCGACAGTTTGCTGTCCTATGCCGGCGCGCACGACGCCAGTTCTGGCCTCGAATGGGGTGGTATCACTTCGACCGGCGGCCTTGCCAGCCTCGCATGGGACGACGGCACGAGCGGCCTGTACGTGAACGGATCGGTGCAGTACTACAAGGGCGACAACGTGCAGGGCAATGTCGCCGTCAAGGGCGGTGGCGGCGTCTACACGCGCCTGCTGAAAGACGCCGATCAGACCTTCACTATCGGCGTGAATACGACGGTGATGGGCTACAACAAGAATCTGTCGTACTTCACGTATGGCCAGGGCGGCTATTTCAGCCCGCAGGAATACGTCATTCTGAACTTGCCGATCGAGTGGACCGGACGCAATGGTGCGTTCACGTACGACGTGAAGGGATCGATCGGGGTGCAGCACTACCGCCAGGATGCGTCGAATTACTTCCCTCTCAACGACAATTCCGGCCGGCAGGCTGCGGCGGTAACGAACGCGACGCAGTTCGGTACGAGCGTGCAGAGCAACGCGCAGTACCCGGGCCAAAGCAAGACCGGCGTGTCGTATTCGCTCAGCGCCGTGGGCGAATATCAACTCGCGCCGCAACTGGCGTTCGGGGCGACCGCTTCGCTCGGCAATGCGTATGAATATCGCGAGTATCTCGCGGCGGTTTATGTGCGGTATAGCTTCAGCAAGCAGACCGGCTTGCAGCCATTCCCGCCCACGCCGCTTGTTTCGCCGTATCTGTCGTTGTCGAATTGACCTTTGCGTGTCTCACGACGGCGCGGCCCGGTTTGGGCTGCCGCCGCCGCGAGCACAACGCATCAAACGTCATCGCGCCCGGTCGCGTAACGCCGGCAATGCTCCAGATAGCCAGCAGCATGGCTGCTCACCAATTCGACGATACCCGTCCAGAGCCACCCCGGCGCATCGAGCGTCTTCGAACGGTTTCTGCGTAGCTCGGTAAGCCACGCCTTGCGCTCGGCGCTATCCATTTGCCGCGCGTGCGCCTTGCCGACCACCATCGCCAGAAAGCGCGCGGCCTTCATCGCTTCATCGCGCGTCAGTTGCTCGATGGTCAGCTTCATGTCCTGCGGCAGCAATTCACGAATCACGACCGCGCGATCCGCGAGACGCGCCGCGCGCATTCGCTCGCCAAGCGACGGCGACAGATGCCGCGCGCCCTCCACCACCCGCTCGGCGTTATCGCGCGGCATGCGCACGCCGGGATAGCGCGGCGCGGCCGCTTGCGCGGCTTCCTTGATATCGATCAGGCACAGGTCGTCGCCCTCCACCGCCGCGCCGTCGATGTCGAGCAGCACCGCATAGCGCAATCTCCCGAGCGAACTGCAGCCTTTCACCCAGTAAGCGGCGTCGAGCACTTCCACGTCGGCTTGGTCGCCGGCGCCGCGCAGCACCGTGGCAAGCCGTGCCAACGAGCCTTTCTCGAACAACGTCTCGATCTCGCGCCGCTCGCTTTTGGCGAGCGGCCAGAAACGCGGGCCGAGCGGAATGCTCGGCTCGAGATCCTCGATACGTTCCTCCGCCAGATGACGCCACGAACGGCGCACGGCTTCCCTCATCACCACCCGCACCGCTTCGGGCTTTTCCTCGTGGATGTCGGCGTTCCCCGCGGCTTCGTCGAAGGCACGCTCGTAACCGTCCGCGATCGCTTCCATCATGCGGACGGTCGTCACGCCCGGCAGGTCCGAACCGCGCGCGGCGGTCGCCAATGACAGACCGAGGCGAATCAGGTCGTGCGCCGGATTGCCGATCACGGTCTGGTCGAGGTCGCGAATCTGGATTTCGACGCGTCCTTGCGCATCGGCGACAGGTCCGAGATTACCGGTGTGGCAATCGCCGCAAATCCAGATCGCGGGCCCTTCCGGCAAAGCATGGCCTTCGATGCCGTCGAGCCATTCGTAGAAATTGCTGGTGTTGCCGCGTACATAAGCGTGCGCCGAGCGCGCCATTCTGGCATTGCGACGTGTGGTCAACAGCGCCTGGCGCGCATCCGGTTTTGGCAGCTTGTTTCGTGTGATGTTTTTCTTGGGCATTGTCTGGTCCGCTTTGATCGACGTTCGAATTGCGCGTGGTGTTCAACTTCGCGGTGCGCCTGTCGGCGCGCGCGAACAAATACCGGCAGCAGGATTCGCGCCTGCGTTCTGAATGCAATCTGTAAGCGGAACAAAGCAACTAAACGCGCGCCTGCCTTTTCCGCATGAAACGCCCACCTGTGTGCCTCTTTCCGCGCGCCGAAGTGCCCGCGCGCATCACCTGGACAATCGTGAATCTGTTAGCAGACAAGGGTTCGGCTAAACCCCATATCGCATGCGTGACGAGTCACCGGCCCGGCGTTGTGGCCTACAATTATCGCGACCGCGTGTCAGCCATCGGCCGGCACGCGGTGCACGGCAGAAGCTTCATCCCGCCTCCTGCTGCGAGTGCAAGCGCGCCACGCGCGCCGGCAGAGTGGGGACACTTTCATCGACGTGACCTCTGTGGAGCGCAGCATGCCTTTTCCGGCACAAGACCACGGCTGCTCCGGCTGGCGCGAGGAGATGGCGCAGCGCATCAGCGCATTCGACTGGGCCGCCACCGGCCTCGGCGCCATCGAAAACTGGCCGCGCAGTCTGACTGCCACCGTCCAGTTGCTGCTCGCCTCGCCCGTGCCGCTGGTGCTGCTGTGGGGCAAGCCCGGCTACATGATCTACAACGACGCCTACGCGATCTTCGCGGGCGGACGGCATCCCTATCTGCTCGGCTGCCCGGTCGAACACGGCTGGCCGGAAGTCGCCGATTTCAACCGGCATGTCATGGCCACGTGTCTCGCGGGCGGCACGCTGTCGTATCGCGACAAGGAACTGGTGCTGCTGCGCGACGGCAAACCCGAAGACGTGTGGATGGATCTCTACTACAGCCCGGTCGCCGACGACAGCGGCGCACCGGCCGGCGTGCTGGCAGTGGTCGTCGAAACCACCGCGCGCGTGCTCACCGAACGCTGGCGGCAACGCGCCGAAGCCGAACTGCACGAAACCAACGAACGGCTGCAGCTCGCGCTCAATACCGGCACGGTGCTCGGCACGTGGGTGCTGGATGCGCGCACGGGCAAGGTCAGCGGCGACGAGCGTTTCGCGCGCACCTTTTCCTTTCTGCAGGAAGAAGCCGCGAAAGGAGTCGAGCGCCACGCCACCCTCCACATGCTTCATCCGGACGACCAGGCGCTCAACGATCAACTGACCGCCGAGGCAATCCGCACGCGGCAGCCGTTTCGCGCCGAGTTTCGAATCCGGCGACCCGATGGCGACTATCTCTGGGTGCAGGCAAACGGCCAGTGCGAATTCGACGAGCATGGCGAACCGACACGCTTTCCCGGCGTGCTGATCGACATTCACGAACGCAAGATCGCCGAACAGTCGCTGCGCCAGTTGACCGAGACGCTCGAACAGCGTGTCGCCGACGCGGTCGCGGCGCGCGCTTTGGCCGAGGAACAATTGCGCCAGGCGCAGAAGATGGAAGCAATCGGCAGCCTCACGGGCGGCGTCGCGCACGACTTCAACAACGTGCTGCAGGTGATCAACGGCAACCTGCAAATGCTCGCCGCCGATGCCGGCGGCCACCCGGCCACGCTGCGCCGCCTGTCCGCCGCGACGGACGCCGTCAAACGCGGCGCGAAACTGGCTGCGCATCTGCTCGCCTTCGCACGGCGCCAGCCGCTCTCGCCGACCGTGCTGAATCCGCGCCGCCTGCTGAGCGGCATGAGCGAGATGCTGCATCGCGCGCTTGGCGAAACCGTCCGCATCGACACGGTCCTGAGCGACGATCTGTGGAACGTGCAGGCCGACCGCAATCAACTGGAAAACGCGCTGCTCAATCTCGCGATCAATGCGCGCGACGCCATGCAGGGAGATGGCACGCTCACCGTGCGCGCGGCCAACCAAGTGCTGGATGCCGCGTTCTGCCGCGGCAAACCGGAACTGTCGCCGGGTGAATACGTGGTGTTTTCCGTCACCGACACCGGCGCCGGCATGCCGCCCGAGATCCTGCAACGCGTGTTCGAACCGTTCTTCACGACCAAGCCCGACGGCCACGGCACCGGCCTCGGCCTGAGCATGGTGTTCGGCTTCGTCAGGCAAAGTGGCGGCCATACCTTGATTGACAGCGAAGTGGGACGCGGCACCACCGTCTCGTTGTTTTTCCCGCGCTGCTGCGAAGCCGAAACCCCGGAAGCCGTCGACGAGACCGCGGCGCCGACCGGCGGCGGCGAAACGGTTCTGGTCGTCGAAGACGATGCCGACGTGCGGCTGACCGCCGTCGAAATGCTCGCGCAACTCGGCTACAAGGTGCTGACCGCGTCGAGCGGCGACGCGGCGATCGAGTTCATCGACAGCGACGTGCCGATCGATCTGCTGTTCACGGACGTGGTGATGCCCGGCAAGATCAAAAGCGTGGAACTCGCGCAGCGGGCCGCGGCGCGCTCGCCCGCCGTGCCGACCCTCTTCACTTCCGGCTATGCACGCGACGAAATCGTCCATCACGGCAAACTCGACGCCGGCATCACGTTGCTCTCGAAACCGTACCGGCGCGACGATCTCGCCCGCAAGGTGCGCGGCGTGTTGCGCGCCGGCGCGGCCACGGCAGCCGGTGTGGCGTTGCCCGTGTCCGTCGCCGAAGGACAGATCGCCGCCTGCGTGCCGCCCGCCGTGTACGACCCCGGCAGGGAATCCAGGCCGGAAAGCCAGCCGCCCGCCGCTTACGACCCCGGCAGCGAATCAAGGCCGGAAAACCAGCCGCCCGCCGCTGAGCCTCTCCCCCAAAGGAAGTCCCCTTTAGGGACGGCGCGCTCGGCTGGAACGCCGGCTCGTGTGCTGCTGGTCGAAGACGACATGGACTCACGCGAAGCATTCAGCGACCTGCTGAACGCCCTCGGCCTCGATTGCACCGCGGTCGCGAGCGCGGAAGAAGCGCTGCCGCTCGTGCCTGCGCAACACTTCGACATCCTCTTCACCGATCTCACGTTGCCCGGCATGTCCGGCGACAGCCTCGCGCGCGCCATGTTGCGGCAGCAGCCGGGTATTCGCGTGCTGCTGGTGTCGGGCTACGGCAAGAGCGCGCAGATCGGCGATGCCATTCCCGGCGCGCGCCTGCTCGGCAAACCGCTCGATATCGCGGAATTGCGGCGCGAACTCGCGGACTGGATCGATCACACCGAAGCAGCGTCCTAGCCGGCGCACGCCACGCATTCAACCGACTTCGCCGATGGACATTCGCTGCGGCACCGCAGGCTGGACCGACAAGACGCTGATTGCCTGCAAGCGCTTTTATCCGCGTGGCAGCAGCAGTGCTGAAGCGCGTCTGCGTTTCTATGCTTCGCAATTCCCGCTGGTCGAAGTCGATTCGGCCTACTACGCGATGCCTTCGGCGAGCAACGCGCAATTGTGGTTCGAGCGCACGCCCGACGGCTTCACGTTCAACTTCAAGTCGTTTCGCCTTTTCACCGGGCATCAGACTTCGCCCGACGCGTTGCCGCGCGACATTGCGATGGCGCTGCCGGAAGGCATCACCGGCCCGCGCAAGAAGAACGTGTACTACCGCGACATGCCGGACGATATCCGCGATGAACTGTGGCGGCGCTATCTGGAAGCGCTCGAACCGCTGCGCGTGAGCGGGCGCCTCGGCGCCGTGCTGTTCCAGTTCGCGCCGTGGATCACGCGCGCGCCGGACGGCCTCGCGCTGGTCGAGGAATGCCGGGCGCGGATGGCGGGCTACATGATGGCGGCGGAATTTCGCAATCAGTCGTGGTTCGATGAGCCGCATGCGGCGTGGTCGATCGAGTTTCTGCGCGAGCGCGGCATCGTGCATGTGATCGTCGACGCGCCGCCGGACGTGACTAACCGCGTGCATACCGTGTGGGAGGTGACGAATCCTGAACTCGCGATGGTGCGTCTGCATGGGCGCAACACACAGACATGGAGCGCGACCGGCGCGGCGAGTGCTGCGGATCGGTTTGATTATGACTATGACGAGGCCGAGTTGACAGAGCTGGCGGTGCCGATTCGCGCGATCGCGACGCGGGCGGGACGCACGCATGTCATTTTTAATAATTGCTTTGAGGATCAGGGGCAGCGGAATGCGAGGACTTTAATGAGCATCCTGGGGGCGATTGCGGACCCGGCATGAGCCGATTCGATGACCGCCTCAAGGAATTAGGTCCATTAGAACTTTTTCCGTTGTCTTTGGTATGGAGCAGTCATGTCGCCATAGCCGCGAGTTAATCGGCGCGTGGCGACACAGTCAGTGATTGTATTTAACGTGCTCGATGAACGCGCGCAGTTTGGGCAAGACCTGGCGTCTGCCTGAGTGGTATAGAAAAACCCCTGGCGTCGTGACGGCGAAGGGCATGAGTAGCGCTTCCAATCGGCCATCGGCAATCGGCGCTGTGGCAAGCGGTCCGGGCACCTGTGCAAGTCCCACGCCTTGAATCGCCGCTCCGAGGAGCGTCGGATAGTCATGCGCGATAAGCGGCCCGGAGACGATTGCCTCAACTGACTTGTTGCCGTCGACAAAAGGCCAAGGCGCGATCGCCCCGTTCGAGCGGCGCATGCGCAGGCAAGTGTGGTTTCGCAGATCGTCGATGCGCTCTGGCCGACCACATCGACGCAGATAGTCAGGGCTGCCCACGACCATGAACGGGAACGGCGGCGTCAGACGCACCGCGACCATGTCGCCTTCGATGAACTGGCCCATGCGGACGCCGGCGTCAAATCCTTCGGCCGCGAGGTCGACCAATTCCGCGCTTGCGACGATCTCGACCTCGACTTCGGGATAGGCCCGGCAAAACGATGCGATCAGCGGCTCCAACACGATCGGCACGACCGCACTCGGCACCGAGAGGCGCAACAGTCCCGCCGGTTTTTGTCCGAGTTCACGCGCAAGCTCGCTTGCACCGATGAGTTCTTCGAAGGCGGGCTTCGCCCGCGAAAGGAATCGTTCACCGGCTTCGGTCAGGCCGACGCTCCGCGTGGTGCGGACGAAAAGCGCGGCGCCGACGCGTGCCTCAAGCATGCGTACCGTTTGGCTGATGGCCGAAGGCGTCACGCCTAGTTCCGCGGCCGCTCTACGAAAGCTGCGGTGCTGGGCCACGCTCAGGAACGCCTCGACACCGTCGAGCGCGCCTTGCCGGACTGTGAAGTTCTGCTTCATAACCCGTCAATATTATCGCGGATAGTCGCTCGCTGAAAGCAGTCCTAGACTCTGCTTGCGGATCAGGAGTGCCGCCCATATCGGCGAACTCGGCACTGAGAATCCCTTCTGCTGGAAGGCCGGCTCGGTATCCTGACCGCGGTGTTCGAGGCCGCGTCGAGCAACATCTGATAGGAGTTCTGCCATGTCACCCGAAACCCTCTTCCAGACACAGCTCGTGCTCGGCTATGTCGCATGGCTGCCTTGCATCATCGTGTACGTCCTGCCCCGGCTCAAGTCGATGGACCGTGCTGGCGCGCAACGCGCCATCGCTACGCTGCACAGCTTCCGTTTCTTCGGACTTGCCTTCATCCTTCCGGGCGTCGTCGGCCCCAATCTGCCGGCTGGCTTCTCCCAGTTCGCCGCTTATGCTGACTTCGCAACCGGAGTGCTGGCCATCCTGGCCCTGCTCACCTTCAGGACCCGTCCGCTCTTCTGGTTCTTTGTGTTCGCCTTCAATCTCGTGGGGGCGGCCGACATCATCGTCGACTACTACCACGCGACCCGGATCGGCCTGCCTGCTGTAGCGGGGCAATTTGGCGCCACCTATGCCATCCCGATCATCTACGTGCCCCTGCTGATGATCACGCACGTCGTCGCGTTCTATTTGTTCATGCGTCCACGCACGAAGGCGGCTTGGCTTGCGCCGGTGATGCGGCCTCTCGGGCTGGATCAGACACGCGAGATGCCTCCCATGTGAACGGTCGCTATCGGCGAATCCAGACATGACCGAACCTTGACACCAAGACATCATGACGTCATGATGTCTCACATGACCACGGACCGCAGCAACCAGCTCCCTCTCTACGCGCAAGTCGAAGCGACCCTCGCCGCACGCATCGCCGACGGCACCTATCCGCCGGGCACCCAACTCCCCAACGAAGCCAGCCTGCTCGCCACGTTCAATATCAGCCGCACCACCCTGCAGAAGACCGTGCAAAACCTGATCGCGCGCGACCTGATCGAAATCCGCCGCGGCAAGGGCACCTTCGTCACCCAACCGCGCCTGACCCGGCCGCTCACCGAACTGAGCGGCTTCGTCGAAGACATGCGCGCGCACGGCCGTCATCCGACCGCCCGGCTGGTCGGCAAGCAGATCGAACAGGCCAGCGAAGCCGTGGCCGGCAAGCTGTCGCTCGAACCCGGCACGCCTGTCGTGCATATCAGGCGCGTGCGCCTCGCCGACGGCACCCCGCTCTCGCTCGATGAAACCTGGCTGCCGCAAGACATCGGCGAAAAGATCATGGAAGACGATCTGGAAGCCGAGCCGATCTTTACGCTGCTCGAGCAAAAGTACGGCATGCCGCTGATCGAGGCGGAGTACCGCCTCGAAGCGATCGCCGCCGACAAAACCATCGCGCGGGCGCTCGACATCGCGCCCGGCAGTCCGATCTTCCTCATCGAGCGCACCTCGTATGGCGACGGCAACCGTCCCGTCGACTACGAAAAGCTCTACTACCGCGGCGATCAGATCCAGTTCGTCACCCGCCTCGCCCGGCGCAAGCCGCGCGGCCAATGACCGGCGCGGCGGCGATGGATCTGCACTACACGTTATGGCTGTTCGCGGTGTCGCTTGGCGCGAGCGCGCTGGGCGGCATGCTCGGCATGGCGAGCGGCATTTTCATCGTGCCGGTCCTGACCATGTTCGGCCACGTCGATATCCACGTCGCGATCGGCGCAAAGATTCCCGCGATGGATACCGCCCTGCGCCGAGTGCCGGTCATCCGGCATCGGCCGGAATGTCGATCGTGACTATCGGCATCGCGCTTTTTATCCTGCTGCCGGTAATGCGGCTTATATTGATGTTAGGCGTGTTCCTGCATCAACGGGATTACCGGTTCAGCGCGATCGCCGCACTCGTGCTGGCGATCGTGGCAGTGGGATTGGTGGTTGGCGCGGCATGAAATGCGCGGCACGCACGCGCCCTGGTATGATGCCCATCGCGCGCCTTTCGTGGAGTTCGGTTCGCCGTCGCTCCTCACGCTGCTTTTCCCATCGTCACGAGAACCATCATGCCCGCCCAACACGACAAAGTCCCCGCTGCCAGCGCCACGCCGGACAAGGCCCCGCGCAAGGTTCTGCCGATTGCCGTGCGCAATCTCCTGATGGTGGCCGTCGGCGTCGCGGTCTTCTCGATCGTAGCGACCGTCGTGCTTTACGGTCCGATTACGTACGGTGATGAGATTCCGAACTTCGGCGTCATTCTCATGCTGACGGTGCCGGTAATTGCGGGCGTGGCGTTCCGGGTCGGGCTGGATGCGTGGCTGGATCGGAAGTGAAGGACGGCCGCCTCGACAGCATGTCGTTTGAAAGCTGCCATCCCTAGCGCGTCGAGCCGCTAAGCGGCAACACCACCCACACCTCAAGCCCGCCACCTTGGCGCGCATGAAACTCCAGACGGCCGCCATGCAGCCGCGCGATCCGCTCGACGATCGCCAGTCCCAACCCGGTGCCGCCGCTATGCGAACGCGCATTGCGGCCGCGCTGGAACGGCGCCTTCAGTTGCTCCAGCTCCTGCGCTGACAGACCTTTGCCGCGATCGCCGACTGCAACGTACACCGCCTCGCGCGTGGCCCAGCTTCGCACCGCCAATCCGCTTCCGCCGTACACGATCGCGTTCTGCATCAGGTTCATCAGCAGCCGCATCATGCTGATCGGGCGGTACGGCACAGCGGGCAAAGTCGCGAGCGACAGCTCGAACTCGTGGCCCAGCCCCGCGAAATCCCCTGCCAGCCGTTCGATCAACGCATTCAGATCGCCGGGTTCCGGCTGCTGTCGCTCACCGCTGCCCGCGTAATCCATGAACTGCTGCAAGATCGTTTCGATCTGATCGAGATACGATTCGGCGGCGACCACGAAGCTGCTGTCGCTGCCGTTGGGCATCGCCATCGCCATCGAAAGGCGCAGCTTGGTCAACGGCGTGCGGATGTCGTGCGAGATGCCCGCGAGCATCAGCGCGCGCGTCGCCTCGGCTTGCTGCAACGCCTGCGTCATCTGATTGAAGGCGCCGCTCACCGTGGCGATTTCCGTGGGGCCGTCGGTCGGCAGCGGCGCGGGCGTTTCGCCGGCGCTGACGCGGCGCGCCGCGCGCGTCAACTCCTGGAGCGGCCGGTTGAGGTGGCGCTGAATCAGGTAGCCGGTCAACGCCGCCAGCGCGCCCAATCCGAGCGACAGCACGATGGCGGCGTCGAGTCCGCTGCCCTGCGCGTCTTCGGGAATCGGCAGCGCGATCCAGTATGGCGCTTGTGGCGCATCGGCCGGCGCGTGCATGCGGATCCACAGGCGCTGGCCGCCGACGCTTTGCCAGCGCGCCGGCATGTCGGCGGGCAGATGCGCGCGCAAGCTCTCAAGAAAGACGTTGCGCTGATAGGTGACATACGCGCGCAAGAGATTCGGCGGCGGCTCGGCGGCGGCTTCGTCCGGTGCCTGCGCGCGCGCGTCGAGGCGAGCCGTCAATCCACGACGCGCATCGGGCGGCGTGGCGGCGAGCAGGTTGTCGAGCGTGGTCACATAAGTGGCGAACACGGCGGCCGCGCGCTCGACGCGAGGCCGCTGCACGTAGTGCAGCAACACGCCGAGCGAGCACACCTGGCTCAACATCACGAGCGCGATCAGCAGCGCGATATTGCGCGCCAGCAGCGTTCTCGGCAGCAACCTGTGCATCAGCGAGCGCGTCATGAGTCGACGTCCGCGATCAGCATGTAGCCGACACCCCACACGGTCTTGATGAAGCGCGGCTTGGACGGATCGTCCTCAACGATCTGCCTGAGCCGCAGCACCTGCACGTCGATGCTGCGATCGAGCGCATCGTGCTCGCGGCCCCGCGCGCGCGCCAGCAGATTGTCGCGGCTCACCGGCCGGTTCGGCGACGACGCTAGCGCGATCAGCAGCAGCATCTGCGCCGAGTGAATGTCCAGCAACTCGCCCGCGCGCGACAACTGCTGCTTGCCGACGTCGAGCGAGAAATCGCCGAAGCTCACGCTTTGCGACGTCACGGTGACCTCGCCCGAGGCGATCTTCTGGCGCCGCAGCAGCGCGTTGATGCGCGCCACCAGTTCACGCGGCAGGAACGGTTTGGCGAGGTAGTCGTCGGCACCGGTTTCGAGGCCGACCACGCGGTCGAGCGGATCGCCCTTCGCGGTCAGCATCAGGATCGGCAAGGTCTGGCCCTGCTCGCGCAGGCGGGCGCAAATGGCAAGGCCGTCCTCTTCGCCGATCATCAGATCGAGCACCAGCAGATCGAAGGGCTCACGCTCGAGGTAGCGGTCGAGACGCTTGCCGTCCTCCGCGACGCGCACGTCGAAGCCGTGCCCGCGCAGAAAGCGCTGCAGCATGTTGCGCAATTCGACTTCGTCGTCGAGCACGATGATTTTGGCGGGGCGATCCATGTGAAGGCTCCTCGATTCAGGCTAGGCGTCGGGCGGCGTTTGCCGTGCCGCATGCCGTTCGCCCAAGCGCTGCAACAGCACATAGAACGACGGAATGAACAGCACGGCGATGCAGGTGGAAGCGAGCATCCCCGAAAATACCGCAATCCCGAGCGAGCGTCGCGCGCTGGCGCTCGCGCCGGTGGCGATCACGAGCGGCACCACGCCGAGAATGAACGCGAACGAGGTCATCATGATCGGCCGGAACCGCAGGCGCGCGGCTTCGATCGCCGCCTCCGCAATGCCGACGCCCTGCGCGCGCAGATGCCGCGCGAACTCGACGATCAGAATGGCGTTCTTCGCCGACAACGCGATCAGCAGCACGAGACCGATCTGCGTGTACAGATTGTTGGCGGCGCCGAGCGCGGCCAGCGTGCCCGCCGTGCCGAGCAAGGCCAGCGGCACCGCCAGCACCACGGCGACCGGTAGCAGCCAGCTTTCGTATTGCGCGGCCAGCACGCAGAACACCAGCAACACGCCCACGGCGAACACCCAGTACGCGGAGTTGCCGACCAGTTTCTCCTGATACGACATCGCGGTCCATTCATAGCCGATGCCCGCCGGCAGAATGCGCGCGGCTTCCTGCTCGAACGCACGAATCGCGTCGCCCGTGCTGTAGCCGGCCGCCGGATTGCCGTTGATGGCCGCGGCCGGCGCGAGGTTGTACAGCGTCGCCACCGCCGGGCCGACGCTCGTATGCGCGTCGATGAAGGTGCCCAGTTCGACCATATGACCGCTATTGCTGCGAATCTGCAAGCGGCGAATGTCGTCGGTTTCGCGGCGGAATGCGCCGTCGGCCTGCACGAATACCGGGAACGTATGGTTGAAGGTGGTGAACTGGTTGACGTAGCTGGATCCGACATAGTCCTGCAGCAGGTCGAACACATTGCCGACCGGCACTTGCAGCGACTCCGCCTTGGCGCGATCGAGCGTGAGTTCGACGGTCGGCACCGACGCGCGGAACGGACTGAACACGCGCTGTAATTCGGGCCGCTTCGACACGCCAGCGATCAGCGCGTCGGTGGCATCCTGCAGACGCTGATAGTTTTGCGAGCCGTCGGTCAGCATGACCTGCATCTGCACACCGCCGCTGTTGCCGAGACCCTGGATCGGCGGCGGCACGATCACCACCGAGCGGATGTCGGGCAGCTTCGCCAGCTCGCTATTCATGCGCAAATAAAGCGAGCGCAGGTCTTCGCCTTTGCCGCGCTTGCTCCAGTCGTCGAGTGTCACGTAGATCAGCGCGGAATTCGGCAGCGAGGCGTTGTTGTCCAAAGGCGAGATGCCGCCGATCGACACCACATGGCTCACACCCGGAATCGCGCCGATCCGCTTCTCGATCTGCGTGCTCGCCTCGCGCGTGCGTCCGAGCGAAGCGGCGTCGGCGAGTTGCGCGGCGATCAGCACGTAGCCTTGGTCTTCGAGCGGAATGAAGCTGGTGGGAATGCGCGTCAACAGGAAAGCGGAGCCCGCGCCGAGTACCAGCGCGATCACCAGCGCCAGCCCGCAGCGCGCGACGAACCACGACACCACCCGCACGTAGCCCTTTTCGACGCGCGCGTAACCCTTGTCGAACACGCGATACACGATATTCGGCTTGCCAGGCCGCGCATGCCGCAGCCAGCGCACGCTTTGCACCGGCTTGAGCGTGACCGCGTTGATCGCGCTAATTACCGTGGTTGCCACGACTACCAAGGCAAATTGACGGTACATCTGTCCGGTCACGCCACCGAGAAACGCCGACGGCAGAAACACCGAGATCAGCACCAGCGTAATGCCGACGATCGGGCCAAGCAGTTCATGCATGGCGTCGATGGCGGCCTGCTTCGGCGTCTTACCCTGCTCGATGTGCTGCGTGATGCCTTCGACCACCACGATTGCATCGTCCACCACGATACCGATGGCCAGCACGATCGCGAACAAGGTCAGCAGGTTGATCGAGAAGCCGAGCATATAGATCGCGCCGAACGTGCCGATGATGGTCACCGGAATCGTCGTGGCCGGCACCAGCATCGCGCGCCAGTTCTGCAAAAACAGCAGGATCACCGCGAGCACGAGCAGGGCCGCTTCGAACAGCGTCTTGTACACGTCGATCACCGATTGCCGCACGAAGGTGGTCGTATCGAACGGCAACTGGTAACTGACGCCCTTCGGCATGTCTTTCGAGAGACGCGCCATGGTCGCCTTCACCGCGTTGCCGACTTCCAGCGCATTTGCTTCGGGTAACTGATAAATGGCGATGCCTGCGGCCGGCTTGCCGTCGAGATTGAAGAACTGTCCGTAACTGGACGAGCCGAGTTCGGTGTGCCCCACGTCGCGAATCCGCACGAAATGGCCGCCGTTATCCGGATCGGCCTTGACAATGATGTCGTCGAATTCATGTGGATCGGAGAGCGCGCCGTGCATCGTCACCGTGAGCTGGAATGCCTGGCCGCCCGAGTTCGGCTCGGAACCGAGCTGGCCCGCGCTCACGTCCTTGCTCTGGCTCTGGATCGCGTTCATCACGTCGGCGGCGGTCAGGTTACGCTCGCTGAGCTTCTGCGGATCGAGCCACACGCGCATGCTGTACTGCCCAGTGCCGAACACGGTCACATCGCCCACGCCCGGCAAACGCGCGAGCGTATCGCGCAGATAGATCACCGCGTAGTTGCTCAGAAACAGCGAATCGTATTTCGGATCCGGCGATTGCAGCGTGTAGAGCTGGAGGATCGCGGTCGAACGCTTGCGCACGGTCACGCCCTGCTGCTGCACCGCCTGCGGCAATTGCGCAGTCGCCGCCGAGACGCGGTTCTGCACCAGCACCTGCGCCTTGTCGACATCCGTGCCGACAGCGAAAGTGACGGTGAGCGTGTAGGTGCCGTCGTTGGTGCTGGTCGACTGCATGTACAGCGCGTTTTCCACGCCGTTGACCTGGGTTTCGATCGGCAGCGCCACGCGGTTGGTCAGCGTCGCGGCGCTGGCGCCGGGAAAGCGCGCCACCACCTGCACGGTCGGCGGCGTGATGGGCGGATATTGCGCGATCGGCAGATTGATCAGCGCGACGGCACCGAGCAGCATCACGATCAGCGCGATCACATTGGCAAGGACCGGCCGCTCGACGAAGAAGCGGATCATGACTGGCCCTGCGTCTCGGCGGCCGCCACCTGCACCTTGGTGCCCGGCGCCACCGCCAGCGCGCCGCCCGTCACGACCTGGTCGTTCGCGTT
Source organism: Paraburkholderia aromaticivorans (assembly GCF_012689525.1). Taxonomy (NCBI): domain Bacteria; kingdom Pseudomonadati; phylum Pseudomonadota; class Betaproteobacteria; order Burkholderiales; family Burkholderiaceae; genus Paraburkholderia; species Paraburkholderia aromaticivorans. Next base: position 2,587,865 of record NZ_CP051515.1, read on the forward strand.
CAGGCCCGACGTGATTGCACGCAGCGAGCCGAACAGTCCGCCGGTCACCACCGCGCGTTTCTCGATCACATTCGCGCTGTTCACGACCAGCACGAAAGCGCCGGCCTGCTCGCGCAGCAACGCGGTATCGGGCACCAGCAAGACGTTTTGCGGCGCGCCCGCGGGAATATGCACCTCGACCGACATACCCGGAATCAGATGCGCGTCCGGATTGGCGATGTCGGCGCGCAGCCTGATCGCGCCGCTGTTGGAGTCGACTCGCGTATCGACGAATTCCAGCGCGGCGTCCTCGCCCTTGCCCGCCGGCGCGCCGAGCACGTTCACCCGCACTGTGCGCGGCGGCTTGGTGAACAGGCCGATGCGGTTCGCGTCGCGTTCGTTCAGCGTGAAATTCACGTACACCGGCTGGATGCGATCCAGCGTGGCGAGTTTGGTCGAATCGGACGCGCCCACCAGATTGCCGACGTCGAACGAACGCGCGCCGATGCGCCCCGCGAACGGCGCGCGTATCTCCGTGTAGCCGAGATTGATGCGCGACATATCGCGTTTGGCGATCGCCTGGTCGCGCGTGGTCTGCGCTTTCTGCAACGACGACTCCGAGGTCGCGTTATCGGACGTGAGCTGCTTCTGGCGGGTCAATTCCTGTTCGGCGTTGACGAGCTCGGCCTGGTCGTAAGTGAGTTGCGCGCGGTACGTGTCCGGCTCGATACGAAACAGCAACTGCCCTTGCTTGACGTTGGCGCCGTCGCTGAAACCGATTTCCTTCAGCACGCCCTGCACGCGCGCCACCAGCGTGACGGTGGCCGAAGGCGCGACCGTGCCGCTCAGGTCGAGCTGCTCGCGCACCTCGCGCGGCTGCGGCCGCATCACGCTCACTTGCGGCAAGGGCGCATTCTGGGCGGCCGGCGCGTTGCCGTCGTGGCAGGCGGCCAGCGCCATGCCGAGCACGATGCACATTCCCACCCCGAGATGTCTCATTACCCGGCTCTTATCTGCCATTCTTATTTCCCATTCTCAGGCTCGCCTCCGCTCGCGCGCGCCAACGCGGAATTCGCGGGCGGGTTCAACAAGCGGCCCCAATCCGTGCGCTGCGCCATCTGTTCGGCAATCTGTTCGCTCACCACCTGCTGCCCTTGCGCCACTTCCCAGCCTCCGCCGAGCGCGCGATACAGCGCCACCGCGGCGATCGCGGCAAGCCCCTGGTTCTGCGCGAGCGAATCGCCGTCACGTAATGCGGAGCGCGATGCGTCGAGCACCGTGTCGTAAGTGACCGAGCCCGAGCGATACTGCACATTGGCAAGCCGCAGCGCGCGCTGCGAGGCATCCGACGCGCGCGCCGACGCGGCCAGCGCGTCGAGCGTGGTGCGCAGTCCGGCGATCGCGTCTTCCACTTCTTTCTGCGCTTGCAGCACCGTGTTCTGATAGTCGAGCACGGCCTCCTGAAACGACGCGTCCTGAATCCGCACGGCGTTTTTCAATTGACCGCGATCGAGGATCGGCAGCGTGATGCCGGCGGAAAAGAGGCCGATGGTCTTGCTGCCCCATTGCGTCAACCCAATGCCGTGCTGTTCGCCCGACGACAGCCCGAACAAGCCCGTCAACGACAAGGACGGATACAGCTTCGCCTTGGCCGCGCCGATTAGCGCCGATTGCGCCGCCGCGTTGAGCGCGGCCTGGCGCACGTCGGGCCGGCGACGCAGCAGATCGGCGGGAATGCCGACATCGATCTGCGTGGGCGGCACGGGAATCGCGCTGCTGCCTTTGAGTTGCGCATCGACGGCGTCGGGTGGATCGGCGAGCAGCACCGCGAGCGTGTCGCGGTCCTGCGCACGCGCCTTGATGAGCGGCGGAATCTGCGCCTCGGTTTCCGCCACCAGCGTGGCGGCCTGTTCGACATCGAGCTGGCTCGACGCGCCGTGTTTGTAGCGCGCCTGGGTCAGCGTGAGACTCTGCTGGACCGACTTCAGATTCTGCTGCGCGACGACGATGCGTTGTTCGAGCGCACGCAGATCGATGTAGGCATTGGCGACGTCGCCGAACAGCGACACCAGCGCGTTGTCATACGCCGCTTCCGACACGCGCAATTGCGCGCGGTCCGATTCGATCTGCCGGCGATATTTGCCCCAGAAGTCGATCTCCCAGCCCACATTCACGCGCAAATGCTCGGCCCACAGATGGGTCGGCGGAAGCGGGCCGACGCCGCTCGTGTTGATATGGTCGGCGCCCACGGACACGCTGCCCGACTGCGGCAGCAGATTCTCCGCACTGGTCGCGAGTTGCGCGCGCGCCTTGAAGATATGCAGGCCGGCCACTTGCAGCGAGAGGTTGCGCTCATACGCGCGCTGCTCCAGCGCGGTGAGCACGGGATCGTTGAACGCGGTCCACCAGGCGGCTTGTGCGGCAGGCGTGGCTTTCGCCTCACCGGGCAGACTTTCGAGCCACTGGTTTTCGAGCGTCGCTTCCGGTTGTTTGAAATCCGGGCCGACGCTCACGCAACCGCTGAGCGCCGCGCTGATCCACACGACGATCGACGCGCCGGCGATACGCAGATGGCGGGACGTGGCAGGTTTCATCGCGCGTTTTTATTGGTTTCAGAGGACGGCTGAGGGTTCGGCAGGACGGCTCGCGCGCAGGCGGCACACTGCGCCGCGCCACGGCCCCATGGTCCCGCCGATGCCCGCGCGGCTCAGTGCGCTGCCCCGCGTTCCTGCATGAATGCCTCGATCTGCGGCAGGGTGATGTAGCCCGTCTTCTGCGTATCGATCTCGTCGAAGTGTTTGGCGACCATCGGCATGCCCATGGCGGCCTGGTCCTTGGTGAGTTTGCCGTCGTGCGTGGTATTGGCATTCGCAAAGCGCGATTGCAACTGCTGCACCATGCGCTCCATGCGCTGCGGATTGCCGCCTTGCGGCGCGGTCTGGGCGAACGTGACGGTGGATGCGCAGCACAGCAACACAATAGCGATCAACTTCTTCATGACTGACTCCTTCGATTGAGCCACCGTGCGTCGCCTGCTGTTTGCCGCGATCCGTTTCGATGACAGGCCGAATTCTTGGGGAAGCGTCGCCGCAAGGCAACGTCAGAATCATGTCGACTTATGTCATGGCTTTCGTGGCATCGCCGTGCGCCACCACGAGTGCCGTCACGAGTGCCGCCACCGCAATGCAGCATGCGCTCCCTACACCCGCACTCACGCCGGAGCCCGCTGCGGCGTGACATGGAATGAAATGAGTTTGCGATGCCGTTTTGACGACGCTTTGCGTATCTTTCGTCTGCCGGCGCCACCAGCGCCTCGCCGCAACGGCTGAGTTCTCACGTCACCCGAATCAGCCGGCCCGCTTCTTCAGCGGTGCGTCTTGTCGGAACTTGCATCGCACTGCTCAACGCATCAGGAGTACCAATTGACTATCCGTCTCGTCTGCGCCTCAACTGTCACCGCCATCGGCCTCGCCTGTTCGTCGACGGCGTTTGCCCGCGTGGTCGTCTATATGCCTGCCGCCGTGGTCTACGCACCGCCGCCGCGCCCGGTCTACTACTCCGTGCCGGTCAATCCCGTGTATGTGGTGGCGCCCCCGCCGGTTCCCCTGCCCGTGGCGGTTCCGGTCGCGGCCACCGTGACGGCGCCGAAGCCCGTTCCCCTGTATACCACCGTCGTCGTCCCCGCGCCGACCAACTACGCGGTCGTGCCCGCCCCCGCGGTGACCTACGCCCAGCCCGTCATGATGATGCCGCGTTAGGCGCGCTCGGCGTGTCCCTGTCGGCTGTGCCGGTGACAACCCAAGCTGTGGAATCAGCATAGGACATGCTGCCGCCAGCAATGCCTGGTGGATTCCCGTTGTCCTGAGGACTATCCGGCGGCGTGATGGGGAGCGCGAGTCCGTACTGCAAAACTCTGAACGCGCCCTTGGAATAAAGCGGTGGGTTTAGCGGTTATAGAGGAAGGCCGAACGCAGAGGCCAAACGCAGCGCGATTCCGTTCCAGCGGCTATGGAACATCGCTTGCTGAATGTTGTTGATCACTGGGCGCATGTCCATTCGTTGGACATATCCGTCCAACTATGGGACTCGCGAGCGGCCTCCGGGCAGGTTTTCGGGCAGGCCACCACCCTTTGCGGAAACATCAGATGAACTACCAGGAACTCGACAAGGAGATCGCCCACCTCGAACGTGTATTCGGGATGATCTCCACCAACGATCGCATTCCGCTGTCCTATTGGCACAATCGCCTGCGAAATTTGCCCAGACCGACATTGATGCCGATACAGCGCGCGCGGATCGCGCGGCTAGAGGCGACGCTGCGCTCGCTGACAGAAGCCGACGAAGCGTCGTTCTCCGAACCGCCGCTGCGCCCCACCGGCACGCGGGCCTAACGCGGCGGCCCGGACCCGCCGCCGCCCTCGAAGCGGGATTCCGCTCCCCTCAACCAGTCAGAATCCGCGCGCCGAGCGCCAGCACGAGCGCCGGCAGCATCACCAGCGCGCCCACCTTCAGAAACTTCATGAAGCTCACGTCTTCGCCTTCGCGGCGAATCGCGTTGAGCCAGAGGATCGTCGCCAGCGATCCGGTGATGGATAGATTCGGCCCGAGATCGACGCCGATCAGCAGCGCGTCGATCACACGCTCCGGACTGTGCGCCTGCATCACGGTCGAACTGGCGATCAGACCCGCCGGCAAGTTGTTCATCAGATTGCTGCCGATCGCGATGACTGTGCCTGCCCAGCCCGCCGTGGCCAGTTCGTGCTGTTGCGCGGCGTGCTGCGTGAGTTGCGCCGCCGCCGTGATCACACCGGTGTGATCGAGCATTTCGACGAGCACGAACAGCGCGGCGACCAGCGGCAGCACGCTCCACGAGATTTCGCGGATCATCGGCAGCGGCGATTTGCGCTCCAGAATCAGCACGACCAGCGCGGTCAGCGCGCCGAGTATCGCGGTCGGCATGCCGAGCGGAACATCGAACGCGGAGACCGTCAGCAGCACGACGGCCGTCACCGCGATGCCCGCGAGCGCCACGCGCCCGCTCGACGACAGTTCGACCGGGTCGAGATTCGCCTCGCAGGTGCCGGCAAGCGCGTCGCGCTGAGTCCAGCGCAGCATCACGTAGGTCGCGACGATCGACAGCAGCGACGGCAGCGTGAAGCGCATCAGCCAGGCGCCGAGCGCGGGCGTGTGATTGCCGTACAGCACGATGTTGGCCGGATTCGAGATCGGCAGCACGAAGCTCGCCGCATTGGCGATGAACGCGCAGACGAACAGCAAGGGCAACGGATGCGTCTTCGCCTTTTTGGCGGCGGCGAACACGGCCGGCGTGAGGACGACGGCGGTGGCATCGTTCGATAGAAACGCGGTGATCACCACGCCGACCAGGTAGACGAGCAGGAAGAGCTTGCGCGGCGAGCCCTGGGCATGATTGACCGCGAGCACGGCGACCCAGTCGAACAGACCTTCACGGCGGCCCACTTCCGACAGCAGCATCATGCCGAAGAGGAACAGATAGACGTCGGTGCCCTTGCCGATCGCCTCGAGCGCCAGATGGACCGGCAATAGCCCGAGCGACACCAGCAGCAGCGCGCCGGCCACGGCCCACACGGCTTCGGGCCATTTGAACGGCCGGGTGATGACGCCCGCCGTGGCGGCGGCGGCGATACCCCAGGAGAGAAAAATGGAATTCACAAGGTGAGCCCTGAATCATTGATAACGCGCGAGCGCGATGTCCGGCATGGCCGGGCGGGCGCGCCCATGAGGCGGCGGCCGCAGGCGCTGATATAGCAAGTTGCGCGCCCGTCGCCCTGCCGTTGCGCGCGCGTCATCCCACGCGGCTCACCGCCGCAATGCAATCGCGGCCGTTGTCCTTCGCAAGGTACAACTGCGTATCCACCAGATTGACGAAGGCCACTGGATCGGCCGCCGCGGCCGGAATCGTGGTGCCGACGCCGAAGCTGGCGGTGACCGTCTGCCGGAATGGCGAGCGCTCATGCGCGATCTCCTCGGTCGCAATGCGGTCGCGGCAACGCTCGGCGACCTGGCGGGCGGCGTCGGCGCCGCTGTTCGGCAGGATCAGCACGAACTCTTCCCCGCCGAAGCGGCCGACAAAGTCGCCCGGCCGCACCGCGCTGCTCAGCACGCTGGCGACCCGCCTCAGGCACTCGTCGCCCTGCACGTGGCCATAGTAGTCGTTGTAGGACTTGAAGAAGTCGATATCGACCATGACCAACGAGAGCGGCGCCGCATGACGCAAAGCCGCGCTCCATTCGCGCTGCAGGCTGGCGTCGAACGCGCGGCGATTGCCGACGCCCGTCAGGCTGTCCTTGAACGACAGCGCTTCGAGTTCCCGTTGCAACGCGGCCAGTTTCTCTTCGGTCTTCTTGCGCTCGCTGATATCGAACATGAAGCCGACCAGCGACTCCACGTTGCCGCGCGCGTCGCGCACCACATGCACCACGTCGCGCAGCCAGACGTATTCGCCCCGGCTTGTCAACGCGCGATAGTCCGCTTCGTGATCGGTGCCCGCCTGCGATTGCGCGACACAGAATTCCACCACTTTCTCGCGGTCGTCCGGATGCATGCGCGTCGCCCAGTCCTGCACGGTTTTCCAGCTCGACGGCGCCCAGCCCAGCAGGGCTTCGATCTGCGGGCCGATATAGGCGAACTCCATGGTCGCCCAATCGATCTTCCACGGAATCGCTTTGGTCGATTCGAGCAACGTACGGTAGACAGCCGCGTCATGCTCCATGTAGCCTTCCACCCCGGTCGCGGCAGGTGCCACGGGGCTAATCTCGTGCCGCAGAAAATCCGCGCCTAGCGCGATGTTGTTGTTTTCAATCCTGTTCATCGGTCTCAACTCTCCTGGCGATTCAGCCGGCAAATTAACATAGTGGACGACCTCCCGGCCCATTACGGCCGCCGCGCCGGTTTATTCCAGCGACATTAGCGTCACGGCTACAACAATCTGTTCCCTTCTCCCCGGCTATTCAGATTTCATTGGCATCCCTACTATTCGCATTCACTTGCAATACCCTAAAACCCACGAACGTCAAAGAATGAACTCCAGCCCTGTCCGTTCAGACCGCTACCACGGCGCCGCCATAGCCTTGCACTGGCTGATCGCGGCGTTGATCATCTGCGGCTTCTATATCGGCTGGATCATGACCGATATTCCCGGCTTCACGCCCACCAAGCTGAAGTATTTCTCCTGGCACAAGTGGATCGGCGTGACCGTGTTCGTGCTCGCCGTGGCCCGCGTGCTGTGGCGCGCCACCCACCGCGCGCCGGCGCTCGACAGCGCCACGCCCGTTTGGCAGAAGGCCGCCGCCCATCTGGTGCACGGCGTGCTGTATGTGCTGATGCTGGCGATTCCGCTGTCCGGCTACTTCTACAGTTCCGCCGCCGGCATTCAGGTGGTGTATCTCGGCATCGTGCCGCTGCCGACCATCATCGGCCCGGATCAGGCGCTCAAGGCGAGCCTGCGCACCGTCCACATCCTGCTCAATTACACGTTGCTCGCGCTGGTGGCGATGCATGTGGCGGCGGCGCTCAAGCATCAATTCGTCGACCGCGACGGATTGCTCGCACGGATGATTCCATTCCTGAAGTAACGGCAGGCAGTCGCCGCACAGGCGCCGATTGGCTACGGCCTGTTGGCAATCTAATTCCCAGCGGTGCGCAATCAACGCACGCGGGTTCGATAGGATGCGTACCACCATGAAAACAAACTTTTACCACTCCGTTCAACGCGTGACGCTCGCCGGCATCGCGGCCTTCTCGCTCTTCGGCGCAAGTCTCGCGCATGCCGATGTCGATACGAGCAAGAGCAGCGTGATCGCCACCACGAAACAGATGAACGTGCCCGTCGACGGCAAGTTCAGGAAGTTCTCGGCGCAACTGAATTTCGATCCGGCCAAGCCCACCGCCGGCAGCGCCAATGTCTCGATCGACACCGGCAGCTACGACCTCGGCGCCGACGACTACAACAAGCAGGCCCAAGGCAAGGAATGGTTCGACAGCGCCACCTTCCCGGCCGCGACGTTCGTCTCCAGCGCGATCGCGCCGGCAGGCGGCAACCAGTACAAGATCACCGGCAAGCTCACCATCAAGGGCAAGTCGCAAACCGTCGTGGTGCCCGTCACCATCGCCAGCCAAGGGGCCACGCAAACCTTCGACGGCGCGTTGCCGATCAAGCGCTCGCAATTCGACGTCGGTACCGGCGAATGGAAAGACACGTCGGTGGTCGCTGACGAAGTCGTCATTAAATTTCACATCGTCGCTTCGAAGAAATAACTCGACACGAAGCGTCGCAACACTATCTGAAACCTGGAGAACCCCTTGAAGAAACAACTTTTGCTCGCCGCAGGCGCGCTGGCCGCCGCATTGTCGTTCAACGCCATGGCAGCCGACACGTACCAACTCGACCCGATGCACACCGCCCCGAGCTTCGAGACCGACCACTTCGGCGGCGTCTCGATCTGGCGCGGCAAGTTCAAGAAGAGCAGCGGCACCGTGGTGCTGGATCGCGCGGCGAAGACCGGCACGGTCGACGTGACGATCGACATGAGCTCGGTGGATATCGGCAACGATAAGCTCGACGCGGAACTGGTCACGGACAAGTTCTTCGACGCCGCGAAGTACCCGACCGCGACCTACAAGGGCACGCAGATCCGCTTCGACGGCGACAAGCCGGTGGAAGTGATCGGCACGCTGACCCTGCACGGCATCACCAAGCCGGTGAATCTGAAGATCGAATCGTTCAAGTGCTTCGTGAACCCGATGCTCAAGCGTGAAGTGTGCGGCACGGAATCGACCGCGACGTTCAATCGCGACGACTTCGGCGTCGACTTCGGCAAGACCTACGGCTTCAAGATGCAGACCACGCTGCACATTCAGGCCGAAGGCATCAAGCAGTAAGCGCCTGCCTTTCGCGCATGCGTCTCACGCATGCGTCTCATGCATGCGTCTCGCGGTTGCGGCAACCGGTCCCTCGACCGTCATGTTGCCGCAACCCGCTCCCGACTTCCCCCGCCAGCCCGTTCCTTCGCTCAGCCGCTCACGAGCGAGCGGAACGTGTCCACGCTTTCCGTGTAAGTCCCCGTCTGCCCATTCGATGTCACCGTGATGCCGACCGTCGACGCGTCCTTCGGCGTGATGGTCTCGACGGTATCGCTCGTCGACAACTGGATCATGCCGGCCTGCACGTTGCCGCCGCTGATCGTGACCGGCGTCGGCGTCGCGACGTTGAAGGCGATCACCGCGTCGGCCACGTTCACGCTGATGCTGCCGCTGGTGGAGAGCGTGTCCGTGACCGGATCCGTGCCGTGCACGCGCGAGTAATTCAGCGACGTAATCGTGATGGTGCCGCTGATGTTGCCCGAGCCCACCGGCTGCGAACGGCTGAGCGTCACCGTCGGCGCGCTCGCGGTGGTGGTGGTGACGCCCGTCTTCGCGTCGTAGCTCATGGTGAAGCTGACCGTGCCGTTCACCACGGTCGTGCTGTTCGCGGAAACCAGCGTCAACGCATTGGCCGTTTCAACGGCGGTGTACGACCAGTCGTTCGACGCCTTGCCGACCGCGCCCTGCGAACTCTGAATCTGCACGCTCACCGTGCCGGTAATCGAGGCGCTGTCCGATACGCCCGGCGCCTTCACTTGTCCCACGCATTGATTGAAGCTGACGGCCGCGCTTTCGCCGCTTTGCAGGCCGCTCGCGCCCGCACTTTGTGTCGCCACGCTAATCGAACCACCGACCGGGCAAGCGGTCGTGCTATTGGGCGTACCGGCCGTGACACCCGTGACCAGCGACTGCACCACCGAGGTATAGATCACCGCGACGCCCGGCCCCGACAGCATGCCGAACGCGCCCGCATAACGCGCGACGTGCTCGCTTTGCACCGCCGAAGACAATTTCAGCACGTTGCTGCCGGTGCTGGCGCTACTGCCGCCCGAGCCACCGCACGCGCTCAGTAACACCGTTGCGGCTGCAACGACTGCGGCACCGAACGATCGTGACGTTTGAGACAAAAACATAACTGCTCCAGATCCAGAAAGCCGGTCGCGCACACCATCACGACACACGCAAGACGAAGCGCAGCGCGCTCTTTCGCGTGACGGCCGGCGCGCTCATCAACGACGACGAACTGAGCGCGCATGCCGTGCCGAACGCGCAAGGCAACTACAAGATCGGCGACGACTTCGTGCCCGCCGTGGGCGCCGCGCCCTCGGCCATCGTCACGCTGCCGCGCGTGATGCCTTACCTCGGCATCGGTTACGGCCACAAGCCGGTCTCGAAGGGTTTCGGTATGACGTTCGATCTCGGCGTGGCGTACGGCCGCCCGCGCGCCAGCTACAACGTGCCGGCGATCTATTCGATGTTCACGCCGCAGTCGAACATCGACGAGCAGGAGCGCAAGATCAGCGACAAGGTGGAGCGCTACAAGCTCTATCCGGTGTTGCAGATCGGGGTGAGCTACCGGTTCTGAGCACCTTTTAGAAATTGCAATTGGCTAGCCTGCAACCCTTACGTTTGCAGGCTTTTCTCTGTTTACGTTTTTTGCCCTACGCGTACCGCGCTGCGCAGACAGTCTTCGTGCCGCCTCTCGCATGCCGCGGCACGTTTGACACGATCGACGCCGCTGCCCACCGGCCTGAACACCTGGCGCAAGCACTCAGGCGCCGTTGCCTCAAAGCCAGGTCCCACCCTGACGTTCGTTCGGCTCTTCTGTGAGGGCGTCGAAACCGTGAATCCAGTCCAGATGATTTAGCACGCTGTCGCGTGCGCCGAGGCGCGCGTTGCGCGCCTGCGCGGCCGGCCCGTCAGGCAGATGCAGCACATCCGCAGTGGAAATCGACGCGTACTGCACCTTGCGCGTACGGCCCCGGCGCAAGCGCTCGTAGGCTTCCTGCGCCTCGCGCCAATTGACTGGGCCCGCCTTGGCAAGCTGCGCGGCCAGCACGACTGCATCCTCGATCGACTGGTTGGCACCCTGGCCGTGGTGTGGCACCAGCGCATGCGCGGCGTCGCCGATCAGGGTCACGCGGCCCTTGCTCCACCGGCTGAGCGGAGGACGATGGAAGAGCCCCCAGCGCTGGCTGATCGGCACAGCCGTGATCATCTGTGTCACGGCCGGATGCCAGTCCTTGAACAGGCGCAGTTGCTCACCCTCGCTAGCTGACATGACCCAGTCACGCGACGGCCACGGCGACGGATGACGCTCGACCAGCAGGAAGTTCTGATCGCCCTGGTCACCGATCGGATAATGCAGCAGATGGCCCTGTGGTCCGATCCAGAACTGGATGGTCTCGGGATCCGGCAGCAGGTCCATGCTCCCGGCCGGCACCACGCCGCGAAAGCCTGAGCAGCCTGAATACAATACGTCGTCGTAGCCGAGCATCCAGCGCCGCGTGATCGAGCGCGCTCCGTCGGCGCCGATCACCAGATCCGCTTCGATGCGCTGACCGTTATCGAAGGCCAGGCTTACGCGATCCGGTTGCTGTGCGAGATCGACGAGCCGATGGCTCAAGTTGATGCGCTCGAGGCCGACCGCCTTCGACAACACGGCCTGGAGATCGGCACGATGAACACCCCAGTACGAGCCGCCGAATTGCTCACGGTAGGTGGGTGCGCCGCGGTGGTGTCCGATGACGGCGCCACTGCGTCCATCGCGATAGATCAGACCGGGTATCTCGGCGCACACGGTGTCGAAGGCCGCGCGCAGTCCCATGCGTTCGTAGAAGCGCGTGGCATTGGCCGATAGCGCGACGGCCGCTCCTACCTCGCGCAGTTCGTCGGTCTGCTCGTAGAGCTGCGCATCGATTCCATGTTCGCGCAGCGCGAGCGCAAGCGTGAGGCCGCCGATGCCCGCGCCGACGATGGCAATCTTCAGATCCATCTGTTTCATGAAAGTGTCTCCAATATCTTGATCAATCGCTCTGGGGTGGCGTGGGGTGCGCCAAGGTCACATCGAATGTGTGCGCCGTGTGTGTATTCTCAGTACAGGGCGTTCATCCTGCAATAAAATGGAAGGAATCTGCTTCATCACTGAAAGGAATGAGAGTCCGTCATGTCAAAGCTATGGAACTGAGCGATGTCGACCTCAACCTGCTGCTGCTTTTTCAGCGGCTGATGCAGGAACGGCGCGTGTCGACCGTCGCCGAGCAGATGAACATGAGCCAGCCCGGCGTCAGCAATGCACTCGCGAAGCTGCGCCGCCGGCTTGGCGATCCGTTGTTCGTGCGCGGGCCGGGCGGTGTCATACCCACGCCGTTCGCGCTGCGTCTGGCTGAACCCGTCTCGCAGGCACTCGCGACGCTTCACGCTGCGCTCAACCCCGAAAGTGGTTTTGATCCACTGCTTGCAAGGCGCACCATCACGATCGGAATGACAGATATCGGCGAGGTCGTATTCCTGCCCGCGCTGGTCGAACGCCTTTCGCACGCAGCACCGGGCATCGCACTTAACACAGTCCGCAACGCGAGCGTCAATCTGCGCGACGAAATGGCTGACGGCCGGGTCGATCTCGCCATCGGCTTGCTGCCGCAACTCCAGGGCGGCTGTTACCAGCGTCGCCTGTTCGATCAATCGTATGTTTGCGTATTCCGGCGCGGCCATCCACTTGAGGACGCGGCGCTGACACTCACTGCCTGGCGCGAGGCCGAGCATCTGGTAGTGGTGTCAGCAGGCACGGGGCATGGGCAGGTAGACGATTGGCTGAAACGGCGCGGCGTGCGGCGCCAGGTTCGACTGACAGTGCCGCATTTCATGAGCGTGGGCTATATCCTGCAACGCACCGATCTGATCGCCACGGTGCCGGAGCGACTCGCGCTGCAACTGGCCATGCCGTTTTCGCTTAGCCTGCGCGCGTTGCCCGTAGCGCTGCCCGCCGCGCCGATTCATCTGCTTTGGCACGCGCGGGTCCAGCAGGACGAAGGGAATCGCTGGCTGCGCGGGGTGGTGATCGATCTGTTCGCGGATACGGCAGTGCACGTGCGCAAGACAAGGCCTGCGAAAAAAAAATAAGACTGGTCGGTTGCTTCCAGGCATGCAGTGCGACTCATCGCTTCTGCTCACCCGGCAGTTCATTGACCGAAGCGACTGTTGATTCCGCTTCGGCTGTAACATTCAGACAATGCGTGCTTTCGCGCAAGAGCGAGTTTTATCCAAACCAGCAGGAGCGTGTTTTCATGAACACCCAGCGGATCATGCGAATCATCAAACGGCTCGCACTCGTCGCGCTCACGCTGTCGGGTCTCTGGCCCGGCGGCCTCACATGGGCCGACGACAATGCCACCGCGCTCAGGGGCGAGTACGACACGCTCGCGCCACAGCTCAAGTCGAATGTGTTTCATCGCCCGATCCATCTGGACTCGGAGGAAACGCAGAACGCGTTGAAAGGCGATATCTACGCCGTAGTCGATTATCCGTTCGCGACCGTCAACAGCGCATTCAACGACCCGCAGCGAGGCCCCGCGAACTGGTGCGAAGTGCTGATCCTGCATCTGAACACAAAGTACTGTCATGCCACTTCAGGCAGCAACGGCGCGACCATCAGCATGAACGTCGGCAAGAAGACGGAACAGGAACTCGGTGACACGTCGCGTGTGCAGCTCAATTACCGTTCGGTTGCGACGAATCCCGACTACTTCCAGGTCGTTCTGAGCGCTGCGGAAGGACCGCTCAGCACGAAGGACTATCGCATCGTGCTCGAAGCCGTCGATATCGGCACAGGGCGCACGTTCCTGCACCTCACGTATTCGTACGGATTCGGCATGGCGGGACGAATCGCAATGAAGACTTATCTCGCGACCATAGGCAGCGCAAAAGTGGGCTTTACGCAGGCGTCAAACGGCGATTACGTCGGCGGTGTGCGCGGCCTCGTCGAGCGCAATACGATGCGTTATTACCTCGCCATCGACGCGTACCTGGGTTCGCTTTCCATGCCTGCCGACAAACGCGCCGACCAACGCTTTGCGACATGGTTCGATGCGACAGAGCAGTACCCGCGTCAATTGCATGAGTTGAGCCGGCAAGAATATCTACAGATGAAAAAGAACGAATACCAGCGCCAGCAAACGGCGCAATAGAAGAACCGCGGAGGGGGACCGCGCTTGCGGCGGCGTAGCACGGTACTATTACGGTTTGACCGTCGTTGTCAGCCGTTCTATTGCCACCCATGAGTTCTGCAAGCCGCCGCATCGCGCACCTCGACATGGACGCGTTCTACGCGTCCGTCGAGCTTTTGCGCTATCCGGAACTGCGCGGCCAGGCGGTGGTGATCGGCGGCGGCCGCAACGGCATACCGCAAACACTCGAAGACGGCACCCGCCGCTTCGCGAAGCTGCGCGATTACGCGGGCCGCGGCGTGGTGACCACCTCCACTTACGAAGCCCGCGCGCTCGGCGTGTTCTCGGCCATGGGCATGATGAAGGCCGCCGTGCTCGCGCCGGACGCGATCCTGCTGCCCACCGACTTCGACTCCTATCGCCACTATTCGCGCCTGTTCAAGGCGGCCGTCGGCACGTTCACCGACCAGATCGAAGACCGCGGCATCGACGAAATCTATATCGATCTGACCGAGCTGCCGGGCGAGCCGCGCGAGATCGCCGCGCGCATCAAGCAGGCGGTCAATCAGGCCACCGGCCTCACCTGCTCCATTTGCGTGGCGCCGAACAAGCTGCTCGCGAAGATCGGCTCCGAACTCGACAAACCCGACGGTCTCACCATCCTCACGCCGGCCGACGTGCCGCTGCGCGTCTGGCCGCTGCCGGTGCGCAAGGTTAACGGCATCGGACCGAAGGCCGCCGAAAAGCTGACCGCGCTCGGTCTCGCCACGGTCGGCGATCTGGCGGCGGCGGACGCGGGGCTCTTGCAGGACCACTTCGGACGCAGCTACTCGGCGTGGCTCATGGAGGTCGCGCAGGGCTACGATGAGCGGCCGGTCGTGGTCGAATCGGAGCCCAAGTCGATGAGCCGCGAGACGACCTTCGAGCGCGATCTGCATCCGCGTCACGACCGGCCCGCGCTATCGAGTTCGTTCACCGGCTTGTGCGTGCGCGTGGCGGAAGATCTGGTGCGCAAGGGCTATGTGGGGCGTACCGTGGGCATCAAACTGCGTTACGACGATTTCCGCACGGTCACACGCGATCTGACGCTGGACGTGCCGACCGCCGACGCCGCCGAAATCCGGCGCGCGGCAACCGAATGCCTGCGCAGAGTGGAATTGAACCGCAAGCTGCGGCTTCTCGGCGTGCGCGTCAGCGCATTGACGCCGGCCAACGCGACGCCACCGGTGCGGCGTCTGCCGGTTCAGGCCGACTTGCCCTTCACCAGCGACGAATAACCGGCGCCGTCAGCAGCCGCACTCGCGTTGGTGCGCGCCGCCGGCACGCCGACTTCCATCGGCGAGACCGCCGCGACCGAGAACACAAAGGTGTTGATGCCGTGCGCGCTTTGCGCCGACACGCTGCCGCGATGCATCTCCGCAATCGCTTTCACGATCGCGAGACCCAGGCCGTGATTTTCGCGGCTGTTCGTGCGCGAAACCTCGGCACGATAGAACCGGTCGAACAGATGTTCGAGCACATCCGGCGAGATCGGCTCACCGGGATTGGCCACCGCAACGCGTACCTGATCCTCGTCACTCACGATCGTCACGCTGATCTCGGCGTCCGGCTCGCAATGCTGGATGGCGTTCATCAACAGATTCGTACAGGCGCGGCCGAACAGCGAGCGGTTCACGCGCGCTATGGCGTCGCCGCGCAATTGCGCGTGCACTCGCGCTTCTTCGAGCGGTATCTCCAGAAACTCCAGCGTATGCGCGACTTCCGCGGCCAGCGACACGTCGACGAGGCCCGTTGCGCGTTCGCCCTGATCGGCGCGGGCGAGGAACAGCATGTCGTTGATGATCGCCCTCATGCGCTCGTATTCTTCGAGATTCGATTGCAACGTATGGCGCAGATCGTCGACCGAGCGATTGCGCGTCAACGCCACTTCCGTCTGGCCGATCAGAATCGTCACCGGCGTGCGCAGTTCATGGGCCACGTCCGCATTGAACGATTCGAGGCGGCCATACGCGCCGTCGAGCCGCTCCAATGCGCCGTTGAAGGAGTTGGCCAGGTCGTTCAGTTCGAGCGGCAGCGAGGCCGTATTCAGACGCTGTGAGCGGTTATTTGGACTCACGGCGGAAGCGTCGCGCGTGAGACGCGTGAGCGGCGCGAGGCCGAGCCGCGTCACCGAATAGCTGAGCAACAGCACGCCAAGACTGCCCAGCGCCGACAGCGCGGCGAGCGCAGAGCCGAACACGCGCATGGTGCGCACATTAGGCGAATAGCTCGCGGCCACCTGCAATTGGACCGCCGGACGCGCGCCGTACGCCGGAATCGTGGCCGTCGAAGTCAACATATCCTGGCCGCCGCCGGCCGGCGTCACGCGCGCATAGCCGCCCGCCCAGCTCGTGACCACCGAGCCGTCGACCGGCGTGCCGTAATGGAAATACGGATCGGTGCTCGACACGGCATACACCGTGCTGCCGTCGTGCGGCGTCATGTCGGTCAGCTTTTCGCGCGCCATGCGCCACTTCTCCGGCGTCACGGCGTGATACACGATGATGCGCGCGATCTGTGTGCGGTCGTCGAGCGACTCGCGCAGATGGTGTTCGAGCTGCGTGCGCAGCACCAGAAAGAGCCCCGTGCCGACCAGCGTGAACACGGACAGCGCGACGAACGCGAACATCAACGCGAGGCGCCGGGCAATCGAGCGGTTCATGACTGCTCCGCCTCTTCGCGCACTTCGAGCACGTACCCCATGCCGCGCACGGTATGCAGCAGTTTGGAGGGGAACGGGCCGTCGAGCTTGGCGCGCAATCGTTTGATCGCGGTCTCGACCACGTTGGTATGGCTGTCGAAATTGACGTCCCAGACGAGTTCGGTAATCGCGGTCTTCGACAGAATGTCGCCTTGCCGGCGCGCCAGTACGCTGAGCAGCTGGAATTCTTTGGCGGTGAGATCGAGGCGCACGCCGTCGCGAGTCGCGCGCCGGCCGATCAGATCGACGAACAGATCGCCGACGGAAATCAGCGTCGATTCCTGCGAACGGGTGCGGCGCGCGAGCGCATGCAGCCGCTCGACCAGTTCGAGGAACGAAAAGGGTTTGGTGAGGTAATCGTCGGCGCCTTCGCGCAGGCCGCGCACGCGGTCGTTCACATGGTCGCGCGCGGTGAGCATGATGACCGGCGTGGACTTGCGCATACGCAGCGCCTTCAGCACGCTGAAGCCGTCGCGTTTGGGCAGCATCACGTCGAGGACGATCACGTCGTAATCGAATTCGGTGGCCAGATGCATGCCTTCCTCGCCGTCGAGCGCGACGTCGACGACCCACCCCTGCTCTGTCAAACCGGAGCGCAGGTAGTCCACCACCTTGTGCTCGTCTTCAACAATCAGCAATTTCATGCGCGTCCCCTTGTCTGTGCATTATACGAAACGCCTTGCAATCGTCTTGCGCACCGCCGCGTGCTTCTGTTGCCGCCCCTGCTGCTTCATGATCCGGTAGCTCACCGCGCGGGAGCCATCGCCTCCTTCGTGTCGTTGGGCTGCGCGCCCGTGGGCGTATTCGACATATCCGTGCCGACGTCCCAGCCGCCGCCGAGCGCCTTCACGAGCGAGACCGACAGCGTCATCTGCTGGCCGTGAATCTGCACGTCCTGGCGCTCGCTGGTGAGCAGCGACTGCTGCGCGGTGATCACGTCGAGGTAAGCGACGAGGCCGCCCGAATAGCGGTCGTTGGCGAGCGCCAGCAGATGCTGCGCATCGGTGACGGCCTCGCTCGACTGCTTCGCCGCGCCGTCCAGCACGGAGAGTCCGGTGATGCCGTCCTGCACCTGCTGGAAGGCGGTGAGCACGGTCTGACGGTAGTTCGCCTCGGTGGCCTTGTAGCCTTCGCTCGCGAACTTCACGTTGGCCGCGCGGCGGCCGCCGTCGAACAGCACCTGGCCGACTGCCGCGCCGAGCGTCCACATCAGCGTCGGCGCGCTCAGCAGACTGGCGAACTGCGTGCTTTCCCAGCCGATGCTCGGCGCCAGCGTGAGACTCGGAAAAAACGCCGCCTTGGCGACGCCGATCTGCGCATTCGCTGCAGCCATCGCGCGCTCGGCCGAGGCGACGTCCGGCCGCCGTTGCAAGACATCGCTGGGCACCCCGAGCGGAATCGACGGGACCTGGACCGCGAGCACCTTGGGCTCGATCGAAAACTGCGGCGCGGGCACGCCAACCAAAGCGGCGATCGCATGTTCGAATTGCGCGCGCTGATTCAGCAGCAGTTGCGCCTGCACGCGCGTCGAGTCGAGCAGCGACTTCTGTTGCAGCACGTCGAGCCCCGACACCGAACCAAGATCGTGTTCCGTGGTGACGTAGTCGAGCGCCTTCTGCTGCAGTTTCACCGACTGATTCAGCACGTCGATCTCGGCGTCGAATTCACGCAGCGAGAAATAGTCGGTGGCGAGATCAGTGGTGAGCACGAGGCGCGCGTTGGCGAGGTCATCGGCCGATTGCTGTGCGGAAGCCGCCGCGCCTTCCACCTCGCGACGTATCCGGCCAAATAGATCGGTGTCGTAGCTGATGGTGGGGCCGAGCTGCACATTGTTCTGCACCGTCGACGTCGTAGGCGTGCCGTAATTCGTTTGCGGACGATTCTGCGAAATCCGGAAGCGCGATCCCTGGGCCGCGAAATCGACTTCGGGAATCTGCTGCGCGCGGTTGTTCGCGAGCGTCGCCCGCGCCTGCTCGTAGTGCGCGCTGGCCGCCACCAGCGTCTGATTCTGCGCAAGCGCCTGCGTTTCCAGCGTGGCAAGCGTCGGATCGCCGAATGCGCTCCACCAGTCCGGCGCGATCGGCGCATGAGACGGCACGGCCACGCGCCAGTACGAATCGGTTTGCCAGGTGGGCGGCACCTCGGCCTGCGGCCTTTCGTAATTAGGCCCAACCGTGCACGCGGCCAGCAGCGCCGCACCTGCCAGTGTCGTCAGCGCACGGCATGTGGCCACGTGCTTCACGACGCCCCCTTGCCGTTGGTCTGCGGCTGCTTGATCTGCACGTGATCGCCGTCCGCGATCGAATCGCTCGGGTTGATGATGATCTTGTCGTTCGCCTCGATGCCGCTTTCGATTTCGAGCGACTGCCCGAGGTCCTGCGCGATCACGATCTTGTGCAACTGCACGTTGCCCTTCGCATCGACCACCGCAACCCGCGGGCCTTCGGCGCGAAACAGCAGTGCGTTGCCCGGCACCATCAATTGCGCGTGCGCGACGGCCGGCACCGCGACCTGGACATAGGCGCCGGGGCGCAGCTTGTCGTCCGGGTTCGGCAGCGTCACCTCGATCTGCAGCGAACGGGTGGGCACGTCGATCGCGCCGGAAATGTGCGTGATCGTGCCGTGGAATTGCTGGCCCGGCAGTTCGGCCTGCGTCACCACCACCTTCTGTCCCGCCGACACGTTTTGCGCGTACGCCTGCGGTAACTGCACATAGACGCGCAGCGGGTCCGACTGCGCGAGCGCGAAGAGCGCGCGGCTGGTGCCGCTGCCCGCGTCGATCAGGTCGCCGACATCCACATTGCGTTGCGTGACCACGCCCGCGAACGGCGCGACGATGCGCTTGAACGATTCGAGCTGCTGCAGGCGCTTGACGTTGGCGTCGGCGGCGGCGAGATTGGCCACGTCCTGCGTGTACGTGCTCTGCCGTTCGTCGAGCTCCTGCTGCGAGACCGCATCGCGCTGACGCAGTTGCTGCCAACGGTCCAGCGAGCTCCTGGCGAGGCCGAGGCTCGAACTGGTTTGCTGGCGCTGCGCCAAAGCCTGCGCGAGTTCCTGATCGATCTCCGGCGTATCCAGATCGGCGAGCAGTTGGCCCTGCTTCACGCGCGCGCCGATATCGGCGTACCAGTGCAGCAGATAACCGGTGGAGCGCGCGTAAATCGGCGATTCGACGAAGCCGCGCAGCGTACCCGGCAGCAAGGTATTGCCGCCGCCTTCGGTCTGGGTCGGACTCACCACGTTCACATACTGCGTGGCGTTCTGCTTCGTGGTCTCCGCCACCGAACGGTTTTGCATGATGTTCGCGATCACGGTGCGCAAGGCTCCGACGGCCAGCAGCGCCAGCACGATCCAGACGGCGATTTTGGCGCGTTTCCATTCGCGATGGCGCGGCGGCAAGGCGTGGCCGCCTTCGGTCTCTCGCGAGGGAATCGCTAGCGATGCATGAGTTTTTTCGGTCATCTCAGTCAGCCATCTCAGTCAGCCGTCATTTAACTTTACGCGGGCTTGCCGGCGCCGCCGTGGTCGGGCGCGGGGCCGTCGCCGTGGGAACCTGTGTGATTCGCGTCGCCATCGTCACCATCGCCGCGGTGGCGACGCGCGAGGCGGGAGTGAATCGCCGCGAACACCAGCGGCACGAAAAACAGTGTGGACACGGTGGCGAACAGCAAGCCGCCGATCACCGCGCGGCCGAGCGGCGCATTCTGCTCGGCGCCCTCGCCGAGACCGAGCGCCATCGGAATCATGCCGATGATCATCGCGAAGGCGGTCATCAGCACTGGCCTGATCCGGCTTGCACCGGCTTCGAGCGCGGCGGTCAGCGGCGGTGCGCCGGCGGACAGACGCTGACGCGCGAACGACACCATCAGAATACTGTTGGCGGTGGCCACGCCCATGGTCATGATCGCGCCGGTCAAGGCCGGCACGCTCAGGTGCGTGCCGGTCAGAAACAGCATCCACACAATGCCCGCCAACGCCGCGGGCAACGCGCTGACGATGATCAGCGGATCGACCCACGACTGGAAATTCACCACGATCAGCAGGTACACCAGCACGATCGCCATCGCCACGCCAAGACCGAGACCGAAGAACGAACTGCGCATGGTCTGCACCTGGCCACGCACGGTAATCTGACTGCCGCGCGGCAGCGACGCACGCACGTTGTCCACGAGCTTGTCGACCTGATTCGCCACACTGCCCAGGTCGCGCTTCTCGACGCTCACATACAGATCGATCACCGGCCTGATGTTGTAGTGGTTGACTTCCGCAAACTGCGTCTGCGGCGAGACCCGCACCAGGTTGCCGAGCAACTGCGTCGGACCGTTGGCCACACCGGAGACCGGCGTGCGCAACAGTTCATCGATCGACGACACCTGATATTGCGGCGTTTGCACGGCTACGCTGTATTCCACGCCGTTGCGGTTGTTGAACCAGAAACCCGGCGACGTTTGCGAGCTGCCCGACAACGAAATGAGCACGTTTTGCGCCACGTTACTCGCACTCAGATTGAGCTGTTGAAGCCGCGTGCGATCCATCTGAAGATTGATCGCCGGTTCATCCAGTTTCTGCTGGATGTGCGTATCCACTGTGCCGGGAATCATGCGCACCTGTTTCAGCAGTTTGCGCGCGACGTCGAAGTTGCCCTCCTGATCCGCGCCGGAAATCTGCACGTCCACAGCAGCCGGCAAACCGAAGTTGAGAATCTGCGTGACGATGTCGGCCGGCTGAAAGAAAAACTCGACGCCCGGAAAACGCTGCGGCAGGATCGCGCGCAGTTTGTCCATGTAGACCTGCGTCGGCTCGTGGTCTTCATTGAGTGCTACCTGGATCTCGCCGTCAAGCGTGCCGATCGTGCCCGCGTTGCTGTACGAAAGGTTGATACCGCTATAGGGCAAACCGAGGTTATCGAGAATTGTGCCGAGCTCTTTCTGCGGCACGACCTCGCGGATCACATTTTCGACCTGGTCGGCGAGACGCGCGGTTTCCTCGATGCGGGTGCCAGTCGGCGCACGCATATGCAGGCGAATGTCGCCGGCGTCGACGCTCGGGAAGAAGTCTTCGCCGAGCACGAAAATCAGGCCCATCGAGACGACGCAAAAGCCGAGGAACAGGCTGCCGAACCTGCCACGGCGCACCAGCACGCTGCTCAGAATCATGATGTAGCCGGCCCGCATACGCTCGAAACCGCGATCGAAGCGGTGATAGAGGCGCATGAACGGATTCGGCTTCGCGCCCGGCTTCGGCTTGTGCGCGTGACCCATCAGCAACATCGCGAGAGTAGGCACCAGCGTACGCGACAGAACGTACGAAGCCAGCATCGCAAACACCACGGCTTCGGCGAGCGGCACGAACAGGTAACGCGCCACGCCGGTGAGGAAGAACATCGGCACGAACACGATACAAATACATAGCGTCGACACCAGCGCCGGAATCGCGATTTCGCCCGCGCCGTCGAGAATCGCATCGTGCAGATTCGTGCCCATATGCAGATGCCGTTCGATGTTTTCGATCGTCACCGTGGCGTCGTCCACCAGAATCCCGACCGCCAGCGCGAGACCGCCGAGCGTCATGATGTTGATGGTCTGCCCGAGCGCGTGCAACGCAATCAGCGAGGACAAGATGGACAGCGGAATCGAAATCGCGATGATGCAGGTGCTGCGCCAGTTGCCGAGGAACAGCAGGATCATCGCCGCGGTCAGCGCGGCCGCGACCAGTGCCTCGCGCACCACGCCCTGCACCGCTGCTTTCACGAACAGCGACTGATCGAACAATGCAGTGATTTTCAGATCAGGCGGCAATGCGGCTTGCGCACTCGGCAGCAGCCCCTTCAGCGTATTGACGATGGAGAGCGTCGACGCACTGCCGTTCTTGAGCACCGACATCAGCACGCCGCGATGCCCGTCCTGCCGCACGATATTGGTCTGCGGCGAGAAACCGTCACGCACGTGCGCGACTTCACGCAGATAAGTGGTCGCGCCGTTGAGCGTACGCACCGGAATATCGTTGAGCCCTTCCACCGTGGCGGGCGAGCCGTTCATGTTGATCGTGTATTCCTTCGTTCCAATCTTCGCCGTGCCGGTCGGCAGAATCAGGTTTTGCGCGTTAAACGCGCTGACCACATCGGAGGGCGTCAGCCCCTTGGCGAGCAACGCGCGCGTGTTCAGGTCGACCGAGATCAGCCGCGACTTGCCGCCGTACGGATACGGCACGGCCGCGCCGGGAATCGTCACGAGTTGCGGACGCAGGAAGTTCAGCGCGGTATCGTTGAGCGCCTGCTCGGAGAGCTTCGGGCTCGACAGGCCGAGCTGGATCACCGGAATACTGGACGCCGAGTAGCTGATCACCAGCGGCGGCGTGGCGCCCGGCGGCATCTGCTTGATCTGCGCCTGTTCGACGGCCACCGTCTGCGCGATCGCGGTCTGGATATTCGCATTCGGCTGCAGGAACACCTTCAGGATCGTGATGCCCGCGAGCGACTGCGATTCGATGTGTTCGATGTCGTTGACCGTGGTGGTCAGACTGCGCTCGTTCACCGAGGTGATGCGGTTGGCCATGTCTTCGGCCGACAAGCCCGTGTAGGTCCAGATGATACTGACCACCGGAATATTGATTTCCGGCAGCACATCGACCGGCGTGGTGAACAGCACGAATGGCGTCGCCAGCAAGATCAGAATGGCCATCACGATGAACGTGTATGGCCGTTTAAGCGCAACGTTGACGATCCACATGAAACGCGCCCGAATAAATGCAGGTAAGGGATGGGTGAATCAGAGCTTATGCTAGATCGATAGCACCAACGCCTGCATGGCGCGAAAATGGCGAAATTGTCAGGAAGGCTAATGTAAGGAAAAACGGTGCTTGAACTGCGTGGGAGTTTGCCGGGAAGCAAACGTTGATGAGAGAAGATAGCCGAAATTGAGGTGCTGCTTCAATGCGAAGTCACGCGAGCGCGTCGCGTGACTTCGCATAGATTGTTTTGCGCGAAGCAAATACTTCACGCGCATTTTGAATGCTTAGTCGGTCATTTGGTGAATCGCTGAACCTTCGCTTCGAGCAACGAGCAACGAGCAACGAGCAACAAAAAATGCCGGCCAACCTCAACGGTTGACCGGCATTTTCATTGGATAGCGCCGGGTGGTTCCGCCCGCGTTACTTCGCGAACAACGCCGACATATCCGCAAACGCCTTGAATTCCAGCGCATTGCCCGACGGGTCGAGGAAGAACATGGTGGCCTGCTCGCCGACTTCGCCCTTGAAGCGCACATGCGGCTCGATGATGAAGTCGATGCCGGCCGCCTGCAGCTTGTCCGCGGCGGCCTGCCATTGCGCCATCGAGAGCACCGCGCCGAAGTGGCGGACCGGCACCGCATCGCCATCGACCTTGCTGGTATGACGATGGCCGATTTCCTCGGGCGCGAGGTGCGCGACGATCTGATGGCCGTAAAAATTGAAATCGACCCACGCGTCCGAACTGCGCCCTTCCGGACAGCCCAGCAGTTCGCCGTAGAACTCGCGCGCGGCGGCAAGGCTATGAACAGGAAACGCCAGATGGAACGGCGGCAACACGGTATCGGCAACGCTCATGATGGGGAAACTCACTGAATGGAATTAGGTTGAACGTGCAGGCGCCAGAAGCCGCACGCGTGAGGCAAAGTTTAACCATGACTAAAAATGGTGAAAAACGATATATATTTGATCTGACTATCACCAAATTCGATCAATCGAACATGCTAAGCGAACTCAAGACTTTCATCGCCGTGAGCCAGTACGGCACGTTTTCCGGCGCCGGCGCGCGCATCGGCCTGACGCAATCCGCCGTGAGCGCGCAGATGCAGCGCCTTGAAGAGGAACTCGGCTTCGCGCTATTCGACCGCACCGGCCGCTCCGCCACGCTCAACGACGCCGGCCGCGAAACACTCACGCTCGCCGAGGAAATGATGACGCTCTACGCGCGGCTCTCTGAACGTGGCGCGGTCGCGGCGGAAAGCGGCATGCTGCGGGTGGGCGCCATCGCGTCGGCGCAAGTGTCGTTTCTCGCCGACGCGCTCGCACGCTTTCGCGACGACCGCCCCGGCTGGCGCATTCGGGTCGTGCCCGGCGTGTCGCTGGGCTTGCTGGGGCAAGTGGATTCCGGCGAACTGGATCTGGCCGTCATCATCAAACCGCCCTTCGCGCTGCCGTCCGAACTCGAATGGCGCACGCTTGTCACCGAGCCGTTCGTGCTGCTCGTGCCCAAGGCGCTCGCGCGCGGCAAGGGCGAGGCGAGGTCCTGGCGCGAATTGCTGCGTAGCGAACCGTTTATCCGCTACGACCGCGCCTCGTTCGGCGGCAGGCTGGTCGACCGGTTTCTGCGGCGCTCGCGGCTGAACGTGCGCGACGTGATCGAGCTGGACGAACTGCAAGGCATCGTGCAACTGGTCGCGCGCGGCATCGGCGTGGCGCTGCTTCCGAATAGCGCGGGACTCGGCAAGTGGCCCGCCGGCGTCGTCGCGCTCGAACTCGGCGAGGCGACGTTTCAGCGGGAGATCGGCCTCGTGCAGCGTCCGCGACATAGCCGGCAGGCGGTGGCGGGTGCGCTCGCCGATTGCATCGGCATGGCAGCGGGTGCGTGAGCAGAGACGTGAGGGGCCACTTGAACGGCGCTTGGACCGCACTTGGGCCGCACTTGAGCCGCACTTGAGCCGCCGCGCGAAGCACATGATTGTCCTGTCGCGGGAATGAACAACTGTATCTGTGAAATTCGCGCTTCCGCCCCCAAAATTCCCGTTCACGCGACGCTTTGAGATGTATCGCACCCCTACCAGTGTGCGCCCCACACCGCCCGCCCTGCCCGCCGCCGAGGTTCCAGCCCATGATCGCCAGCACCTTCCTCACCGCCGATGTCCTGATCGCCTACAGCGCCTACTTCGTCGGTACGGCGAGCCCCGGGCCGAGCAATCTCGCGATCATGTCACTGGCGATGAGCGCGGGCCGCCGCTCCGCGTTGACCTTCGCGCTCGGCGTGGTGTCGGGTTCGTTCTTCTGGGCGCTGCTGGCGTCGCTGGGTTTGTCGGCGGTACTCGCCACTTACTCGGAATGCCTGGTGGCGATCAAGATCGCCGGCGGGCTGTATCTGCTATGGCTGGGCTTCAAATCCGCGCGCTCCGCGTTTCGTCCCAAGGCGCTGCCCACGGGCACGGCGCGTGACAACGAACCGCTCAAGCGTCTCTATCTGCGCGGCCTGCTGCTGCATCTCACCAATCCGAAAGCGATTCTGGTCTGGCTGTCGATCGTCTCGCTGGCCATGTCGCCGGCCGGTGGCACCTCGCATACCGCGCCGGTGGTGCTCGGTTGCATGTGCATCGGCGTATCGGTGTTCAGCAGCTATGCGGTGCTGTTTTCGACCGCTTCCGCACGCCGCATCTACTCGGCGATCCGGCGCTGGCTCGACGGGTCGCTCGCGATCATGTTCGGCATTGCCGGCATCAAGCTGCTGACTTCGAAAAGCTGAGCGCGTCGGGAGACGCCCGCTGCTCTGCGATACTGTCGCCGTGACGATTGAAGCGGATAGACGAATACGATGAGCGGCAGCAAATAAGTGAACCCGGCGGCGCAGCACTCGCCACGGCAGAAGCGGCTCTATCTGGCGGGCCTCGCGGCGCTGGTGGGCGGTGTGATTCTGGCCGTGATCATCTATGCGACCACGCCACCGCCGGACAGCGCCGTCTCCATGTACAGCGTGGCCGATCCGCGCTATCAGATCGAATTGCAGCGTATCGGCGGCAATGCGGCGGTGCTGATGGCGCAGCTTCATCAGTGGTTCGACGGACTCTGGCACGGCACGGCGCTCGCTTATACGGTGGCCGTGCTGGGCGCCGTCATCGCGGGCGTGTGTTTCTTTATCGGCTATTTCTTCGCTGACGAATAACCGCCACGCTAGAAGCTACGCATCGCGTCGGCCGTGCGCTAACCCGCGCTTACGTGGCCTCTTTCACGTGCCGGTCGGGCTTCTCCACACCGGCCGTGCGCAGCGCCTCGTGCAAAGTGTTGAAAATGCAACTTTCCTCGACGATCGGCGTGATGCCGTGCCGGTCCATATCCGCACGCAAATAGCGGTTCACGCGCGCGAACAGCACCTCGATGCCTTCGCTTTTCAACGTCTGGCACAACTCGCCGATCGAGCGCGAGGCCGAATAGTCGATGTCGGTGATCGCGCTCGCGTCGATCACGAAGCAGCGCACCTTGCTCGGGGCAAGGTCGATCAGGCGCCGCGTATCGTCGACGAAAAAGTGGTCGTTCGCGTAAAACAGATCGGCGCCGAAGCGGTAGACGATCAGGCCCGGCGCGGTCTGAATGCCCGGCGCGGCGGGCACGGGAATCCAGACGCCGTCGTCGCCGGGGGCGAGAATCATCGTGTGCGGACGGTAGCTGTGGCGCACGTGACGCAGCAGCGATAGCGCCACCGCCACCAGAATGCCGTGCTCGACGCCGATCAGCACCACGGCCGCCGCGGTGAACACGGCCAGCGCGAATTCGCCGGGACTTTCGCGGCGAATCGCAAACAAGGTCTTCAGATTGATCAGGCCGATGGCGATCGTGAACACGATGCTGGCAAGAATGCAGTGCGGCAGATACTGCAAAAAGCGGCTGAAAAACAGCAGCACCGCCACCACCACCGCCGCGAAGACGAGTTGCGCGAACTGACTGCGCGTGCCGGCGAGATCGGCCATGGCGGTTTGCGTCGGGCTGCCGTTCACCACGAAGGCGCCTGAAAACGCCGCCGCCGCGTTGGCCGCGGCGATGCCCAGCAGGTCGGCGTTGGTATCGACCGGTTCGTGATGACGCTCGGCGAACACGCGGCTCGCGGCGGCGCTCTGTGCGACGATCATCACGAAGCAGGAAGCCGCCACCGGCAGCAGATCGAGCACCTGCTGCCATGTCACCGACGGCACGCGCAGTGGCGGCAAACCGCCCGCTACCGGGCCGAGCACGGCGATGCCGTGGGCCGGGAAATGGTAGAGATCGCTCGCCGCGATGCCCGCCACGACCGCGATCAATGGCACCGGCACGCGAGGCAGAAAGCGTTTGCACGTCAGAATGGCGACGACCACCAGCAGCGAGATGGCGAGCGTCGGCCGATTGATCTGGGCGGCTTCGCGCACCACCAGCATGAGCTGATCGACGCTGCGCGCGGCGTGTCCGGGCAAGCCGAACATGTCGCCTAGCATCGCAATGCCGACCTGCACGCCGACGCCGGCAAGAAAACCGACCAGCACGGTACGCGACAGGAAGTCGGCGAGAAAGCCCAGTTTAAAAATCCGCGCGATGAACAGCAAGCCAGCGGTCAGCAAGGCGACCATCGCGGCGAGCGCGGCATATTCAGCGCTGGACGCCGGCGCCATGGTGGAGAGCCGGCTTGCGAAGATGGTGGCGGTCGCGGAGTCGGCGGCCACGACGAGGTGCCGCGAGGCGCCGAAAAACGCAAAGGCGATCAGCGGCAGAAAGACCGTGTACAGACCCGTCACAGCCGGCATACCCGCAATACGCGCATAGCCGAGCACTTGCGGAATATCCATGGACGCAAGTTGCACACCGGCCAACGCATCGCGCGCCGCCGCGGCACGGTTCAGAGGAAGGACGCCCTTCAGCACGCTGGCGCGTGCCATGATATTCGCCAGAAAATCTCGCATACGCGATACTGCCCTAATCCAGGTTATCGCGCATCGTGCCGCGACTCGGCACTCAAAGGCAAGACTTGTAGCGAGATCGGCTCAAGAAAAGAGAACAACCGCATCACGCGCCCGAACGGCGCTGCGGAAAACACCCGACTGACGGACTCAACGCTTGAATTGTCCCGTCACCGGATCCACGTGCCGCGCGAAACCAAACAACGCGGCGATGCAGATCGGGCAGGCAAAGAAGAACACGGCCAACATCTCGCACCCCGTAACCTATTGTTACCGGCGAGTTTACGCGATCGGCATGCGAACTGAATGAGGGAAAATAGCAAATCAGTGTGTCGGCAGCTACAACAATCTCGCGTGATTCCACAGCCGTTTGCGTCAAGATATACGCAGAAAATGCGGCATTAACCGTGGCGAACCGTATGTTCAACGGCCGGCGCGATGCGCAAACGCTTGCGAGTTCATTCCCCCACTGCGACCGACACATTGGCATTCCCTTTCACCGCCCGGCAATTAGATGAACGGTTCTAGCGGTTCGAAAGCGCATTGAAATCATCGGGCAAGCAGCGCTCGAGTTCGACCCGTTTCATGGCTGTTTTCATGCTCCCGGCGGTCTCCCCGTATAATCCCGCATGACCCGAATCCTGCATCACCTGCCCTCGCAGCCGGCCGCTTATCGCCGCCGCGCCGACCACCGCTCTTCGGCGGTCGCATGAAAACTCCGAAACGTCTGCTCCCGCTGGTCGAAGAAGGCCTGATCGACGAAGTCATCTGCCAGTTGATGAGCGGCAAGGAAGCCACCGTCTACGTGGTGCGCAGCGGCGACGCCACGCGCTGCGCGAAAGTCTACAAGGACGCCAAGCAGCGCAGTTTCCGCCAGGCCGCGTCCTACCGCGAAGGCCGCAAGGTCAAGAACAGCCGTCAGCAGCGCGCCATGGAAAAAGGCAGCCGCTATGGCCGCGAAGTGCAGGAACAGGCCTGGCAGAACGCCGAAGTCGACGCGCTGTTCCAGCTCGCGAATGCGGGCGTACGCGTGCCGCAGCCTTTCATCTGCACCGACGGCGTACTGCTGATGGAGTTGGTGACCGACGCCGACGGCAATGTCGCGCCGCGTCTGAACGACGTCGAGATGACCGAAGAACGCGCACTCGACTTGCATGCGCGGCTGGTGAACGAGGTGGTGCGCATGCTGTGCGCCGGCATGATTCACGGCGACCTGTCCGAATACAACATCCTGCTTGCCGCCGACGGCCCGGTCATCATCGACCTGCCGCAGGCCGTGGATGCCGCCGGCAATCTCGAAGCGCCCGCCATGCTCGAGCGCGACGTCAACAACCTCGCCACGTATTTCGGCCGTTTCGCGCCGGCGTTACTGGACACCCGCTACGGCAAGGAAATCTGGTCGCTGTACGAAGCGGGTGCATTGCATGTCGACGCCGCGCTGACCGGCCGCGTCGAACTGGACAGCACGCCGATCGATCTCGAAGCCGTGCTTCAGGAACTCGAAGATACGCGGCTCGATGAAGAAGCGCGTCTGCGCTACGAGCAGTCGCTGCGCAGCGGCACCTGAACCTTCGCGCGCGAGCGGCAGGGGCAGCCAGCGCCTCGCCGCCTCACGAGAAGCAGCTACGACGTGCTGCTCAACCGCGCCGCCTTTATCGCACCCGGCGCCGGCCCCACCGACTCACGCATCGTCACGCTCACCGGAAACTCGCGGAAAATCTCCCACGTAGTTCGATAGCACTGATTGACCAGCCAGCGCACGGCGTTCTGCGTCAGTTCCGCAGTCGGAATATGCACCGAGGTGAGTCCGGGCGCGGCATACGCGGCCGAATAATCGTCGTCGTAGCCGACCACCGAGACCTCTTCGGGAATCGCAATACCCGCCTGGTGAAAACGCGCCAGCGCGCTCACCGCCATCGTATCGTTCGCGCAAAACACGCCGGTGAAGCGGCGCTTCGTGTCGAGCAGCTTTTGCGCGGCGGCGTAGCCGCCTTCCGGTGAGAAGTCCGATTCGATCAGCGTGACGTCATCGCGCGCAATGCCCTCGCGCGCCAGCTCGGCGAAGAAGCCTTCCAGACGCGTCTGGTTGTCCGACGCAGTGAAAGGCCCGGAAATCACCGCGATGTCGCGGTGCCCGTGATCGAGCAGTGTGCGCGCCGCCAGTTCGCCGCCACGGTGATGGTCGGCGCAAAACGACGCCTCCGGTAACTGATCGAACGCGCGGTTCAGAAACACCATTTTCGGATGCATGCGGTGCAGCATGATCAGATCCTCGTCGTGCAGATCGTGGCTGATCACCACCACGCCGTCGCAATCGCGGCCGATCAGAAAGCGCACTGCCTCGATGGCCTGCTCGCGCGGCGAGACTTCTCCGCAGCCGGTCGCCACCACGACGTGACGGCGCACCGCGCGCAGTTCTTCGTCGGTCTGCTTGAGGATCGTGCCGTAGTAGGAGCCGAAGAACGTCGGCACGAAAATTCCGACCATGCCGAGCGACTGCGTTGCCATGGCCCGGCCGATGGACGACGGACGAAAGTTCAACTGTTCGATGGCCGCCTTTACGCGGGCGGCGGCATCGGCTGAGATGGGCCCTTTACCGGAAATGGCGCGCGAGGCGGTCGACATGCCCACGCCGGCCAGTGCCGCGACATCTTTGAGTGTTGCCACGCGGATCTCCGTCAAGCATGTTGTATTGTCAGTGACGCCGCGTGCCGGCGCTACAAACGCGCGCCGCCCGCTTCGTCGAACAGAGAGACATGGGTACTGTCGAACGAAAACGCCATGGTGTCCCCTATCGCCAACGGCGTCTTCGTCTGGTCGATCGATGCGACCTGCACTCCATGATAGTCGAGCCAGATGACGCGGTGGTTGCCCATCGGCTCCACCAGCGAAACTTTTGCATGTTCGCTCGCACCTTCGGCCAACCGCACGTCTTCGGCCCGCACGCCGAGCACGCACGGCAATGCGTTCGCGGGCGCGGTCTTGAACGGGTACGCCGAGACGTCGAGCCGCCAATGCTCCGTGCAGAAGTGGAGCGCGCCGTCGCGTGCTTCGAGCGTGCCCTTGAGCAGGTTCATCGCGGGTGTGCCCAGAAACGTCGCAACGAACAGGTTGTCGGGGCGCGCGTAGACTTCGGCGGGCGTGCCGAACTGCTGGATCACGCCGCCGCGCATCACGGCCATGCGGGTGGCAAGCGTCATTGCCTCGACCTGATCGTGCGTGACGTAGATCATCGTCGCGCCCAGGCGCTGGTGCAGTTGCTTGAGTTCGCGGCGCAGTTCGGTGCGCAATTTGGCGTCGAGATTCGAGAGCGGTTCGTCGAACAGGAACACGTCGGCTTCGCGCACGATCGCCCGGCCGATCGCCACCCGCTGCCGTTGCCCGCCTGAAAGCTGCGCCGGTTTGCGCTTGAGCAACGGCCCGAGTTGCAACATCTCGGAGGCGCGCGCCACGCGCCGCGCAATCTCCGCTTTCGGCGTGCCGTTGATGCGCAAGGCAAACGACAGGTTGCGCTCCACGCTCATGGTCGGATACAGCGCGTACGACTGGAACACGAGCGCGATGCGCCGGTCTTTCGGGTCGGCCCAGGTCATGTCCTCGCCGGCAATCTCGATGCTGCCGTCGGTCACGTCGATCAAACCGGCAATGCTGTGCAGCAAGGTGGATTTGCCGCAGCCGGATGGTCCGAGCAGCACGACGAATTCGCCGGCTTGCACGTCGAGATCGAGGTGCTCGATCACCGTGTTCGCGCCGAGTTGAATCGTCAGATTGCGCACGGCCACGTTGGCCGGATTCGTGAGGCCCGCCGCGTCCGCCGCATCGGGACTACTCGCCACGCCCGCCATGTCCGCCGCGCTTGCGACCGGATTTGCCAGCGTGTTTGCCACCGGGTTTGCCACCGGGTTTGCCACCGGGTTTGCCACATTAGCCACGTTTGTCATCGCCCTATCCCTTGACGGCGCCGGATGCAATGCCGCGCACGAACCAGCGGCCCGAAACGAAGTACACCGCGAGCGGCACCATGGAGGTCAGAATGGTCGCCGCCATATTGACGTTATAGAGGCGCTCGCCGGTCGTCGTATTGATGATGTTGTTCAATTGCACCGTCATCGGCAGGTTTTTGGTGCCGGCGAACACGAGGCCGAGAATGAAGTCGTTCCAGATGCCCGTGACCTGCATGATGACCGCCACCACGATGATCGGCGTGGACATGGGCAGCATCAGTTGCACGAAGATACGCCAGAAGCCGCCGCCGTCGATGCGCGCCGCCTTGAACAGCTCCTGCGGAATCGACACGTAGTAATTGCGGAACAGCAGCGTCATCACCGGCATGCCGAAGATGGTGTGAATCACCACGATGCCCGGCAGCGAACTGAACAGATGCACGCTCGCCAGCACGCGCACGAGCGGATAAACCATCACCTGCACGGGAATGAACGCGCCCATCAGCAGCACGCCGAACAGCAGGCCGGCGCCGCGCGGCCGCCAGAACGACAGCGCATAGCCGTTCACCGCGCCGATCGCGATCGACAGAATCGTGCTCGGCACGACGATGCGCACCGAGTTCCAGAAACCGACCTGAACGCCGTTGCAATCGAGCCCGGTGCACGCGGACTGCCACGCGGCGCTCCACGCGCTGAGCGTGAAATGCGCGGGGAATGCCAGCAGATTGCCGAGGCGGATCTCGCTCATCGGCTTGACCGAGGTGACGAGCATCACGTAGAGCGGCAGCAGGAAGAACAGCGCCGCTGTCAGCAAAAACGCGTAGACGCCGAAGCGCGCCGGGGTGAACGTCGAGCGGCGACGGCGGTGCTGCGCGCGGCGAGGCGTGCCGCCTTTCAGCGGCGGACTGAGCGTGTTCATCAGACCTCCTTGCGCATGGCCGCGCGGCTGCGGGCGTAGAAGAATGGCGCGAGAATCGCCAGCACGGTAGCCAGCAACACGATCGACGCCGCCGACGCGAGCCCGATATTGGCGCGCCCGAACAGATAGTCCATGATGAACTTCGCCGGCACTTCGCTCGCCGTACCGGGGCCGCCTTGCGTCATCGCGACCACGGCGTCGTAGAGCTTCACGACCATCACGAACAGCAGCACGAAAGCGGTGGAGATCGACGGCCCGAGCATCGGCACGACGATACTGGCGTAGACACGCCAGCGCGGAATCCCGTCGATGCGCGCGGCTTTCCACAACTCGTCGTCGATGCCGCGCAGGCCCGCGAGCAACAACGCCATCACCAGACCCGAGGCCTGCCACACCGTCGCGATCACGATGGTGTAAATCACCCAGTCCTGATCGACGATCCAGTCGAAGCGCGCGTGTGCGAAACCGAGCTTGTGCAGCACGGCCTGCGCGCCCAGTTCCGGGTTCAGAATCCACTGCCAGACTAGCCCCGTCGCCACGAACGACATCGCATACGGATAGAGAAACACCGTGCGCAACGCGCCTTCCGCGACCACCCGCTGATCGATGAAAATCGCCAGCAGCAAACCGATCAACATGCACGCCACGATGAAGCACGCGCCGTAGATCAGGATGTTTTGCAGCGACAGCAACCAGCGGTCGTTATTGAACAGCCGCGCGTATTGCGTGAAGCCCGCGAAGTCGCCGGAAGGAAACGTGCGCGAATTGCTGAGCGACACGCGCGCGGTCCAGACCATCGTGCCGAGATAGGCGAACGCGACGGTCAGGACCATCGGCAGCAGCGCCAGCCACGCCGCGAACGGAAAACGCTTCTTGAGCGGCTTCTTCAGCCGCGCATTGCGTGCCTTGGAAGACCCGCTGGCCGGCAGCTTGAGCGCGTGCATGCTGCGCACCTAGCTCTTCAACGCACTGGCGAACGCTTTCTGCGCGTCGTCGACCGACTGGTTCTTGTTCCAGAAGTTGGTGATGACGTCGATCAACGCGCCCTGCGTATCAGGCGAGAGCAGCATTTCCGGATTCGGCAACTGACGCGACTTGTCCTTCATGATCGCAATGCCCTCCTTCGCACAGATGTCGAGACTGCTGCCGTCCACGTCGGGACGAATCGGGATCGAGCCTTTCTTCGCGCTGAATGCGACTTGCGCGGCCGGCGAGGTCATCACCGTGGCAAGCAGATTCTGCGCCTTGATCGCGGTGGGATTGTCCGTTTTCGGGAACACGAATACGTCGCCCGCGACCAGATACGGCGAATGTGGACCGAAACCCGGGAAGCAGCCGAAGTCCTTGCCCGCGGTCTGATTGGCCGCCGAGAATTCGCCCTTGGCCCAGTCGCCCATGATCTGAACGCCCGCCTTGCCGGAAATCACGAGCGCCGTGGCATCGTTCCAGTTGCGGCCGGGCGAGCCGGGATCGACGAAATCGTGCAGACGCTTGAACGACGCCAGCACTTTCTTGAAGGCGTCCGACTTCACGGCGTTCATGTCGCGGTCGCGGTACACCTTCATGTAGAGATCGGGACCGCCCACATCGGCCAGCACCGCGTCGAAGGTGATTTTCTCCTGCCAGGGCTGGCCGCCGAGCGCGAGCGGAATCACACCCGCGGCTTTCAGCTTGCCGAGATCGGCGATGAACTCGTCATAGCTCTTCGGCTCGCCGGCGATGCCCGCTTTCTGGAACACCGGCTTCGAGTAGAAGAACCAGGCCGGCATATGAATATCGACGGGCGCGGCGTAGTAATGCCCCTTCACCTTGATACTGTCGAGAATCGACTGCGGGAACACGCCGTTCCAGTTCTCTTTCGCGGCGACGTCGTCGACGTTGTTCAGCAGGCCCTGATCGATCAGGTCATGAAACTGCTTGGACGTATTGAACTGCGCGGCCGTGGGTGGATCGCCGCCGACGATCCGGTTGATCGCCGTGGAGCGCGCCTGATCGGCGCCCGCCACGGCATTGTCGACCCACTGGCCGCCGGCCTTGTTATACGCATCGGCAAACTGGCGGATCGCGGCCGACTCGCCGCCCGAGGTCCACCAGTGAATCACGTTGGCCTTCAAAGGCTCCGCCTGCGCGACGACGCCATAGAACGCCAGTGCCGCAACCACGCCTCGCAAGACCATTTTTTTGCTGTTCATTCCGTCTCCTGTGTCGATGCAGCTGCAATGCAACAGAGTTGCGCCGCGCTTGGCGCTCGTATTTCAAGGTCGACATACAAACCAGCTTTCGCCTGTTATTCCCCGCGTGCCTTGCGCTCCTTCAGGAATTTCGACACCAGCTCCGCGCTGCGTTTGATCGTACGCTTCTGCGTAGCGTAATCGACATGTACGACACCGAAGCGACGCTCATACCCGAAGGCCCACTCGAAGTTGTCCATCAGCGACCAGAGGAAGTAGCCGCGAATCTCCACGCCGGCCTTGATCGCCTGGTCGACCGCGGCGAGATGGCGCTTGAGGAACGAGATGCGCTGGCTGTCCTCCACCTGACCGTCGATCACCTTGTCGTCCGAGGCCATGCCGTTTTCGGTGATGTAGATCGGCGGCAGGTTCGCGTAGGTGGCCTTGAACCCCGTCAACAGATCACGCAGGCCGTCCGGATACACTTCCCAGCCCATCTGCGTGCGCTCCACGCCTTCGAGCGGCAAGTCCCTGAAGCCATGCGCGCCGTCGCTCGCGACATTCGTGCGGAAATAATAGTTGATGCCGAGGAAGTCCAGCGGCGCGGCGATGGTTTGCATGTCGCCGTCGAGCACCAGCGGCTCGGTGCCCGGCCACAACTCGAACAGATCCCGCGGGTAGCTGCCCTTGAGCAGCGGATCGAGAATCCACGCGTTGTGCTGCACTTCGAACAGATGCGCCGCGCGCTGGTCGGCGGCGCTCTCGCTATTGGCCGTGCCGCGTCCGACGTTGGCGACGATGCCGATTTGCGACGCCGGATCGTTGGCGCGCAACACCGGCACCGCGAGACCGTGCGCCAGCAGCAGATGATGCATGGCCTGCGTGGCGTAGCGCGCGTCGGCGAGTCCCGGCGCGTGGTGGCCGTTGCCGTAGCCGAGATACGCCGAGCACCACGGCTCGTTGAGCGTCATCCACGCGTCGACGCTGCCGGCCAGTTCGCGGCTCATCAGGTCGGCGTAATCGGCGAAACGGTAGGCGGTATCGCGATTGAGCCAGCCGCCGCGATCTTCCAGATGCTGCGGCAAGTCCCAGTGATACAGCGTGACGAAGGTCGCGATGCCCTTCTCTTTCAGCCGCGCCAGCAGGCGTTTGTAGAAGTCGAGCCCTTTGCGGTTCGGCGCGCCGGCCGCGTCCATCACGCGCGGCCAGGCGATCGAGAGCCGGTAGCCTTCGAGGCCGAGGCCGGCCAGCAGGTCGACGTCGGCTTCCCAGCGATGATAGTGATCGCAGGCCACCGCGCCGGTGTCGCCGGCCAGCACTTTGCCGGGCTTCGCCGAAAACGTGTCCCAGATGGACGGCAGGCGGCCGTCTTCGTTCACCGCGCCTTCGATCTGATACGAGGCGGTGGCCGCGCCGAGCAGAAAGTTCTCGCGCCACAGCGACGAGTCCGCGGGCGGGGTGAAAGGATCGGCGAGTGATTGGGAACGGGGAGACAGAGCGTCGGATACAGCGGATGTGTCGTTTGCCACGGATTTCTCCTGTGTCGATGGGAGTTAGCGCTTTAGCGCTTACTCCCATCCCATGCAAAGCTGTCGATGGGAGTTAGCGCTTTAGCGCTTACTCCCATCCCATGCAAAGCTGCTGAGGTCATTGAACCGGGTACGGTGGGAAGACGAAACGCCCATGTCCAAGACTTGGGTGGAAGCGCTTCCACAAGACCTGCGAACGATAGCAGCGGCGGATTCGACGCAGCAATCAGGGTTTGTCTGGAGCGATGGCTGGCACGCGCGGCGCGGCGATGCGCCGGGCATTGCGAGAGCCCTTGGTGAGAGGCGGTACGAATGTGTTGCAAGCGCGGCGGCCACGATGTCATGCGCCGCCAGCGCGACGCAATCTCACGGCTTCGGCGTCAGGTAGAACACGCCGCTGTCATAGGCTTCGCAGTAGGTTTTCCAGTCCGCCGCCACCTGCGCCTCGCACTGCGTCGCGATATCCACCAACGGCAACTGCCAGTCCTTGCGATTGCCGAACGCGATCAGATCGTCGGCGATCGACGACTTCTGCCGCCCGCCGCTACGCAGATGCGCCCACGCACTCAACTCGGCCATGCTGTCGACCACCTCTTCGAGACGCGGCAGCTTGCCATCCCAGTCGCTCAAGGCCACGCGATCTTCCGAAGGCTGCAGGCTGCGCAGCACATACGAGCGCTGATTGAATTCAACCGCATGCAGGAATGCCTGCGAGACCGCCTGATTGCGCCGCTGAATGTCGACGACGCGCTGCGCTTCCGTCTGCCACGCCGGCTGCGGCGTACTCAGGTGCGGCGTCACGGAAGAAGGCAACGCCTCTTTCAGATCGATCAGATAGTTGCCGTCCGGCGAGCCTTTGCCTTCGACGAGAATCACGTAACGATCCACACCGAGGCTCCCCGTGCCGGCAATCCGCCGCGCCACGTCGAGAATGCGGAAGAAGTCGGGATTGGGCTCACTCGCGGCGAACTTCTGCATGAACTGCGTGACGGCGGCGCGCTGGGCGTCGCTGACCGCCAGCGCTTTCTTGCCGTCCACTTTCAGCATGCGGGTCTTGCCTTTGAGCGTGGTGCGCCGGTCCAGATGCGCCACCCGCGTGCGGCTGGCGAGCGCGACGAACAGATCGCGCACCATCCCGGTTGCGGTTTCGGCTTCGATCCAGCGCGACTTGCCATTCGCCAGCGCCGCGCCATACTTTTCCAGCGCGGTATGGCACAGCGCCAGCGCCTGCGCGCGGCTCAGCTTGAGATCGCTCGCGCCGACCAGCACGCTCGTCAACAGACGCACCAGTTCGTAGAGATTCGGCGCGAGGCAGGCTTCGTCGAAGTCGTTATTGTCGAAGTAGATCAGCCGATTGTCAGCCTTGTAGCTGCCGAAATTTTCCAGATGCATGTCGCCGCAGATCCACACCGGCGGCGCGTCGTCGAACACCTTGTCGCGCGGCAGACGTTCGTAAAACAGGTGACACGTGCCGCGCAAAAACACGAACGGTGAAGTGCGCATGGCTTTGTATTTCATCGCGAGCCGGTCGGGATCGCGACCGGCGTTAAAGCTGGCGATCGTCTTGGCGATATCGAGCATGAATGTCCTTTGAATGCGAGCACGTTGTGCATTGCCGCGACCGAGCGCGTCAACCGAGCGAAGCGGTGACCGTCTGTTTGACAGTAGACCACATCGCGTCCTGCAAAAGCTCAGTCCCGGCATTGACTTCCGTCAGTACTTGCGGGTCGCGCGCGTCCAAACCCTAAGCCGTTTCCCGCGCGCCGAACTTCTTGCGATACGCCCCCGGGCTCGTCAGTGCAATGCGCCGGAAATGCCGCCGCAACGATTCCTCGGAACCGAAGCCCGCCAGTTCCGCGACGCGCGCCATCGACAGTGGCGCCTGCGCTTCGAGCAGCTCGCGTGCAATGGCCACGCGCTCGCGCACGAGCCACTCATAAGGCGCCATGCCGGTAGCATCGTGAAACTGCCGCTGCAGTGTGCGCGGGCTCATCGCCGCCCGCTCGGCGAGCGAGCGCAACGTGTGCGGCAAAGCGGGATTGCTGCGTACCCAGTCCATCAGTCTGGACAGACGACCGCTGTCGTCCTGCGGCATGGGACGCGGCACGAACTGCGCCTGGCCGCCCTCGCGATGCGGCGGCACCACGAGCCGCTGCGCGACCCGGTTCGCCACCGCGCTGCCGTGATCGCGCCGCACCAGATGCAGCAGCATGTCGAGCCCCGCCGCCGAACCCGCCGAGGTGCTGATCTGCCCTTCATCGACATACAGCGCATCCGGCTGCACGCGCAATTGCGGATAGCGCTGCTGCAATTTGTCGGCATAGCGCCAGTGGGTCGTAACGGTCTTACCGTCGAGCACGCCCGCCGCCGCGAGCACGAACACGCCGGAGCAGATCGAACAGAGGCGCGCGCCGCGCGCGTAGGCGGCGCGGATTTTCTTCAGGAGCGGTTCGGGCGGCACTTCGTCGGCATCGCGCCAGCCGGGAATGACGATGGTGTCGGCGTGCTCCAGCAGCTTGAGCGTATAAGGCGCGGCAAGCGTGATGCCGCCCGCCGCCCGGATCGGCCCCGGCTCGCTTGCGCAGACCGCGAAGCGATACCAGTCCACGTCGAGTTCGGGACGCTCGAGCGCGAACAGTTCGGTCACGCAGCCGAACTCGAAGGTGCAGAGCCGGTCGTAAGCGAGCGCGACGACGAGATGATTGTGCATGGCGTGATGTTACCGGAGATTGACGATTCCGCCACTTATCCGGCGTGGCGCGCAACGCGACAATGAAGGCGTCTGAATCGCGATCGCCAGGCAACCCACACACCTACCGCCTCCTATCGGAACCTCAATCACCATGCCGACCTTGAACGCCGTTACCGCTATTCCCGCCGCCGACAGCGCCGCCGCGCAAGCCCATTTCCAGGCCTCGCTGCAGTTCGAAACCGATTGCGCCGATGTCCACGACGCACTCGCGAGCGGCGCGCCCGGCTTCGTGCTGCTCGACGTGCGCGGCCCCGCGCTGTTCGCGCAGGGCCACGTGGCCGGCGCGCTCAATCTGCCGCACGGCAAGATCGTGGCGTCCAAGCTCGCCGGCTATCCGCCGGAGACGCTCTTCGTCACGTACTGCGCGGGCCCGCATTGCAACGGCGCCGCGCGCGGCGCGTTGCGCCTCGCCCAGCTTGGACGGCCCGTCAAGCTGATGAGCGGCGGCATTACCGGCTGGCTCGACGAAGGCTTCGCGCTGACACACACGGCGCGCGCCGGCGAGGTGGCCGAAGCCAATCGCTAACATATTGAAAATCAATTAAATAAAAGCCTGGAACTGTCGATAACAAGTTCAGCCGCTTCCCCTTTGCGGTTGGACTGAACATGCAGAGCTCATACAATTTTTGGCTGGTCACCATCTCATTCGTCGTCGCGACGCTGGCGTCGTATACGGCGCTCGATCTAACCGGCCGCATTTTCCTGCTCGCATCGGCGCGGCTGCGGCACGCCTGGCGGCTGGGCGGCGCCGCGGCGCTGGGCGTCGGCATCTGGTCGATGCACTTCATCGCGATGCTCGCCTTTTCGCTGCCGATTCCGCTCGGCTACGACTTCGCGACGACCGCCGCGTCGCTCGGGCTCGCGATCGGCGTCTCCTATCTCGCCCTGTACGTCACGACCCATGAACGGCTCACGGCGGTCCGCCTGCTGGCCGGCGGCGTGCTGATGGGCTTCGGCATTGCCGGCATGCACTACACCGGCATGGCGGCCATGCAGATGGCGCCGGGCATCCGCTATCAGCCGGGGTGGTTCGCGGGCTCGCTCGCGATCGCAATCGGCGCGTCGACCGCCGCGCTGTGGATGGCCCGCGCGCTCAGCAACGACGACGCGCGCCACGTCATGCGCAAGCGTCTGGCCGCGGCGCTGGTGATGGGCGTGGCGATCAGCGGCATGCATTACGCCGGCATGGCCGCCGCCGATTTTTTGCCGGGCGCCGTGTGCGGCGCGGCCAAAGGCGTGAACGCCACGTGGCTCGCGACCTCGGTGATCCTGCTCACCTTTGCCATTCTGATCGTCACGCTGATGCTGTCGCGTTTCGATGCGCGCAACGCAATTCTGATCGGCGCGGTATCGAAGCTGAATGGCCAGATCGTGCGGCTCGCCACGGTCGACACCCTGACCGGACTGCCGAACCGGACCACGCTGACCGACCGCATCGAACGCGCAATCCTCAGCGCGCGGCGGCAGCGCACGCTGTTCGCGATCCTCTTCATGGACCTCGACGGCTTCAAGACCATCAACGATTCGCTCGGCCACTCGGTCGGCGACCAGGTGCTGACGGCGTTCGCGCAGCGCCTGCTGCAGTGCGTACGCGAGACCGACACCGTCGCGCGGCTGGGCGGCGACGAATTCGTGGTGCTGGCTGAGAACCTCGGCTCGCGCGAAGACGCCAGCGCGCTCGCGGAAGGCGTGCTTGAGCGCATGCGGCTCGGCGTGTGGACCGACTCGCAGCCGCTGCAGGTCATGCCAAGCATCGGCATCGCCCTCTATCCGCACGACGGCGACACCGTCGAGACGCTGTTGAAACACGCCGACGCGGCCATGTACGAAGCCAAACGCGCGGGCCGCAGCACCTATCGCTTCTTCGAACGCAGCATGAACGAGGCCGCCACGCGCACGCTGCAAATTCAGAACGCGTTGCACGACGCGCTCGCCGCCGGCCATTTCTCGCTGCATTTCCAGCCCAAGTTTCACGGCAGCGGCAACTCGCTGGCAGGCGCCGAAGCGCTGATCCGGCTGCATCATCCGCAACTCGGCGCGCTGACGCCGCTCGAGTTCATTCCGATCGCCGAGCGCTCGGGGCAAATCGTGCAGATCGGCTATTGGGTCGTGCGCGAAACGTGCCGGCAGATTCGCCAGTGGGTCTCGCAAGGGCTGCCGTCGATGAAAGTGGCCGTCAACCTGTCGCCGCGCCAGTTGCTCCAGCCGAACCTCGTCGCGAGCATGCTCGAAATCGTCAACGCCGAAGGCGTGGCCTGCGAGCAGATCATGTTCGAGATCACCGAAACCGTGGCCATGCAGGACGCGCCCAAGACCATCGAAATGATCCGTGAATTCCAGGCGAGCGGATTCGAGATCGCGATCGACGACTTCGGCACCGGCTATTCGAGCCTCGCGTATCTACAGCGCTTTCGCGTCAAGCAACTGAAGATCGACCGCTTCTTCACCAACGGCCTCGACGCGCACGGCCCGGAAGGCAGCGCGATCGTGTCGGCGATCATCGCGCTCGCGCACTCGCTGGAAATGGATGTGGTGGCCGAGGGCGTCGAAACCGAATCGCAACTCGACATGCTCAGGACGATGATGTGCGACGAGATGCAGGGCTTCCTGCTCGGCAAGCCGCTCAGCGCCGACGACTTCGGCAACTTGCTGCGGGAAAGAATCGTGGCCGCATGAACCTGACGACCGTCTGAAGCGGCGCCATGGACCGCCTCGCCGCGAACCGGGAACTGCGCGCGGAACGCAATGTGCGTCCCGTGCCCGGCGATACGCTTGGCCACGACACGCCAACGCAGCGCCAGTCGCTGCCGGGAACGGTCTGATTCACCAGGTGGGCGCCGAGACGCCTAGCCGGCTTTGCGCTCGTCGAAAGCGCTGTCGGCCACCGACACCAGATGCGGCGTCACCGCCTGCGCCGCGTCACGCTTGGTGAGCTTGCCGTCCACCGAGGCGCCGCAATCCATCCGCAACTGCTGGTAGTAGATGTTGCCGGTCACATGCGCATTGCTCTGCAACTCGACGAAGTGATCGGCAATCACGTCGCCGACGATCCTGCCGTTGATCACCACGTCATAGCCATGCACGTTGCCTTCGACGGAGCCACGATCGCTCAGGACCAGCAGCGTCTGGCCGCCCGGCGCGCCGCTGACGTTGCCCGTCACGTGGCCGTCCATGCGCAGGCCGTCGCTGAACTGCAGGTCGCCGGTGATTCGCACGTCGCGGGCGATCAGGGTGGCGAGCTTGGTCTGCTGGATGCCCACGGTTTTCTTCTTCTTGAACATAACAATTTCCTGGAAATGAAAAGGGTCGTCGCGTGATGCTGGGCGCGGCGAAGAGCCGGGGAGCGGCTGGTGCGGTTGCTGGTTTGCGGTGTTGGTTTGCTTGACTGGTTTCCGGGTTCGCCTATTTCGTAAGGTCAGCCGCGCGGCGCTGCGGTGGTTGCCGGAGAACGCCCCCTGCTCTGGCCGCGCAGAAACTGCAATTCCGCGTTGAGCCGCGCGACCTCGGCTGCGGCGCTGTCCGCCGCCTTCTGCACCGCGGCGCGCGCCGCCATCTCTTGCGCCAGCGCGAGCCGCGTGCGGGTCAACTCGGCCTGCTTCGTGGCTTCGTCGACGGGCGCCGCCGCGCACTGCTCCGGCGGCATGCCGGCACGCCTCGCGCGCCAGGCCGTGAGCGCCGCCGCGCCCGCGCAGGCGCAGAGGACGCACACCACGGCCCACACCGTCACGCGAAAAAC
Source organism: Paraburkholderia aromaticivorans (assembly GCF_012689525.1). Classification (NCBI taxonomy): domain Bacteria; kingdom Pseudomonadati; phylum Pseudomonadota; class Betaproteobacteria; order Burkholderiales; family Burkholderiaceae; genus Paraburkholderia; species Paraburkholderia aromaticivorans. The sequence continues at coordinate 2,631,367 of NZ_CP051515.1, forward strand.
CAGCGATCGCGCGGGCCGAAGCGTGTAGGCGCGATGGGTCAGACTGCCCGCGTCGCGCGGAAAGCGTCGCTCAACCATGAGGCGTGGGCGCAAAAAGCGCGAGGTAGGCCGCCGGGTTGACCGGCGCGCCGTCGACGAGGACTTCGAAATGCAGATGCGGACCGGTGGAGCGGCCGGTCGAGCCGACATCGGCGATGTATTGACGCGGCAGCACCAGATCGCCGACATGCACGACGATCCGCGACGCATGGCCGTAGCGAGTCATGAGCCCGTTGCCGTGATCGATTTCAACCGCGTTGCCATAGCCCGATTTCTCGCCGGCGAAGACCACGCGGCCGCCCGCCGCCGCCAGAATCGGCGTGCCGGTTTTAGCGACCAGATCGAGCCCCGGATGAAAGCTCAACCGATGCGTGAACGGATCGGTGCGATTGCCGAACGGCGAACCGAAGCGCGCGCCGTCGGCGGGCATGCGGCCCGGAAAAGCGGCGTACGCGATGGCGTGATCGGCGGTCTGCTGTTCGAGCGCCGAGAGGGTCGCGGCAAGGCAATCCAGTTGCTGACCGGTGCGTTCGGCATCCGCACGGCGGCCCAGTGACGGCATGAGGTCGCTACAGCGGCGCGGCGGCAAGGCAGGGCCGCCCTCGCCTTCGCCTTCGCCGTCGGTGGCGTCGGGTTCGGACGCCGCGCCCGCCGCACCCGGTGCGGCGCGTGCCGCACCCGGTGCGGCGCGTGCCGCGGGTGCGCGCCGCGCAGGCCGCGGCGTGTTCAGGCGTGCTTCGAAATCGCGCAAGTCGCCGACCTGCGCCGTGAGTCGTGCGATGCGCGGTTCGATCTGCGCCACCGACGCGTTCAGCTTGCCGAGTTGGTCGATCGCATAGTCGTGCTCGACGCGGACCGCCGCCTGATCGCCGGACCCGTTGCGCGCGGACCAGTGCGTACCGATCGCGAAGCCCGCGGCGAGCGCCAGCACGGCCGTGCCGCCGGCCGCGCTCAGGGCGAGCGTCAGCGCGGTGTGGCGCGTGACGAAGCTGACCGAGCCGCTGGCAAGCTGACTGCCGGCGCGAAACACGGAAGCCATCAGCGGCTCCTCGCGCGCGCCAGGCATGCGGCGCGCGCCCGCCCGCGTGCCGCACGACGCATGCTCGAAACCGGCAACGCGCTAAGCGCGCCGGCCGTGCGACGCGTGCCGGGCGGTTGCAAACGGGACAGAAGATCAGCGAACGAGGCTAACTGCATACGGCATCGACCGGATACGCGCCGGTCGCGATAATGACAGAGGGCGCCGATTATCCCCTGGCAGCACGAAGCATCATCTCAAATACAGGACGACGGGACGTTGTGCCACGCGCGGCGCGAATGCCGTACCCCGCGCGTCCTCCGTCTCGCAATGGGCGCCTCGCTCAAACCGATACTTCGGGCTCCTGCGAGTCGCTCCGCTCCCGTTCGGCCAGCGCTTCGAGCCGCTCGATCAACGCACCGCTGGCGCGCGTCATCGGCATGCGCAGTTCGTCGCGTATCAGGCCCTGCGCGGCCAGCAAGGCCTTGACCGGGGCGGGATTCGGTTCGACGAACAGCGCCTGGATCAACGGCACGAGCGCGTGGAAAATGCGCCGGCCTTCGGCGAGCCGCCCCGCCGCGAGCGCGCGATACATCTCGACGAAGCGCCCGGGCCGCACATGCGCGGACGCCGCGATCGCCCCGCTGCCGCCCAGGCACAAGGTACTGAAAATATTGATGTCCTCGCCGGCAAGCACCTGCAGGCGACCGTCGCGGATCAGCGCGAGCGTGGTGTCGAGCGAACCGGCGCAGTCCTTCACCGCCTGAATCCGCGGATGCGCCGCGAGCGTGAGCAGCGTGTCGAGTTCGAGCCGCACGCCAGTCCGATACGGAATGTCGTACAGGACGACCGGCTTCTCGCTGGCATCGGCCAGCGCCATGAAGTGCCCGACGATGCCCGCTTGCGAAGGCCGGATGTAATACGGCGCGGCCATCAGCACGCCGGCAACCGGCAGCGCGTTCAGTTGCTCGATGCGCTCAAGCATGCTCGCGGTGTGATTGCCCGACACGCCGGCCACCACCGGCAGCGCCCGCCCATCCTGCGCCAGATGGGCGGCGGACTGCGCTTCGTCGAGAATCGTCGCCAGCACGGCGTCCTGTTCGTCGGCGTCGAGCGCGGCGGGTTCGCCGGTCGTGCCGAGCGCGACCAGCCCGGCGATGCCCGCGCCGCTATAGCGACGCACCAGCGCGCGCAAGGCGGTGTGATCGACGGCGCCGTCGGCGAACGGCGTGATGAGCGGAACCCAGATACCCGAAAAAATAGACATGTCTTTACCTCGATGACGACCGTATCGATTCCGTCAGGCGGTGCGAGGGAGGAAAGACAGGAAAGTGCCCAGGCGGGCGTTGACCGGCTGTTCCGTCGCACATCTGACGGAACAGCGAGCTCCGGTCAGATGAGCGGCTGTTTTTTGGCTTTGGCGCTAACGTTCGCACCCCACGCGCGTGCGGCAACGACGCTCGCGTGAGCGAGACGTGCGGAAGTCGACGAGCGGAGTCTGAGCGTTGGGCCGGAATGCATGAGACGCAGTGTAACCGTGACCGGCGCGGCTTGGCAAAGTCCATCGCGAAATTGCTTGACTTCTGCCGCAGGAAAACTAATATACGCACCGCGTACATCAGCCCCGCCATTCCTTCTTCCGACAGGTGCCCCATGAGCGTCCCGCAACAAGCCTTCCTACGCGATGCAATGCGTCGCCTGAACATGACGCGCGACACGTTCGCGAGCCGCATCGGCGTGTCGCGCCGGGCGCTCGACACGTGGCTTCTGCCGGACGACTCGCAGGAATCGCGGGCCATGCCGGAGATTGTCGAGCGCTTCGTGTCGGAAATCGTGGTGCACGGCGAGCCGGGCGAAAAATATACGCAAAGCGTAGACTCACAGTCGCTCGCCAGCCAGATGCTGTTCGAGGGCAAACCGCAGTTGCTGTCGGTGGATCAATTCTCACGCGACTCGGTGGAGGCGCTGTTTCGCGTGGCCGACATCATGCAGCCGATCGCCCGGCGCCGCAAAATCTCCCGTGTGCTGGAAGGCGCGGTGCTCGGCAATCTGTTCTTCGAGGCCAGCACGCGCACCCGCGTGAGCTTCGGCGCGGCGTTCTGCCGGCTGGGCGGCTCGGTCTGCGACACCACCGGTTTCACGTTTTCGTCGATGGCCAAGGGCGAGTCGATCTACGACACCAGCCGCGTGATGAGCGGTTACGTGGACGCGCTGGTGATCCGCCATCCCGAGCAAGGCTCGGTGGCCGAATTCGCGCGCGCCACCAACGTGCCGGTGATCAACGGCGGCGACGGCCCGGGCGAGCACCCGAGCCAGGCGCTGCTCGACCTGTACACGATTCAGCGCGAGTTCTCGCGCCTGGGCAAAATCGTCGACGGCGCGCATATCGCGCTGGTCGGCGACCTCAAATACGGGCGCACCGTGCACTCGCTGGTCAAACTGCTGGCGCTGCACCGCGGCATCAAGTTCACGCTGATCTCGCCGCCCATGCTCGAAATGCCGAGTTACATCATCGAGCAGATTTCGCGCAACGATCACGTGATCGAGCAGACCACCGATCTGACCACCGGGCTGCGCGGCGCCGACGTGGTGTACGCCACGCGCATCCAGAAGGAGCGCTTCACCGACGAATCGTTCGAAGGCTATACGCCGGATTTCCAGATCAATCAGGCGCTGGTGGACAGCGTATGCGGCGCCGATACGCTGATCATGCACCCGCTGCCGCGCGACAGCCGGCCGGGCGCAAACGATCTGAGCGTGGACCTGAATCACGATTCACGGCTGGCGATCTTCCGGCAAACCGACAACGGCATTCCGGTGCGGATGGCGATTTTCGCGGTGCTACTGGGCGTCGAAAAACTGGTCCAGCATTCCATGCGCGACGCGGCATGGCGCGCGCCCGCCTATCTCGGCCCGGACGATGCGGTGTTCCACGGCATCGATTGATGGATCAGTGGGCGGCTTGACACCGCCCCGCCGCGCGCGGGCATGGCCTCAAGCCGCGGCGCTTGCCGCCGTGGCTCCGTTGCGCTTGAACGTCCCGGCGAAAAACAGCACCTGATACTGGACCGCATTGGCCCAGTATTTCCAGGTGTGGCCGCCGGGCCGCTCCGCGTAGTCGTGCGGCACGCCGAGTTCGACCAGCCGCTCATGCAGCGTCCGGTTCGATTGCACCAGCGAGTCGTTCACCCCGCAGTCGATCGTGAGCGCGATATGCGCATTGCCGAAACTGCGCGCATTCTCGACGATTGCCTCGTTGTTCCAGAAGTCGGCATGCCGCATCGGATCGCCGAATACCTGGTCGATGCCGGGCTCATCCTCGCAGCCGCGCGGATCCACCGCACCGCTGATACTGCCCGCGGCGCCGAATTCGTCCGGCCGGTCCAATGCGATATGCAAGGCGCCGAAGCCACCCATGCTCAAGCCGGTAATGGCGCGCGCCTGACGTGTCGCGATCGTGCGGAAATGCGCGTCGACGTAACTCACGACCTCCGTGCCCACATAGGTTTCGTAACGGCTGTGCGGATCGACCGGACTGTCGATGTACCAGCTTTCGTGGCCGCCGTCGGGCATCACGAGTATCACGTGATAGCGGTCGGCCAGCTTGCCGATCTGCGAATTCGCGGTCCAGTCGGTGTAGTCGCCGCCCGAGCCGTGCAACAGATAGACGACCGGAAAGCGGTCGGCCGCCTTGCCGCGCGCATATTGATCGGGCAGCACGACCGTCGCTTCGAGCGACTTATGCATGGCCGCGCTCGGAATGACGACGACCCGCGATTGAAACGCCCAGGCAGGCGCCGTAAAAAGCAGCGTCAGAACGAGCCAGAACGCACGAGCTTGATTCATGGTTTGTCGCTCTTCCCTTTCCAGGAGTCCGAAGAACACTGTCCGGCATACGGCGGCAAAATTCTGTCGACGACTCTAGCAATGGCGACTTACAACCAAATTTCAGCGAAACATACGATCTCGTCAGCTTGGGGCTGCGGTGACAGGCGCGATATCTCGCGCACCTCCTTGTATGAAGGACCTACTACGCGCGCCTTTTCAGAATCCTATTCGACGTGCGCAGCGAAGCCGACCGTTTCCGGCTCGATATCGGCCCGCAAGGTCAATTCCGGAATCGTGTAGGCGCCGCTGTTCTGAGGCCGGAACGGAATCGGCGCGGTGCTCCAGAGATCGTCCAGACGTTGCCCGAGCGCATCACGCACTTCGGGATAGTTCGTTTCGTCGATGCGACTCGTGCGGTAGATCACGAACGGCGGCAGCACGTCGAAGCCGGGGTAATACAGAATGCCGTGCTGAATCGGGAACAGCACGTCGTCTATCGGACCATTGATGCCGCGCGGACTGTAGTGCGATTCCCAGCCGCCCGTCGTGACCATCAGCATCGCGCGCTTGCCGGCGAGTTTGCCTTCGCCGTAACGTTCGCCCCAGCGCGCATTGGAATGCTCGCCGACGCCGTACGCGAAGCCATACGCATACACGCGCTCCACCCAGCCTTTGAGGATGGCCGGCATGGTGAACCACCAGAGCGGAAACTGCAGGATCACGGCATCCGCCCACATCAGCTTTTCCTGTTCGAGTTCGATGTCCTTGCTCTGCAGCCCATTCTCGAACGCATGCTTCGAGTCGAGCGCAGGATCGAAGCGCGCACCGGGTTGTTTGGCGAGGCTGTCGTCCGCATCAAGCAAGGCTTTCCACTTCATTGCGTACAGGTCGGATACCTGAACGGTGTGCCCGGCATCTTCGAGACGCTGGACCGTAAAGTCCCTGAGCGACCCATTCAACGATCTGGGTTCCGGGTGCGCATAAACAAGAAGAACGTTCATCACAAGGCCTTCATGGCTAAAAGAAACCAAAGATAGACCTCGCTTCGGTATATTAGAAATGAATTACCAATATGTCAGGTATAGCCATGAATAATCTCAGGAGACTCGACCTCAACCTGCTCGTCACGCTCGACGTGCTGCTGTCCGAGCACAACGTCACGCGCGCGGCGGAGCGGCTGAACTTCTCCCAGCCGTCGGTCAGCGTGCATCTGGCCAAGCTACGCGATGTCCTCGGCGACCCGCTGTTGCTGCCCGGGCCGCGCGGCATGCGGCCCACCGCGCGCGCCGAGGCGTTGCGCGAACCCTTGTGCGAAGCGCTCGAAGCACTCGAACGCGCAGTGGCGCCGGCACGCCCTTTCGATCCCGCCGAGGCAACGCAAAGCTGGCGCATTGCCGCGACCGACTACGTCGAATCGACGATCATCCTGCCCGCGCTGGCCGGCTTGCGCGCGGCAGCGCCGGGCACGCGCCTCGCGGTCGTCGAACTGGTTCCACCGCGTCTTGCACGGCAAGCGGAACAGGGGGAGATCGATCTGGGATTTCATACCAGCGAAGGCGCGCCCGAAGGATTGCGCCACCGGGTGCTGTTTGCCGAGCGCTATGTTCTGGTGGGCCGCGCGGGTCACCCGCGCCTGAAGCGCCGGCCGACGCTCGCGCAGTTCTGCAAACTGGAGCACGTGATCGTGTCGCCGGACGGCGGCGGGTTTGCCGGCGTCACGGACGAAGTGCTCGCGAAGGCCGGCATGACACGCCGGGTCGTGCTGTCCGTGCCGCACTTTCTATTCATGTTGTCGGCGCTCGCGAATACGGATCTGGTGGGCATGCTGCCCGAGCGACTGGTGCGCGATAACAGTGCGCTGCGGGTAGTGGAGCCGCCACTGCATGTGCCGGGCTACGAGATAGCGATGCTCTGGCACGAGCGCTCGCATCGCGATCCGGCGCATCAATGGCTGCGGGAGACCATCGCGAATTCGGTGTGAAGTCTGCGTGACTCAGCGAAAAACATGTCGCTGAGCCACAGTCCACGCAATCACGCTTTGCCGTTAGCGCGGCCGATCGCATCCAGCTCCGCGCACACCTCGGCGGACAATTTCAATTGCGACGCCTGCAGATTTTCACGCAGATGCCCGACGCTCGACGTGCCGGGGATCAGCAGAATGTTAGGCGCCCGCTGCAACAACCACGCGAGCGCCACTTGCATCGGCGTCGCGCTGAGTGTTTGTGCAATCTCCGACAGCGCTGACGACTGAATCGGCGTGAACCCGCCCAGCGGGAAAAACGGCACGTACGCGATCCCCTTTTCCGCGAGTTCGTCGATCAGTGCGTCGTCCTCCCGGTGAACCAGGTTGTAGTGGTTCTGCACGCAGACGATCTCCGCGATGCGCTGCGCCTCCTCGATCTGCGTCGCCGTTACGTTGCTCAAGCCGATATGGCGCACGAGTCCGCGGCGTTGAAGTTCGGCCAGCGCCGTGACCTGCTTTTCGATCGACCCTTCAGCCGGCGCGTGAATGTCGCCCATGATCCGCATGTTCACGACCTCCAGCACGTCGAGACCGAGATTGCGCAGATTGTCGTGCACGCCGCGCTCGATATCGTCCGGTTCGAGCGCCGGCAGCCACGCGCCGTCGCTGCCGCGCACCGCGCCCACCTTGGTGACGATCACGAGGTCGCCGGGATAGGGATGCAGCGCTTCCCGAATCAACTGGTTGGTAACGTGCGGCCCGTAAAAGTCGCTCGTATCGATGTGGTTGACGCCCGACGCCACCGCTTCGCGCAGCACCGCGAGCGCCGCGTCGCGATCCTTCGGCGGGCCGAATACGCCGGGGCCGGCCAGTTGCATGGCGCCGTAGCCCATGCGGCGCACCGGGCGGCCGGCGAGCGGGAAGGTGTCCGTGGTGATGAGATTCGACATGACGCGCTCCTTGGTGAGTGGTTAAACGGAAGTATGGACGCGGTTGCGCTGTTGAATAAAGCCGTCTAACGTGTACGGGTTGTTCAAAATTCTGCACAATCGCCATGGAATTGAATGATCTGGCTGCCTTCGTCTCAGTCACCCGCGCGGGCGGCTTTCGCGACGCGGCGCGTATCAGCGGCGTGTCGGCGTCGAGTCTCAGCATCGCCGTGCGGCGCCTCGAGGCCAAGCTCGGCCTGCGCCTGCTCAACCGCACTACGCGCAGTGTGGCGCCGACCGAGGCCGGCTTGCGGCTCATCGAGAAGCTGACGCCGCTCTTCAGCGAAATGGAAGCGGCGCTGGACGTGCTCAACGTGTTCCGGGACAAACCGGCCGGCACGCTCAAACTGAACGTGCCGTCGAGCGCCGCGCGCATCGTCCTGCCGGGCATCATCGCCGCGTTCCTGAAGACGTATCCCGACATTCGCGTCGAGGTCGTGGTCGAGGATGGTTTCGTCGACGTGCTGTCGATCGGCTGCGACGCCGGCATTCGCTATGACGAGCGGCTCGAGCAGGACATGATCGCGATTCCGATTGGGCCGCGCGTGCAACGCTTCGCCACGGCGGCGGCGCCAGGCTATCTCGACACGCACGGACGTCCCGATCATCCCAGCGAGTTGCTTTCGCATGCGTGCCTGCGCGGCCAGTTCGCCGGTGGCGCCATGCCGATCTGGTATTTCGAGCGCGCCGGCGAAGTGTTGCAGCTGAATCCATCGGGGCCGCTGCTGGTGCGGCCGGGCGCGGCGATCGATCTCGCGGTCAGCGCGGCCGTCGCGGGCGTGGGTGTCATTCACCTGTTCGAAGACATGCTGCGCCCGCATCTCGACAGCGGCGCATTGGAGCCGATTCTGGAGCCGTGGTGGCAGCATTTCTCGGGCCCGTTTCTTTACTATCCGGGGCGTCGTCATTTGCCGACGCCGTTGCGCGCGTTCGTCGATTTTTTGAAGGTGATCAATTCGGCCTGATGCAGCGAGGAGAAATGCGCAGGGCAATATTGCCGTTCATCAAAGAGGCGGCACGCGCGATTCGGAAGAAACTGCCCGTTGCAGCGCGAATCCATCAATAGTTAATGCCGTTGGTTGCACAGTTGCGCGACCGTCGTTAGAAAAAGCTTCGCGCCCACTGGCTTTCTCAGGCAAACATCCCAGTTCTTGCCTGCGCTCTCGATCGGCGGAACAGCGGTATGCACGAGAATCGGCACGTTAGCGAGCTCCGGCATCGCCTTCAGTCGACGGCACAATTCGGCGCCGTCCATGAGCGGCATCATCCAGTCGGTAATGATCAGGGCGGGTACACGGGCTGCGGCACGCGCGACCGCCTCCACGCCGTTGCTTGCGCAACCGACTTCGTAGCCTTCGTTCTCGAGTATCAAACGCCACGCCGCGAGTATTTCCGGCTCGTCGTCCACCAGCAAGATTGAGTGCATCAGGGGCCGCCGGGTTGAACGACAGGGTAGACCTTATTGTCACGTTCCGACAGCGACGCAAGGGATGTTCCACTGCCCGCGGTTACAGCGATAATGATGTGAATAATCGGCTACCACAACGCTTTTGGAGCACGTGAAGGCGGAACGCTTGCCGGACAGGCCTTTAAGTCACATCACCCGGGAGTACATGTCTGCCAAACACGCCATGCGCGTCCGGCGCGACGCGCCCAAGTGCTGCGAGCCTCTTGTATTGTTGTAGAAACTTCATCCCACCGCGCCATCATGACCGATACACGTGTTAGCCCGCTGCGCAATTTTGCCGACTTCGTCCGCGCGGAACGGACCCGACTGACCGAGGAATGGATGAATGCCGTCTTCGGCGACACCGATCTCGTCGAAGCGGACAAACTCACTTACCAGCAACTCGCGGATCATTTGCCGGAAATTCTCGAAGGACTGTGCGCGGCGCTCGATGTCGAAGATCTCGAACGGGTCGAGACAGCCATCGAGCGCGATGCGAGAAAGCATGGCAAGGTGCGCTGGCGCCAAGGCTATCGCATCGAGGAACTCGTGCGCGAACTCGATCTCTTCCATCAGGTGCTAGCCGCAGCGCTCGAGGAATTCGCCGGCCTCGACAGCACGTTCACGCGCCGCCATGAGAGCCGGGCACGGCGCCTGATCGCCGAAACGTTCAGCATAGTTACGCTCACGTCGATCAAGGAGGTAGTGAGTGAACGGGACCGCAAGATCGACGAGTACACCGGCAGGCTGGAGCGCGCCAATCACGAACTGGTGCTGAAGCAGCGGTTGGTGAGCGACCTGTACGAGTCGCGCATGCAGATCACACGCAGCGTGGTCCACGATCTGCGCAACTTTCTGAACGCGTTTTCCATCGCGTTGCAATTGATCGCGCGCGCGCCTGCAAAAGCCGAAACGGCGTTGACGCTGGCGAACCGCCAGGCCACCGACATGAAACAGCTCGTCGATCAGATGGTCGAGTACTCCGTGGTGCTCGGCGACGGCACCCCGCTCACACTCGAACAGGTTGAACCGCGCGAGCTATACGATGAACTCGTCACCTCGTCGCGTCCGTCGATCGAAACAAAAGGGCTCACGTTGCGCGCGGGGTTCGATCCTGCGTTGACTGCCGTCACATCCAATCGTCTCAAGCTCAAACAGATTGCCATCAATCTGCTCTCCAACGCGATCAAGTACACGAAGTCGGGGCAAATCGAATTGAAGTTCGCGATGGCCGGTGCGGAGCACTGGTCGATTCGCGTCGCGGATACCGGCGTGGGCATTGCGCCATCGGATGCGGACCGCGTGTTCGACGAATTCGAGCGCGCCGCCGGCGAGGATATTCCCGGCACGGGCCTCGGTCTCGCCATCGTCAAGGAACTGTGCCGCGTGTTGAACGGACACATCGATTTCGTCTCGCGCGAAGGGGTGGGGACTACGTTCGAGATACGCTTCCCGCTGGTGCTGGTGGAACCGCAATAGGACCGCACGACCGACGAACACCCATGATCCAGATCACCACCGCCCAATTCCCGCAGCAACTGGAAGCGGTCCGGGCCATCTTCCGCGAATACGCCGAGAGCCTGGGCATCGATCTCAGCTTCCAGAACTTCGAGTCCGAGCTTGCCGACTTGCCCGGCAAATTCGCGGCACCGCTAGGCCGGGTGCTTCTCGCGCACAAGAATGAAGAACTCGTTGGCTGCGTCGCCATGCGGCCTCTCGACGACACCACGTGCGAAATGAAGCGGCTCTATGTCCGTCCAACGGGACGCGGTCTGCAGGCCGGCAAGCAATTGGCAACGCGGATTTGCGATATCGCGAGAGACGCGGGATATCACCGCATTCGCCTCGACTCGCTGCCGACCATGCAGGCCGCGCTCGAGCTTTACGCATCGCTGGGTTTCGAACGGATTCCGGCTTATGTCTTCAATCCGATTACCGGCGCGGTATTTCTGGAGCGCAATCTGATTCGCCCGGAAAATCAATCGACCTAGTCGAGCAACGCCACATTGATTATTCATTACGTTTAGCAAACACCAACTTACATTCTGCAATAAATAATCAGCGAATTAATTGCGACGTAAAGTCCGTACGCACTCACTTCCGCACGAATCCACGCGCGGCTTTCCGAAGCCGTCATTACGGAAATTCGTCGCGTCCTTGACAAAGGACTACGGCGTCACCTATTTTTTATCTGCCGCCAATATACGAATATTCGATTGCGGAAAAACATGCCGGAGATAACCGGAATATCCAATCACAATATTTAGTTATTCTACGCATCTTGCATAACCAGCAAACGGCTATGCATTTTTAAGCAAGTTGGTCTCCACCGCTGTGTTGCGGCGATGCATCCAGAATAATTCGAACTCCGATGCATCTTCATCCGTCATGGCGGCCTTTGCAAAAAAGGTATCTGAATCCACCACCGAGGATAGAGATGAAACGAGACGAGCGTCTTCGAGGCAATCGCCCTTTCCGTCAGCGCAGGCTGCCGGCTCCAGGAACTCTGGCAATGGCATTCGCAGCAACGGTCATGCTGCTCGGCGGCTGTGGCGGCGGGGACGGCAGTTCGTCCTCCGGCACGGCCGTGAGCATGCAGCAGACCGCTGCGAATCAGCAACTCAGCGCGCAGGCGGCCTCGCAGCCGCAAGCGTCGACCGCCAATCAAACCTATATCGACCTGGTCGCCTATTCCGCCAAGCCCAACGACGGCCTCGCGCCCGCCCAGGCTTCCGAGAAAGCGGCGGTCATGCACTACCAATGGACGTTCGGCAGGACGCCGATCAACTACACGACCACCACCGGCCATCTGACGGCGGCCGACGCAAACGGCAACCCCGAAGCGACCATGTCGTATGTGGCGTACACCGCGCCGGGCACGAACGGTGCGGCGCGCCCCGTCACGTTCGTCTATAACGGCGGCCCGGGTTCTTCGTCGATCTGGCTGCGGCTCGGCTCATTCGCGCCGACGCGCGTGGCCACGCCCGATCCGGTGTTCGGCAACTGGCCGAATTATCCGCTCGTCGATAACCAGGAGAGCCTGATCGACACCACGGACATGGTCTTCATCGACCCGCCGGGCACCGGGCTTTCGGAAGCGATCCTGCCGAGCACGAACAAGCAGTACTGGACGACCGACGCGGACGTCAACATCATGCGCGACTTCATCCAGCGCTATCTGGCGGTCAACAATCGCAGTAGCTCGCCGATCTATCTGTATGGCGAGTCGTACGGCACGCCGCGTACCGACATGCTGGCGCTGGCGCTCGAATCCGCCGGCGTGCATCTGACCGGCATCGTCCTGCAATCTGCAATCCTGAACTATTTCTCGGATGCGATCGAAGCCGTCGCCATCACGGGCTCGTCGGAGGAACTGGCGCTCGATACGGATACGCTGGCGGGCTATTTCCCCGGCTACGCAGCGGTCGCGGCGTACTATAACCAGGCCTCGCCGGCACCGCTCAGTCTGGATCTTTATGCGTTGCAGACAAGCTTGTTCGTCACGGCGGAATACAAGAGGTTCAGGCGCTACTCGCAGTCATGGGTGCTCAGCCAGCTCGGCATACCCGGCGCATTGGGCAAGCCCGTCTTCCCCAATGCGAAAACGCTTGAGTCGTGGACCTTGCCGTCGGGTTTGACCGTGCAGGCCTTGCAGGGCTATTTCAACCGCGATCCGTTTTCGACGAGCCTGCTGCCCGGCACGACGATCGGCCGCTATGACGGGCGCGTGTCGTTGCCGAATTCGGACCCGCGTCTGCAAAGCGATTCCGATCCGTCCGACATCCTGATCTCGCAGCCGTTCACGACGGCGCTCGCCACCCAGATGCCGGACTATCTCGGCTACACGGCGCCGAACGCGACCTATATGCCGCTGAACGACAGAATCATCGAGCTCTGGGATTTCTCGCACGACGGGCAGGCCTTGCCCGACACGATCCCCGACCTGCTCGGCGCGCTGACGCTCAATCCGCAACTCAGGGTGCTCTCGGAAAACGGCTTTCACGATCTGGCCACGCCGTTCTTCAATACCGAGAAGCAGTTGGCGCGACTGCAGACCGTGCCCGGCCTGAATCCTGATTTGCAGGTCAATTTCTTCCAGGGTGGCCACATGATCTATCTCGACGACGTCGCCCGTCCGCTGATGAAGCGCGACCTCGTGCGCTTCTATCGCGGCACGCCGCTGCCCGATGCGCTCGCGCTCTGGACGCTGCCGGCGCCGTGGCCCGACGAAAGTCCCGCCAGCGAGCCGACCGCCACCGCCACGGCGCAAGTGACGGCGCCCTGATGGGGCCTTCATGGAAACCTGCGCGGAACCGGTCGGATGGACCTCGTTCGCGATACCCTATTCACTCAATCCATGCGAGTCATCATGTCTCTTATCGATAAGTTACGGCGTGTCTCCCCGTTGATTGCGCTCGGCTGCCTGGTCGGCAGTGCGTATGCGTTGCCGCCGCAAGCGGTAGCGCCCGCGACGCCGCCCAACGGCGCACGCGGCGTCGACGGTCCGTTCTTTCCGCAAACCCGTGCGGCGCCGATCGCGCCATCGACCGGCACGGCATTGCAGCAGCAGGCACAACAACGGCTCGAGGCGCGTCTTGGGGCGAACTCGGCGCTCAGCAACGGCGCGTCGGTCACGAAAGCGCAGGCGCAAAGCCAGGGTCTCGGCTTTGTGGCGAAGCACTTCGATCAGATCGACACGAGCCATAAAGGCAGCGTGACGCTGAGCGACGTCAGGCAGTATTTGCAGCAGCAAGGGCGCTAGCGCGGCAGGTCACTACGCCGCGCATGGCGAAGAGCGCTTTCGGTTCTGCAACCGGGAGCGCTCTTTTTCGTAGCGTGAGTGTCGGGCGTGGCGTGGCGTAAGTGCTGTCCATGCTGTGAGTGACGTGAGTGGCAATCACAAGGCTAGTCCGCCCTCGCACCAGCCATCGACAAACATCCGCTCATCGCGCCGCCTCTGTCGCTCAGCCCGCGCACGACCACTTCGGATGATTTACCATCACGTCTCGCCAATTCCGCAAGATCGAGCAACGCGGCGTAGCGAGCGGAGCATTCTTGCGACGATTCACTCGCGGCACGCGTATCAACTGCCGCAACGAAGCGGCTCGTCCCAATCGCCACGCTCGCGGCAACCACAATCGCTGCCAACGCGCCCGCCTTGTAAAACCACCGTGTCGATGAACACTTGAAAGCCGATCGGCACGTCTGAACTGTTACGCGGGATTTGACTCGCATCACAGCACCTATCAGGACCAGTGCGCCGGCACCCAGACTCGGCCGACCCAGTGGCCCGGCACCCACACGACCGGACGCGGCGCCGGCGCGACATAGACGACTCGCGGAGCGACATACACGGCACGCGGCGGGGGCGGCGGTGCGTAGACGACCGGCGGCCGCACATAAGCAACCGGCGGCGCGACCACAACCGGTGCAGGCGTCATGACAACCGGCTTCGGCACGACTACGACAGGAGCGGGCGTCACCACAACCGGCGGCGGCGCGACCACCACCGGTGCAGGCGCGACCACGACCGCAGGCGGCGGCACATACACAACCGGCGGCGCGACCACAACCGGCTTCGGCGCCACCACCACCGTCGTGCCGCCCGTCGCGACGACACCCGTGGTCGCCACCACCGTCCCGCTCGACGACACCGTGTTGCCGTGCGTGCCCGTCACGCTCGTCGAGGTCGTCACGACGCCCGGTGCCACACGCGTGGCCGAACCGGAGTGATTGACGGTCCCGCCATCCGAACCGGTCACGGTGCCCGAACGCGAGCACGTCGAGCCGGCGCAATTCGTCGACGCCGAGTGGTTGACCGTGTTGCCGTTCGAACCCGTTACCGATCCCGACGACGAATACTGGCCCGGGCCGTTCTTCGTGACATCGCCGGAGGTGGTGGCCGTCTTGCCGTCCGGTCCCGTTAGCGTGCCGGTGTGCGAGCACGTGCCGCCGGCGCAGTTGGTGTCGCCTGCATGCTGGACGGAGTTGCCGTAGCGTCCCGTCGCGGTGCCCGAATTCGAGAACTGGCCCGGCGCATTGCGCGTCACCGTGCCGGTGTTGGTCGCGAGACCGCCATAAGGGCCGGCGACGCCGCCCGCATGCGAGCAACTGCCGCCACCGCACGAGCCGTAGCGCGCGCCGTTATAGGTGCCGTGCGACGTGTAGGCGGTGCCGTGTTGCGACCAGGCGAACGCCGATGCGCTGCCGAGCGCGAGCACGGCGACCGTCGCGGAGAGCACGAGCTTGCGCAGTGCGCCGCGAGCGGATGAGGGGGTCGTCACAGAGGCAGAAGCAGAGACAGAGGCAGCGGCGGTGGCCGGGACGATCAACGAACGATTTTTCACGGTATGTCCTTCTGGGATTCGGGCCACTTCTGTCACTGCTGCGTGGCGACGAAACGGACTATAGAAGGACACGCCGACATAATCGACCGGGAAGATATGTCACCCTGTTTCACCACGAAGACGGCCCGCGCGACAAGGGTTTGCGGGCGTTTTTCGTGCCGCGCGACATATTTCGACATAGATTGTCGCAGGCGAAATAGCGGACCGCGCCTGCTTTTAAACGGCGACATTGCCGCTCCTCGCTGTCGTCTACAACGACAAGCGAGGGCGGCAACCGTTCTTCATATCATTGCGTTGCGCGCGCCATGGCGATATCGGCAATCTGGTCGGCCTGATACGACGAGCGCACCAGCGGCCCGGCCACGACTTCGCGAAAACCCATCGCCAAACCCGCCTCGCGCCAGGCGTCGAACTGTTGTGGCGTCACGTACCGCCGCACCGGCATGTGAAAACGCGACGGCGCGAGATACTGCCCGATCGTCAGGATGTCCACGCGATGCGCGCGCAGATCGCGCATCGCGTCGAGCAGTTCTTCGTCGGATTCCCCCAATCCGGCCATCAATCCTGATTTGGTCAGCATCGCCGCGTTCGCCTGTTTGACACGCGCGAGCAGTTGCAGCGAGCCCTGATAGTCCGAGCCCGCACGCGCGGCACGATATAAAGCAGGTACCGTCTCGAGGTTGTGATTGAACACATCCGGCCACGTGTCCGCAAACGCCTGCAACGCCCGCTCGACACGTCCACGAAAATCCGGTGTCAGCACTTCGACCCGAATGCCCGGCACGCGCTCGCGCAGCAACGCCACGCAGCGCGCAAAATGCGCCGCGCCGCCGTCGCGCAGATCATCGCGATCCACCGACGTCACCACGACATAGCGCAGGCCGAGCGCCGCCACGGCATCGGCGAGCCGCTCGGGCTCCGCTTCGTCGAGCGGCGCAGGACGGCCGTGCGCGACGTCGCAGAACGCACAGCGCCGCGTACAGATACCGCCCATGATCATGAACGTCGCGGTGCGCCGCGCAAAACATTCGCCGATGTTCGGACACATTGCCTCCTCGCAGACCGAATGCAAACGGTGCTCGCGCAGAATCGCCGCAATGCCGGCGACCGTCTCGCTCATCATCGGCTTCGCGCGCAGCCACGGCGGCTTCGGCAAGACCTCACCGTCCGTGGCCGGCACGATCTTCACCGGAATCCGCGCGAGCTTGTCAGCGCTGCGCTTGCCATGTTGACCGAGCGCGGTGACGCTGTCGCCCTGCAATGCGGCAGCCATCTCAGCGCCCCAGAAAATCGTTGAGCAGACGATTCACTTCGGACGCAGCTTCCATCTGCACCATATGCCCCTTGCCGTCGAGCACATGAACGCGGATGTCGCCTGGCAAGCCCTGCGCATGCGCGGCCGGGATGATCTGATCGCCGGCGCCCCAGATCACCAGGCTGCGCGGCGCGAGTTCCGCCAGCCGGTCCCGATAGCTCGTGCGTTGCACGTTGCCGTCGAAGGCCGACGCCGCGATCTTGCGCAGCGCCTCGGGCACGCCTTCGAGCCGCTTGTACTTGACGATGTCCTCCACGAGTTGACGCGTCACGAGACCTGGATCGGCGAAGAGTTTCGCCAACTGCGGCTTGAGCGCATTGCGATTGCTGCCTTCAGTGAAACCGTGGATGTAGTCGCCGTTGATCTCCTTGCCCAGACCCGCGGCCGAGATCAACGCCAGCGACGCCACGCGCCCCGGCGCTTTCGCAGCAACGGTCATCGCGATCAGCGCGCCCATGGAGTGGCCGATCAACTGCACCTTGTCGATGCCGCGATCATCCATGAAGGCGATCACGCTGTCCGCAAGCTCGTCGGCACTGCCGGTCTCGAGCGCCTTGCCCGATTCGCCGTGACCCGGCAGATCCAGCGCCCACACTGCCCGATGCGCGGCAAGGTCGGCGTGATTGAACAGCCAGTTGTTCAGATCGCCGCCGAAGCCGTGAATCAGCAGCGCGGGCGTGCCGCCTTCGCCGAGTTTCAGATAACGCACCGGGCGCCCACCGATCTGCGCTTTCTCCGGCTGCGGGCCACTGTCGCCATCCGCCGACGTGGCCGGCACGAAGTCGCGTTGAAACGCTTCGACCTCGGCATCGATCTGCGCGTCCGGCGTTTCCGCGTCCGCCACTACCGCCAGCAATGCGCCGATCGGCAGCGTGTCGCCTTCCTGGGCGATCTGCCGGCGCAGGATGCCCTCGAACGCACACTCGACCCCCGACGAGATCTTGTCCGTTTCCACGTCGAGAATCTCGTCGCCCTTCACTACCTTGTCGCCGATGGCCTTGAGCCACCCGTTGACTTGTCCCTGCTCCATCGACAAGCCCCATTTGGGCATCGTGATCATATGGATCGGCATCGCTCAAGCCCTCACTTTCAGCACAGCGTCGGCGATCTGCGCGGCCGACGGGATGTACATGTCTTCGAGCACGCCGGCAAACGGCGTGGGCGTATGCGGCGCGGTCACCATTTCGATCGGCGCCTTGAGCGAGTGGAACGCACGCTGCGCGATCAGCGCGGAAATGTCGGTGGCGATCGAGCAGCGCGGATTCGCTTCGTCGACCACGACCACGCGTCCGGTGCGCTTCGCGCTCTCCAGGATCGTTTCTTCGTCGAGAGGCGAGGTCGTTCGCAGGTCGATCACCTCAGCCTGGATGCCGTCCTTCGCGAGTTTTTCGGCGGCTTCGGTGGCGTAGTGCACCATGCGTCCGTAGGTGATGATCGTGGCGTCGTCGCCGTCGCGCACCACGTTCGCTTCGCCGAACGGAATCGCATACGACTCTTCGGGCACGTCGCCCTCGCGGGTATAGAGTAATTTGTGCTCGCAGAAAATCACCGGATCGTTATCGCGGATTGCCTGGATCAGCAGGCCCTTCGCGTCATACGGCGTCGACGGGCAGACCACCTTCAGTCCGGGGATGTGCGTGAACAACGAAGTCAGCATCTGCGAATGCTGGGCTGCCGCGCGCAGGCCCGCGCCCTGCATCGCGCGGATCACGACCGGCGTGACCGCCTTGCCGCCAAACATGTAGCGGAACTTGGCGGCCTGGTTGAAGATCTGGTCGAAACACACGCCCATGAAATCGATAAACATCAACTCCGCGACCGGCCGCATGCCGCAGGCCGCCGCGCCGACTGCCGCGCCGATATAGCCGCCTTCGGAAAGCGGCGTATCGAGTACACGGCCCGGATACTTGTGGAATAGTCCCTTCGTAACACCGAGAACGCCGCCCCATGCGTCCTGTTCACCGGGCGAGCCGGCGCCGCCCGCGTTGTCCTCGCCCATCACGATGACGGTTTCATCGCGGGCCATTTCCTGACTCAGTGCTTCGTTGATTGCCTGAGAGAATGTGATCTTGCGTGCCATGTCTGTCTCCTATTGACCAATAGCGGGCGCTTTGGCGCTTACTTCGGTCCCATGCAAGGTTGATTGCAATTCGTTTAGGTATCCAACGCGTTCGTTACGGATAAGACACGTAGACGTCGCTCAACAAATCCTCGGCAGTCGGCAACGGCGCAGCCTTGGCTTCCGCCACGGCACTGTCGATCAAACTCTTGACCTCGGCATCGACGCCACGCAACTGATCCGCGCTCAGCATTTCGGCGCGTACCACCCGCTCTTCGAAACGCTTCAGGCAATCCTTCTCGTCGCGCAGTTTCTGCACTTCACCGGGCGCGCGATAGGTTTGCGCGTCGCCTTCGAAATGGCCGAAATAACGCGAGAATTTCACTTCGACAAGCGTCGGTCCGCCGCCCTGACGCGCGCGTTCGATCGCTTCACCGAGCGCTTCATGCACCGCGAAGAAGTCGAATCCGTCCACGATCACGCCCGGCATGCCGAAGCCGCTCGCACGGTCCGCGATGTTGTCGGTCGCGACCGACCATGTCGACGACGTCGCTTCAGCGTAGCCGTTGTTCTCCGCCACGAAAATCGCCGGCAACCGCCATACGGAAGCCAGGTTCAGCGATTCGAAAATCACGCCCTGATTCGACGCCCCGTCGCCGAAGAAGCACACGCCCACGCCGCCCGACTTCTTGTACTTCGCGGCGAGCGCCGCGCCGCAAATCAACGGGCCGCCAGCGCCGACGATACCGTTCGCACCTAACATCCCTTTTGACAGGTCGGCGATATGCATCGAGCCGCCTTTGCCGTGACACACGCCGGTCCTGCGTCCGTAGATCTCGGCCATCATGCCGCGCACGTCCACGCCCTTGGCGATGCAATGGCCGTGGCCTCGGTGCGTGGTCGCCACATAGTCGGCATCGTTCAGATGCAGCATCGTGCCGACCGCCGACGCCTCTTCGCCCGCGTACAGATGCACGAAGCCGGGAATCTCGCCGGTCGCGAATTCCACGTGCAGACGCTCCTCGAACTCGCGGATCGTGCGCATCATGCGATACGCCTTCAGTAGATCTTCCTTGCTCAACTCAGTTGAAACCGACATGGTGTGTCTCCTTGGAATGAATGCACTGCCTGCCCACAACCTACTTTTGATGCGCAACCACGTTTGCCACTTCCCGCACCAGTTGACGCGACGCCGCGAAACGCAGCGTGCGTTCGACGTCGACGGTCAGCGGCCCTTCCCAATCCAGCGCGATCTCGTAGCGGTCGCCGCGCTCCAGTTCGATTTCGCGCTCGCCGTCGAAAGCGAGCGTGCCGTGTTCGGTTTCCAGCGGCCGCCACACGCCGACTTCGAAGCGTTCGCAGGTGCGCATCAGCACGCGCTCGACGCGGCCTGGCGCGATCGGCGCCACCAGTGGCACGCCTGATTCACCGGGCGCGGCAAAGCGCAGATGCAACCCGTGCGACGCGGTGCGCTCAACCGGCGCCCAGGCTCCGCCGATCGACGAGAGTCCGATGCCGTCCGGCGCGGCGAACGTGAGAAAGAGTTCTTCGATATCGGCCGGATCGGACACGGCCCGCGCGCCGACGAAGCGCTGACGGCTTACGCAGACATCGACCAGCGCGATTTCCTCGCGGCCGCGATTCGGCCCGGCCGTGCAGCGCACCACGAGTCGCTTGTTGCGCATCAGCGCCACATCCGGCGGCACGGCGCCCGAGGCGACGAGCGCGCCGGCAAGGCCGGCCACGGTGGCTTCGCGCAAATCCGGAAAGGCGTTGTTGGTGCCGGTGGACAAGGTCAGCAGCGGCACTCTCGCGCAATGCGCGGCCACGGCCCGATGCGTGCCGTCGCCGCCCAGCACGGCGATCAGTTCGACGCCCGCCTTCAGCATCGCGGCGACTCCCGCGTGGGTATCGGCGACGCTGTCGGTGATCGGCTGTTCGATGAACTCGACTTCGGGCCAGCGCTGTTGCGAGGCGACGGCGTCGTGCGTATCGAGCGCGCGCAGCAGCAGCGCCGCCACGCCGGTCCGGTCGCGCAAACACAGCACGCGGGTCACGCCGAGCACACCGAGCCCGGCCAGCAGGCGCACGACCATGTTGGCTTTTTCGGAGGTCGGAAACACCGACGCATAGGAGGTGAGGCGGCGGATGTCGCGACCCGACGCAGGGTTCGCGATCACGCCGACGGTGATGGGCGATAGCACTGTGCTTGTCTCCTACCCGCGTCGCACGCGGGCTTGTATAGGTAGCGCCGTCGTCGAACGACAGCGCTTTGTCATGCACAAGACACTGCAAAGGGTGTGCCAATCTGCTGAAAAATCGCGCCACCGCGCGAAAGTGCCCTGTTTAAAGGCTCTACGCATCGAAACGTAGATTGAGATGGTGAGCCGGCACCACGCGATGCAGCGTTCCAGGCGTCTCACGCATGGCGCGTGCGGCATTCGTCGCATGGCCGAGCAGATAGAAGGCGCGGCGCAAACCCTTCACCCGCCTCGATCCGCGCGACAGGGCAAGCCGTCTCACCTGAGACTGAGACAAACGTCTCACGCGTCTCGCGTGCTGCATTGCAGTGTGATTCATCAAGCGGGATGTGATACAAGAAGCCCTGATCTCACTGTGTGTCGCTCGCCTGGAGCTGACCATGCCTTACGTCTCGCAGACCCAGCACATCGACCGCGTGCGTGGCGCCATTGAAGGACGCCTGCCCGCGCCCGCCGATTCTCCGCGGCTCGTTTCGTCGTGGCAGCGTTCGTTCGAACAGTACCGGCTCGACCCGGGCGCCGTGATCGGACCGCGCGTGCTGACGTCGGCAGAATTGCGCGAAGTGCAAGGCAAAGAAGAAGACTTTCTGCGTGCATCGGGCCAATGCCTGAGCCGTCTGCACGACATGATTCGAGTCGCCGACTATTGCGTGATGCTCACCGACGCGCACGGCGTCACCATCGACTACAGGATCGACCGCGAACGCCGCAGCGATTTCAAGCATGCGGGCCTGTATATCGGTTCGTGCTGGTCCGAGCGCGAAGAAGGCACGTGCGGCGTGGCGAATGTGCTGACCGATCTCGCGCCGATCATCGTGCACAAGACCGATCATTTCCGCGCGGCGTTCACCACGCTCACCTGCAGCGCGGCGCCGATCTTCGCGCCGACCGGCGAGATGATCGGCGTGCTCGATGCGTCCGCCGTGCAGTCGCCGGATAACCGCGACAGCCAGCGGCTCGTGTTTCAACTGGTGCGGCAAAGCGCCGGTCTGATCGAAGACGGTTACTTCCTCAATCAAACGACCCAGCACTGGATTCTGTTCGGCCATTCGAGCCGCAACTTTGTCGAGGCGCAGCCCGAAGTGCTGATCGCCTTCGACGAATGCGGCAATCTCGTCGCCGCCAATCGCAAGGCGCGCGAGTGCATTCCGGCGCTGAACGGTCCGCGCCATATCGACGACGTATTCGACACCTCGGGCTCGCACCTGCACGACGTCGCGCGCACGGATGCGATTGTCGGCTTGCGCCTGCGCGCGACCGGGACGACGTTGTATGCGCGTATTCGCGCGCCGCTCAGGCGCATCTCGCGCTCGGCGTCCACGATGAACGACGGCGCCGCACGGTCGTCGCAAACCGCGTCGCAAAACGACCTGCAACTCGGTGCGCTCGGACGTTTTCTGCACAGCGCGGAGCCGCAGATCGCGCACAACGCGGCCGTGGCGTTGCGCGTGATGGGCAAGCGTCTGCCGATTCTGATTCTCGGCGAGACCGGTGTCGGCAAGGAAGTGTTCGCGCACGCGGTGCACGATTCGAGCGCGCGGCGCACGAGACCGTTTATCGCGGTGAATTGCGGCGCGATTCCCGAATCGCTGATCGAAAGTGAACTGTTCGGCTACGCGCCCGGCGCCTTCACCGGTGCACGCAGCCGCGGCGCGCGCGGCAAAATTGCGCAGGCACATACCGGTACGCTGTTTCTCGATGAAATCGGCGACATGCCGCTCGATCTGCAAACGCGGCTGCTGCGCGTGCTGGCCGAAGGCGAAGTGACGCCGCTCGGCGGCGATGCACCCGTACGCGTGGATATCGACGTGATTTGCGCCACGCACCGCGATCTCGCGCAGATGGTCGCGGCCGGCACGTTCCGCGAAGACCTCTATTACCGGCTGAGCGGCGCGTCCTTGCCGATGCCGCCGCTGCGCGAGCGCGCGGATATCCGCGACGTGATCGATGCGGTCTTCGACGAGGAAGCGCAAATGGCCGGCCACGTGCTCACGTTGGACCCACAACTTGCCGAACGTCTTGCCGGATTCGCATGGCCGGGCAACATTCGCCAGTTGCGCAATGTGCTGCGCTACGCCTGCGCGATCTGCGACAGCGCGCGCGTGGAATTGCGCCATGTCGCGCCGGATATAGCGGCGTTGCTCGCGCCCGAGGCCGCGCACAAACCCGCGTTATTGCGGATCGATTTGCATGACGGCCGGCAACGGGACGCGCGGCAGGACCCGCGCGAAGAACGCGCGCGCATTATCGACGCGCTCACACGCCATCAATGGCGGCCCAACGTAGCGGCGCAAGCGCTCGGCATGTCGCGCGCCACTTTGTATCGACGCATTGCGTCGCTGGGCATCGTCGCGCCGCATCGACGATGAAGCGCCGGTTGTCAGTGTGATGCGCGGGCATGTGCAAAACGCGCCAGTCGCCATTGCCACTACGCGTTTTCGTATTCCATTTCGCGCACCCGTTCGCCCCCGGTGTCACAATAGTTGTCGCCTCTGAATTTTCTTAAATTGAAGAGTCAGAGGTGCAGGTTGAAGGTGAAACAAACGTATTCTGTCGAGTTCAAAGAGCAAGCGCTGTCGAAAGTTTTGCAGCGCGGGAGCCGCACGGTTGGATCGGTGGCCGACGAATTGAACATGAATTTACTGACATTAAGGAAGTGGATGAGAGGTAGCGCCGCTGCGGGTCGGAGCTCAGGCTCCGGACAAGCAAAACGTCCAGCAGACTGGTCGCCGGAAGAACGGCTGCTGGCTTTGCATGAGAGCCACGGCCTGGTCGACGAAGCACTGAACGCGTGGTGTCGTGAGCGGGGGCTGTTTGCTCATCATCTAACGCTGTGGCGCATGGATTTTTGCGCCGTCGGCGGGACCGGCGGTCGGCGTGAGAACGGCCAGGAAGTACGGGATCTGAAGCAAGCCAATGTGCAATTACAGCGCGAATTGAACCGCAAGGAGAAAGCGCTGGCGGAGGCGGCGGCGCTGTTGGTGCTGCAAAAAAAGTATCGTGCGCTGTTCGAGGGCGAGGCCGAATGACAGCCCTTGAAGAGCGCAAAACATTGATCGGCCTGATCAGCGAGGCGACCCTGGCGGGGGCTCGCCAGGCGCCCGCGTGTGAGATGCTGGGGCTGAGCGCACGGACGGTTCAGCGTTGGCAAGGTGGCGAACCTGACGCGGTGGACGGGCGCTCGTTACGACGCCATGAGCCATCTCACAAGCTGAGCGCCGAGGAACGCACCGAGCTGCTGGCAGTTGCGAACTCGGCCGAGTTTGGTCATTTGCCGCCGAGCCAGATCGTGCCTCGGCTGGCTGACCAGCAACGCTATATCGCCTCGGAGTCGACGTTCTATCGGGTGCTGAAAGCCGAGAAGCAGCTTGCCCATCGGCGCAGTGAACGGCCGGTCAAATCATGCGGCAAACCACGAGCGGTTCGCGCGGACGCGCCGAATCAGCTTTACAGTTGGGACATCACGTACTTGCCGGCGACGATCCGCGGGCAGTACTTTTATCTGTATCTGTTTATGGACGTGTTCAGTAGGATGGTCGTCGGCTGGCAGGTCTACGCCGAAGAGAGCAGCGCCCAGGCCAGCGAGGTGCTCAAGGATCTATGCGCGCGTGAGGCGATCCAGCCCAACCAGGTAATTTTGCACTCCGACAACGGCGGCCCAATGAAGGGCGCCACGATGCTTGCCACCTTGCAGGCCTTGGGCGTGATGCCGTCGTTGAGTCGCCCCGGCGTGAGCAACGACAACCCCTATTCGGAATCGTTGTTCAAAACGCTGAAGTACCGGCCCGCTTATCCGTTAGAGGCATTCGATACCCTGTTCGCCGCCCGCACCTGGGTTGCAGAACTAGTGCGCTGGTACAACCACGAACACCGCCACAGTGCGATCCGTTTCGTGACGCCGGCCCAGCGCCATGCGAATCTTGATCAGGACATCCTCGAGCGCCGCAAGGCGCTCTACGAGGGTGCGCGCGAACGTCATCCGCTACGATGGAAAGGTGCCACGCGGGACTGGCAGCGCGTTCATGTCGTGCATCTGAATCCCGGTCGTGCTGAGCCGACCGTCGACATTCGACGACCCCGTAACGAGGAATTAAAAGCAGCCTGAATTCAAAACGTCGAGGCGACAACTAGCTGGAAAACTTCCGTTCGAATGGATTGCGATCTTTTCGATTGACAAGACCTGCGGCAAAACGGCACACTCGATCTCATGTTGACGCACATCACCATCGCCAATGCGATTACACACCCGAAGCGAGCCATCATCGGCTGGCCATTGGGAGTGCGTGCGCGTTAGCAGTCTGAGTCTGCGTAACACATCCCCAAGGCCCCGCCGGTAACGGAAGGGGCCTTTTGTTTTGCGGGCGCCTCCGTCAGCCGGCTTGATGACGGAGAACGAGATGGATCAGGCAAGCCCGCAGTGCATGGATGACGAATCGAGTCGGGTGGCGTATCGGCAAGACGAGCGTCTGCCGAAGCTGGTGTTGCATTTTTCCGTGATGCCAGGCGCGACGCTGACCTGGCGCGTCGAAGCCGATAGCACGCTCGCCGTGCAGGGCGCGCGCCTTTGGCTCACACGTGTCAGTTCACCTTACGATCATTGGCTCGATCCGGGCCACACATTCCAGCTGCAACGCGGCGAGCGCGTGTGGCTCAGTACCGATGGCGAATGCGTTGCGCGCGTGTCGTTGAGCTACGCGCTGCCGGCGCGAGGCAGCCTGCTCAGACGCTGGCTGGGACGGCTCGCGTGGTTGAGTCTGGGACCGCCTGGGCCGCGTTAGCCGCGCACGTGATAGCGCGGCTCAGCTCAGCGAGACATCACACGCGGCGGGAAAAAAGCAAACACCCCTGCAATGAGGGGTGTTTGCTTCGCATGCCGGCTTGCATGAACGCGCGATCATGCAAGACAACTCGGCCGCTTGTGACGTTACTTTGGCGTAACCTGCACGGCCGCGGCCGAGACGAATACCGCGTGGATCGTATCGCCGACCTTGACGTCCTTCAGATCGACGTCCGGACCGGCTTCGAGCGTTTGCGTCTGATACGCGCCGCGCAGCGTGACCAGCCGCTTCTTGCGATCGATCTTCTGCACGGTGGCGAGCACTTCGATCTGGCGCGCCGATTCGAATCCGCCCGAGGCCGGGGCATACACCTGCGTGTCGACACGCGCGCGAATGCCCTTGTCCTTGCCGGTGACCTTCTCGGCCTTCACGAGCAGCGCATTCTTGTAGAGCACGTCCACCTGGTCACCCACCTTGAGCTGGTCGAAACCCGCCACCTGCTGGCTCACGAGCACGACCACCACGTTGCCGCCCGACCCCTTGAGCGTGAGCGTGCGAGTGCCCGGATCGATACCGACGATCTGCGCCCTCACATGCACCGGCTCTACCGCGCTGACGATGCCTTGCGCGGCACTGGCCATGGCATCTTGCGCCCAGGCCGGCTGGGCTGCGGCGAACGCCGCGAACATCAACGCTGCTCCAATCGTCGTTGCCTTCATATGCGTGCTCCTTGAGAAATTGTTTGATCCAGCGTGACGGCGATCTGAAACCGCGGGATGCCGATTCTTAACGCCATGAGTGCCTGTGTATCTTCAGGATGATAGTTTTCAAAAGGTACGACGCAAATGATTTTACATGCCTTACAACATCCTGCAATTGATTGAATTGTGATTTTCAAATGAATTCTCGCAGCCCTGTAATGTGCCGCGACGTGGCGTCACAGCGGCATCCTGTCAATCGGCCACGACGTGACATTGCCACCGCCATTCATAATGAGCGACAGGTTTTAAATGCACATAGCATTAAACGCATACTGCATGGCCGTCGAATCGGCAATCAATGTTTTTCGGTATTCGGCCATAATCGGAGGCATCGTTAGATGGAATTAGATGCAGATTCGATATGCGCCCGATGCGCATTGTGCACAAAAAGAAACAGCCTCGTCGCGTGAGCGACGAGGCTGTTTCATCTAGCAGCTTTAACCGAGGCGCGGACTAAGCCGCTAAACCATCACACCCGCTCAATCGCGATCGCAATGCCCTGGCCGACGCCGATACACATCGTGCACAGCGCAAAACGGCCTTGCGTGCGATGCAGTTGATACATCGCGGTGGTCACGAGACGCGCGCCGCTCATGCCGAGCGGATGGCCCAGTGCGATCGCGCCGCCGTTCGGATTGACGCGCGCGTCGTCGTCGGCCACGCCGAGTGCGCGCAGCACCGCGATGCCTTGCGAAGCGAACGCCTCGTTCAGTTCGATCACGTCGAATTGATCGATGGTCATGTTCAGGCGCGCCAGCAGTTTTTGCGTGGCGGGCGCCGGGCCGATGCCCATCACGCGCGGCGCGACGCCGGCCGTGGCGATGCCCAGCACGCGAGCGCGCGGCGTCAGGCCGAAGCGCTTCGCGGTCTCTTCATTCGCGAGCAGCAGTGCCGCCGCGCCGTCGTTCACGCCCGACGCGTTGCCCGCCGTAACGGTGCCGTCAGGACGCACCACGCCTTTGAGCTTGCCGAGCGTTTCAAGGCTCGTCTCACGCGGATGCTCGTCTTGCAGCACCGTGACCGGGTCGCCCTTCTTCTGCGCGATCGTCACGCCGACGATTTCCTGCGCGAGCGTGCCGTCGCGTTGCGCGCGCGCCGCTTTCTGCTGGCTGCGCATCGCGAAAGCGTCCTGATCGGCGCGGCTGATGTTGTAGTCGGTAGCGACGTTCTCGCCCGTTTCCGGCATCGAATCGACGCCGTACAGTTTCTTCATCAACGGGTTGACGAAACGCCAGCCGATGGTCGTGTCGTAAATCTCGGCCTGACGCGAAAACGCGGTGGGCGCCTTGCCCATCACGAACGGCGCGCGGCTCATGCTTTCCACGCCGCCGGCCACCATCAATGCGGCCTCGCCCGATTTGATGGCGCGCGCCGCGATGCCGACCGCGTCCATGCCCGAGCCGCACAGGCGGTTCACGGTCGTACCTGGCACGCCTTGCGGCAAGCCCGCCAGCAACAGCGACATGCGCGCGACGTTGCGATTATCGTCGCCGGCCTGGTTCGCACAGCCGTAGATCACGTCGTCGATTGCGTTCCAGTCGACGTCCTTGTTGCGCTCCATCAGCGCTTTGAGCGGCACGGCGCCCAGATCGTCGGCGCGTACCGACGACAGCGAACCCGCATAGCGGCCGATGGGGGTGCGAATCGCGTCGCACAGGAATGCTTCGGTCATGTGATGTCTCCAGTTGATGTGCTGCGTGCGCTGCGCCGCGGCCGGAACGCCGGCCCGGCGCGAACCGGACGCACCGGCAAGCGCGACGGAAAGCGGCTGCCGGTCAGCCGTCGCGTCAATTCAGCTTAGCGCAGGATGATGAACGGTGGGCTCGAGAATGTCGTGATTTGTTCTTTATACGAACATACGGTCACATATCGAACAACCAGACACGATAATAGGCGCGTGGCCGAAACCATGTCAAGCGCGGCCAGGCCCGCACCAGGGAATACGTGCAGGCCACGACCGTTCTTGCAAAGGATCAGACGAATGACGCGCCCGTGCCGGCAGCCCTGTTTTCAAGGCGCCGGCACGGGGCTTAAAGACTGCGGCAGGGTGTGTCTAGCGGAGCTGAATATGCTCGTCCTCGATATAGCTGCGGATCACGTCGGCAAAATTGCGCTCGCCGCTCAACCCCAGCCCTTCGGCGCGCGACGTATCCCATCGTCCCGGCCAGCTACCCACGATCTTTTCGACGCGCGCATCCGGCTCAAACACGATCCGCCCGGCGACCGCGTCGCCCGCCACCTCGCGCAGCGCGGCGACCATGTCGTCGACGCTCACCGAAATACCCGGCAAGTTCAGTACACGCTGGTTACCGAGCGCAGCCGAGTCGAGTTCCAACCCGGCGATCAGGCTCTCGATCGCCTTGCGCGGCGACAGCAGCCACAGGCGCGTCGAGCCCGCGACCGGGCACACCGCCGCTTCGCCGTTCAACGGCTCGCGAATGATGCCGCTCGCGAACGACGACGCCGCCGCATTCGGCTTGCCCGGCCGCACGCTGATGGTGGGCAGCCGCAACACGCGGCCGTCGACGAAACCGCGCCGCGCGTAATCGTTGAGCAGCAACTCCGCGATTGCCTTCTGCGCGCCATACGACGACTGCGGATTCAGCGCGGTGTCGTTCTGCACGACTTCGGGCAGCTCGCCGCCATACACCGCCACCGAACTCGTAAACAGCACGCGCGGCCGGTGGCCACGTTGCCGGCAAGTTTCCAGCAGCAGCCGCGATGCATCCAGATTGATGCGCATGCCGAGATCGAAATCCGCTTCGGCCTGGCCGCTCACGATCGCGGCCAGATGGAAGATCGCCGAAGTCTGGTCGTCGATCACGCGCTCAAGCACGCTGCGCTCCGCGATGTCGCCCACTTCCGTGCGCACGCGTTTATCGCCGAAATCGTTGGCTTGCACCACGTCGAGCAGCACCAGTTCGGTAATCGCTTGCGGTGCGCCTTGCGGGTCTTTCAGAGAACCCCGCGCGAGCAGTTCACGCGCGAGACGCTGGCCGAGAAAACCCGCGCCGCCGGTAATCAGTACTTTCATGATGTGTTTCGTCCTTGTTAGCGGGTCGCGTTCAGATACGGTTTGAACCAGCCGAGACCGGCCGAGGTGCCCGCGCGCGGCCGGTATTCGCAGCCGATATAGCCGTCGTAGCCGAGCGAGTCGATCAGTTCGAGCAGATACGGGTAGTTCACTTCACCCGTGTCGGGTTCATGGCGTTCCGGCACGCCGGCGATCTGAATGTGGCCGATGCCGCCCATATCGCGTTTGAGTTTCACCGCGAGGTCGCCTTCGACGATCTGGCAGTGGTAGCAGTCGAACTGCACCTTCAGATTCGGCGCGCCGACTTCCGCGCAGATCGCTTGCGCTTCGTCCTGACGGGTCAGAAAGAAGCCCGGCATGTCGCGCGTATTGATCGGCTCGATCACGACCGTGATGCCCTCGGCTTGCGCCGCCTTGGCGGCATGCGCGAGATTGCTCAGGTACACCTCGCGATGTTTCGCGCGCGGCTGATCCGCGCCGATCAGGCCGGCCATGACATGCAGCTTGCGATTGCCGATCACGCGTGCGTAGTCGAGCGCGGTCTCGATGCCGCGGCGGAATTCGTCTTCGCGGCCCGGCAGCGAGGCAATCCCGCGCTCGCCGCCGGCCCAGTCGCCGGGCGGCGCATTGAAAAGCGCTTGCGTCAGACCGCTTGCGTCGATTCGCGATTTGATCTCGTTGGCGGGGAAATCGTAGGGGAACAGAAACTCGACCGCTTCGAAACCGTCTTGCGCCGCAGCGGCGAAACGGTCGAGGAAAGCGTGCTCGTTGTACATCATCGAGAGGTTGGCGGCGAAGCGAGGCATGGCAGCGACTCCTTGAAAACGGTGTAATGCGGCGCGCGGCAGCGATGCATGCCGCGCGTGAGTGTCGATTTATCGATTGACCAGTTTGGCCGGCGTGAGCCACGTAGCGATCGCGCCGATCACGAGCATGCCGGCCAGCACATACATGCCGGTCTGCGTGCTATGCGTGAGATCCTTCAGATAGCCGATCATGTAAGGGCTCGCGAAACCCGCGAGATTGCCGATCGAATTGATGATCGCGATGCCGGCCGCGGCAGTCGCGCCCGACATGAATGCGGTGGGCAGCGACCAGAAGAGCGGCGCGCAGGTCAGCACGCCGGCGGCGGCGAGCGAGAGAAACGCGATCGACACCACCGTGTTGTCCGCGAACGAAGCGGCCACCGTGAAACCGACCGCGCCGAACAGCGCCGGCACGATCAGATGCCAGCGACGCTCACGGCGCTTGTCGGCGCTGTGACCCATCAGGTTCATCACGACGATCGCGCACAGAAACGGAATCGCGCTCAGCAGGCCGATATTGAACGCGCCGGTCACGCCCGTCGATTTGACGAGCGTCGGCATCCAGAACGTCAGGCCGTATTGCCCCGTGACGAACGCGAAATAGATCAGCGACATCCACCACGTGCGCGGATCGCGGAACACCGCGCCGAGCGAGTGTGCCTGGGCTTTTTCCTTCGGCTGCGCGGCGGCGATTTCATCGATGAGCAGGCGCTTTTCGCGTTCGCTCAGCCACTTCGCCGCGGCGATGCCGTTGTCGAGATACAGGATCGTGGCAATGCCGATCGCGATGGCGGGAACCGCTTCGATCAGAAACATCCATTGCCAGCCCGCGAAACCCGAGCTGTTGTGGAACGTCTGCATGATCCAGCCGGACAGCGGATTGCCGAAGATGCCCGACACCGGAATCGCCGACATGAACACCGCGATGATCTTCGCGCGCCGATGCGACGGAAACCAGTACGTCAGGTACAGGATCACGCCGGGATAGAAACCGGCTTCGGCGAGGCCAAGAAGGAAGCGCAAAATGTAGAACTGCATCGGCGTCTTCACGAACACGAACACCGCCGACAGCAAGCCCCACGTGATCATGATCCGCGCGATCCAGATACGCGCGCCGAGCTTGTGCATCAGAATGTTGCTCGGCAACTCGAATAGAAAATAACCGATGAAGAACACGCCCGCGCCCAGACCGAACACGGTTTCGCTGAATGCCAGATCCTGCGACATTTGCAGTTTCGCAAAGCCGACATTCACGCGATCCAGATAAGCGACCACATAGCAGAGCATCAGAAACGGCACGATGCGCCAGAACACTTTCTTATAGGTGCGCTCGACTTCGGCGGCGCCGGGTTGTCCTGTGGCGGCTGCCGCAATCGGGCGGCTGGATTCGGCCTGATACGAACTCATGCATTGTCTCCTTGAATGGATGGCCTGACGCGGCGTGCTGAGCGCAACGCGGCCGGGTTTTGTTTGGTCGGCTTCGACTACCAGCGCGCGCCGAACACGGTACGCAGTTCTTCGAGTGCGGCTTCATCGAGCGGTGCGGGCCGCGGGTTCGTCATCAACCACAGACGTGCGGTCTCTTCGAGTTCTTCGAGCGCATACGCGGCTTGTGCCACTGAACGCTCCCACACCACCGGACCGAGACGTTCGAGCAGCACCGCGCGAACGCTGTCGGCCAGCGTGGCGATCTGTTCGGCGACTTGCGGATCGCCGGGGCGTTTATAACGAATCAGGGGAACGTGGCCCACTTTCATCACGTAGTACGGCGTGATGGGCGGCAGCACGTCGGTCTCGCGCCAGACGCCCGCGAGCGTTAGCGCAACCAGATGCGTCGAATGCGTGTGGACAATGCCGCGTGCTGCGCCGTTGCGCGCATAGATGCAGCGATGCAGCGCCAGCGTTTTCGACGGCCGGCCACCGGACACCGCGTTGCCGTCGAGATCGACCTTGGCGATATCGGCGGGATCGAGCCGGCCAAGACAGGCATCGGTCGGCGTGATAAGCCAGCCGTCGTCGAGCCGCGCGCTGATGTTGCCGGCGGTGCCCACGGTGTAGCCGCGTTGATAGAGACTCGCGCCGGTCACGCAAATTTCCTCGCGTACGCGTGCTTCGTCCGTCGTATGGAGTGCGGGCGCGCCGGTCATTGCGCGGCTCCGTTCAGATGCCGCAGCGCTTTCTCGAAGAAGTCGGTCGTGCCGAAGTTGCCGGATTTCAGGGCAAGCGCGAGCGGTTCGGCGCCGGTCGTGGCCGTGGCCGGGACGCCGGGATCGATCTGCGCGCCGATGCGCAGCGTGTGCACATCGAGCGCCTGGACGACAGCGCCCGAGGTCTCGCCGCCCGCTATCACGAACTTGCGCACGCCGCGTTCGCGCAGACTGCGCGCGATCGACGCCAACGTGTTTTCGACCAGGTGCCCTGCTTCATTCACACCGAGCTGGCGCTGCACCGCCTTGACTTCGTCGGGCGTGGCGGTGGCATAGATCAACATGGGCTCGGCTTTGTCGAGGTACGGCTGCGCGAAAGCCAGTGCCTGTTCGACGACGTTCTCGCCGCGCGCCGCCGCGAGCGGATCGACACGGAACGCGGGCCGTGTAGCGCGCCACTCCGCGACCTGGGCGTTGGTCGCTTTGGATGCGCTGCCGGCCAGCACCGCCGACAATCCCTCCACCACCGGCAACTGCGCGGCATCGCCCTGCTCCTTCAGCAAACCCGCGCGGCGAAAGTTGGCCGGCAAACCCAGCGCGACGCCGGAACCGCCAGTAATCAGCGTGAGGTCGGCGCAGGCTTCGCCGAGTACGTAGAGGTCGGCGTCCGACACCGCATCGGCAATCGCCATGCGCACGCCTTCATTGCGCAACGTATCGCACGAGTCGCGCACAGTCGACACGCCTTGCGCCACGGCGTCATAACGCACGAGCCCGACTTTCGACTGCGTCTGCCGTTGCAGCACGCTCACGAGGTTCGCATCGCGCATCGGCGTGAGCGGATGGTTTTCCATGCCCGACGCGTTGAGCAACGTGTCGCCGACGAACAGATGGCCGCGAAAGATCGTGCGGCCGTTCTCGGGAAATGCGGGGCATGCAATCGTGAACGCACCAGCGTTGCCATCGGCAGACAATGCGTCGAGCAATGCATCCGTAACGGGGCCGATATTGCCCGCGTCGGTCGAATCGAACGTCGAGCAGTATTTGAAGAAGAACTGCCGGCAGCCTTGCGCGCGCAACCAGTCGAGCGCGGCGAGCGATTGCGCGACCGCATCGGCGGCGGGAATCGTGCGCGATTTCAGCGCGACCACCAGCGCGTCGGCCTCCACCGTTTCATTCGATGCGGGCACGCCGATGGTCTGCACGGTGCGCATGCCGCCGCGCACCAGCATGTTGGCGAGATCGGTGGCGCCGGTGAAATCGTCGGCGATACAGCCGAGCAGCGCGCGTTTCGTAGTAGCCGTCATGACGTTCCTCCGCTTACTTCGCCGCCGGCACGTCGATGCCGGGGAAAATCTTGATCACCGCGGAATCGTCTTCACCGCCGTGACCGGCCGTGGACGCCATCATGAACATCTGATGCGCCGCCGCCGACAACGGCAGCGGGAATTTCGAGCGACGCGCGGTATCGAGCACGAGCCCGAGATCCTTGACGAAAATATCGACGGCCGAAAGCGGCGTGTAGTCGCCGTTCAGAATGTGCGGCACGCGATTCTCGAACATCCACGAATTGCCCGCGCTGTGCGTGATGACTTCATACAGCGCATCCGGATCGACGCCTTCGCGCAAGCCGAGCGCCATGGCTTCGGCGGCCACCGCGATATGCACGCCCGCCAGCAGCTGATTGATGATCTTCACCTTCGACCCGGCGCCGTGCTCGGCAGCGAGGCGATACACCTTGCCGGCCATCGCGGCCAGCACGTCCTCGCACGCGGCATAGGCCGCTGCCGGACCGGACGTCATCATGGTCATCTCGCCGGAGGCCGCGCGCGCCGCACCGCCCGAGACCGGCGCGTCGAGCATCTGCAAGCCGGCCGCCTCAATCCGCTTGCCGAGTTCGATCGCGAAGTCCGGCGCCACGGTCGCGCTGGCAATCACCACGCCGCCCTTTTTCATCGCCGCGACTGCGCCCTGTTCGCCGAACAGCACGGCTTCGGTTTGCGCGGCATTCACGACCAGCGTGACGACCACCTCGCACTGCGCGCCGAGTTCGGCGGGCGTCGCGCAACCCACGCCGCCTTCCGCGACGAACGCATTCAGGACCTCGCTGCGCAGATCGCACGCATGGACCCGCAGACCCGCGCGCAGCAGCGAACGCGCGACACCCAGGCCCATTGCACCAAGACCGATGACACCGACATTTCTGGACATGCTTGACCTCTATGAATTCGTTGGACGCTCGCGCCTGAGACCATGCATCGACGCTCAGCAGTGAAGCTCAGCAAATCCCCGCTTCCGCGAGACGCCGTGCCGCGTTGTACATATGGGTTCGCGCCGCATTGCGCGCCGCCATCGGATCGCCGGCGCGGATCGCGGCGGCGATCGCCGCATGCTCTTCGCGCACCTGACGCGAGAAGTCCTCGCGCAACGCTTCGTTGCGGCGCGTGACGACTGTGCCGGCCTCCAGGTACTGATTCAGGAACGTGAGCGTTTTAAGAAAATACGGATTGCCGGTGGCCGCCGCGATCGCGCGATGGAACGCGACGTCTTCAGCCACGCCGTCCTCGCCTTCGGCCACCGCCTCGTCGATCTTCGCGAGCGCCGCGTCGATCGACACCATGTCGGCGTCGCTGCGGCGCATGGCGGCTTCCGACGCGACTTCCGCTTCGATGGCCCGCCGCAACGCGAGAATCTGCACCACCGAGCCGGGCTCGACGGCTTCCGCGTAGTCGATCCGCAGCGGTCGCGCCGTGCCGTGCGCGGCGACGAACACGCCGCTGCCCTGGCGCGGCTCGACCACGCCTTCGTTCTTCAGGCGCGAGATCGCCTCGCGGATCACCGTGCGGCTCACGCCGAACTGCTGCGCCAGCACGGCCTCGGTCGGCAGCTTGCCGCCGCGCTCGAAGGTGCCTTTGTCGATCTGCTTGAGAAGCTGCTGCGCGACCGTGTCGCTCAACGCTCTCGCAGGAATCTTGTCGAACATCGATGCCTCGATTGATCATGTTATCGGGTCATCATACAAATTTTGGATCCCCGCTGCATCCATGCAAACCCTGGGATTTTTGTTCGCCAGGCGGCGAAGTTGGCGAAACAGAAGGCTTAAGCTATCGTCACGCCTTTAGCGCGTCGCGCGGCGGATTCAAGCGCGGCGCGGGTCCGCAGTTCCTCGAACGCATCTTTCAAGGCCCATGAGCAAAGCCCTGCCGCCGTCTTCCGCCGTTCCCGTCAGCGCCGACCCGGCCCCGGACAAACCGGGCGACTCCTATGTGCAGTCGTTCGCGCGCGGCCTCGCGGTGATCCGCGCGTTCGACGCCACGCGCCCGGAACAGACGCTGACCGACGTCGCCGCCGCTACCGGCCTCACGCGCGCCGGCGCACGCCGCATTTTGCTGACCCTGCAGACGCTCGGCTATGTGGAGGCCGAAGGGCGCCTGTTCCGCCTCACGCCGAAGATCCTCGACCTCGGCTTCGCGTATCTGACCTCCATGCCGTTCTGGAACCTCGCCGAGCCGGTGATGGAACAACTCTCCGCGCAGGTTCACGAGAGCGTCTCGGCGGCCGTGCTCGATCGCACCGAGATCGTCTACGTGCTGCGCGTGCCGACCCACAAGATCATGACGATCAACCTGTCGATCGGCAGCCGCTTGCCGGCCTATTGCACGTCGATGGGCCGCGTGCTGCTGGCCTCGCTCGACGACGAAACGCTCGAGGCGACGCTGAGTTCCGCGCCGCTCTACGCGCACACGCCGCGCACGGTCACCGACAAGGAAGAGTTGAAGAAGCTGATCGCGCAGGTGCGCCGCCAGGGCTGGGCAATCGTCGATCAGGAACTGGAAGGCGGTTTGATTTCGCTGTCCGCGCCGATCCGCAATCGCCAGGGACGCGTGATCGCCGCGATGAACATCAGCGGCAATGCGCAGCGCAATTCGGGAAAACAGATGGTGAAGGCGTTTCTGGAGCCGCTGCAGCACGCCGCGCAAACCGTCTCGGAGATGGTGGCACGGCGCGGGTAATCTCGAAGGCGGGCACCGCGCCATGACGGCGCCCCGTTCGATCCATCAATTGATCGGCTTGTCCGCCGTTTCCTTCAGCATCGAGACCGCGATCAACGACACCACGACGCACGCCGCCACATAACCGGCCGGCGCGAGCTTGCTGCCGGTCAGCTTGATCAGCCACGTGGCGACGAGCTGCGCGGTCCCGCCGAACACGCACACGCTCAACGCATACGCGATCGAAATGCCAGTGGCGCGCACGCGCCGCGGAAACGACTCGCACATCAAGGCGAATTCCGACGCCGAGCCCATCGAATAAAACAGCAGCATCAGCGCGGTCAGCGACATGATGACGGGCAACTGCGGAAAACGGTTGATCAGCATGAAGGCCGGAAACAGCAGCAGCACCAGCACGCCGCGTCCGAACAGGATCGGCCGCTTGCGGCTGCCGATGCGATCCGACAGCATGCCGAACAGCGGGCACGTGATCAGCATCACGAAGCCCGAGGCGACGCCCACCAGCATCGACAGCGACATCGGCAGGCCGAGCGTGTGGATCGCGTAGGTCGGCATGTAGAAGGTCAGGATGTAGGTCGAGACCGTGCCGCCCATTACCGTCAGCGTGATCAGGATGAGCGGGCGCAAATGCGCGGTGAAGAGTTCGTGCAGCACGCCGCGCTCGATCGCATGGCCATGCGCGCTGACCGCGTCGTCGGCCAGACGGCGGCGCAGGTACATGCCGACCGGCGCAATCAACACGCCGACCAGGAACGGAATGCGCCAGCCCCAGCTTTCCAGCGAGTCTTTCGGCAACGCGCCGGACAGCGCCGCCGCGAGACCCGAGCCCATCAGCGCCGCGCCGCCCTGCGTGGCCAGTTGCCAGCTCGCGCGAAAACCGCGCCGCGTACCGCCGCCCTGTTCGAGCAGCGTGGACGTCGCCGCGCCGAACTCGCCGCCTTGCGAGAAGCCTTGCACGAGACGCGCCAGCACGATCAGCAAAGGCGCGGCGAGACCGATTTGCGCATAGGTCGGCGCAATCGCGATCAGGCCGGTGCTCACCGCCATCAGCATGATGGTCAGGTTGAGCGCGGCTTTGCGGCCCTTGCGGTCCGCGTACACGCCGAGCATGACGCTGCCGAGCGGCCGCGTGATGAAGCCAGCCGCGAAGGTCGCCACCGACAGCAGCAACGACGTGGTCGGATCCGCCGACGGAAAATACAGCTTGCCGATGATCACGGCAAAAAAGCCGTACACGGTGAAGTCGAAGAACTCGAGCCAGTTGCCGATCACCGCGGCGGCGATCGCGCCGCGGCTGGCGGGCCGGCTCGCCTCGACGGCGTGGCTCGCATGGGTCGTGGTACTCATCGCGTGGTCTTCCTCGTCGTTATGGTTATGCGTCCCGCTGATTCAGGCGCGGCTCGCCGCGCCGGATCACTGGCCCAGATAGCGCTCCACCAGCCGCGTCCAGAACGCCGCGCCGACCGGCAGATTGCGGTCGTTGAAGTCGTAGTGCGGGTTGTGCACCATGCAGCCGTCTTCACCCGCACCGTTGCCGATCCGCAGGAACGTGCCCGGCCGCTTCTGCAGCATGAAGGCGAAGTCTTCGCTGCCCATCAGGATGTCGGTCTGCGCGACCACCTTGTCGTCGCCGACCAGTTCGCGCGCCACTTCCACCGCGAAATCCGTTTCGGCATCCGAATTGACCACCACCGGATAGCCTTCGATGTACTCCACCACCGCCTTGCCGCCATAACTCGCGGCCTGGCTTTCGGCGAGTTCGGTAATACGCTTCTTCAACAGCGCGCGCACTTCGGGGCTGAACGAACGCACGCTCAACTCCAGCTTCGCGCTGCTCGAAATCACGTTGTTCGCGGTGCCCGCATGCATCGAGCCGACCGTCACCACCGCCGGTTGCGACGGATCGACGTTACGCGCGACGATCGTCTGCAACGCCATCACGATGCTCGCCGCCACCACGACCGGATCGACCGTCAGATGCGGACGCGCCGCGTGGCCGCCGACCCCTTCGATCGTGATGATCGCCTTGTCGCCCGCCGACATGAACGGCCCTTTGCGGAACAGCAGCACGCCCGGTTCTGCACCGGGATGGTTGTGCACGCCGAACACGGCGTCGCAGGAAAAGCGCTCGAACAGGCCGTCGTTGATCATCTTCAGCGCGCCGCTGTCGACGCCGCTCTCCTCGGCCGGCTGGAAGTACAGATGCACCGTGCCCGAAAAGTTGCGGGTGGCCGCGAGGCGTTGCGCGGCGCCGAGCAGCATCGTCGTATGGCCGTCGTGGCCGCATGCATGCATCTTGCCGTGCGTACCACTCGCATACGGCAGACCGGTTTGCTCGATGATCGGCAGCGCGTCCATATCGGCGCGAATGCCGATGCTGCGCTTGCCGTCGCCCACTTTCAGCGTGCCTACCACGCCCGTCTGGCCGACGCCGCGCGTGACCTGCCAGCCCCATTCTTCGAGCTTCTCGGCAACCAGCGCGCTCGTCTGATGTTCCTCGTAGGCGAGTTCCGGGTGGTGGTGAATGTGATGGCGAATCTCGCGCAGGCTCTCGGCGGCAGGCGCCAGGTCGGACACTTCGGTAAAACGCGCGGCTTCGCTCATCTCAAGGGCTCCATGGATTCATGGCCGCATCAAAACGCGGCAAACAGGCGAGCACTATAGCCACGCCGTTTTGTTCGAATAAGATGCTGTTTTTTTCACCCCGATTAACAACCGTTATATACGGGATTACCCCAATGAAACCGCAGCAGTTGCAAGCGTTCGTCG
Organism: Paraburkholderia aromaticivorans; assembly: GCF_012689525.1. Taxonomy (NCBI): domain Bacteria; kingdom Pseudomonadati; phylum Pseudomonadota; class Betaproteobacteria; order Burkholderiales; family Burkholderiaceae; genus Paraburkholderia; species Paraburkholderia aromaticivorans. The sequence goes on from NZ_CP051515.1 coordinate 2,670,941, forward strand.
CCGCCGCCCATCACCGCAGTCTGCGCGCCGCCGCGCGCGAGCTCGGCGTGACGCAACCGGCCGTCACGCATACGATCCGCGAGCTCGAAAGCGCGCTGAATGCCGAGTTGATGGTGCGCAGCGTGCGCGGCATCGAATTGACGGCATGCGGGCTCGCGCTGCTGCCGCGCGCCGAGCAGTTGCTCGGCGACATGCGGCGCACGGTCGAAGCCGTCGAACAGGTGAAGGGAGAACTGGCCGGCAGGGTGAGCGTGGGGACCATGCCGTCGATCGCGCTCACGGCGCTGCCGCATGCGGTCTCGAAGTTCCGCCGCGCGATGCCGCGGGTCAATCTGCATCTGGAAGAAGTGACGATCCCGGACGCGGTCGCGCGTTTGCGCAACGGCGCGCTGGATATCGCGGCGATCCATCACGTGCAGGCGCTCGACAGCGATCTGGTGCAGGCGCCGCTCTACTCGACGCAGTTCGTCGTCGCCATGCGCGCCGGGCATCCGCTTGCCAATGTGACGCGCCTGCATGAGTTGCTCGACGCGGAGTGGATCGTGACCGTGGGCGCCGATCATTTCCCGCACAGCGTGATGATGGCGATGTTCGACGCGCACGGTTTGCCGGTGCCGAAGCGTCTGCTGAGCGCGCCGTCGTCGTTCGCGGTGACGCTCGGGCTGGTGTCGCAAACCGATGTGATCGGCTGCTTCACGCGGCCGCTTGCGCAGATGGTCGCGCCGCTCGGCATCCGCGTCGCGCAGATCGAAGAGGCGCTGCCGAACTACGATCTCAGCATCATTTCACGGCGCGGCCTGCTGCCGACGCCGGCCGTGCTGCAGTTCGTGTCGTGCTTGCAGGATGCGACACGCGAGCGGATGGCGGCGGCCGGATAGTACGGCTTACTGAACGTCGGCTTCCGCCTTTAAAAACGCAATCAACTCATGCCCCGCGTCGTCGAGCGCGCCGGAATTATCGATCGTGGTACAGCGCACGCCGTCCGGCAACGAGAACGGCGCGCGGCGCGCGAGCCGCGCCGCCACCTGTTCCGCCGACTCGCGTGCCCGCGCGCCGAGCCGGGCTTCGAGAATATGCGGCGCGGCGTCCACGTGCACCACTTCCGTGTGCGGATAATGCGCCAGCACGTGTTGCAAATGCTGGCGCGAGCCGTTGACGACCACCGTGCAACCGCGCGCGAGCCACGCATCGATTTCGATACCGATGCCATAGCGCAGCGAGTGGCTCGACCACTCGAGCGCGAACAGGCCGAGCACGGAACGCGCCGCGAACTCTTCGACGCTCAACGCCACATGCGCCTCGCCATTGCCGCTCGGCCGCGTGATATAGCGATGCGCGAACAGAATCGGCTCGCCCATCAAGTGCTTGCGTGCGAACTCCAGCAACGAATCCTTGCCCGCGCCGGACGGTCCCATTACATAAATCAAACGACCTGTCATTGTTATTTCACCTCGTCGGTCCGGAACGGCACACGTTGCCACAACACGAACGGCTCGCCCGGCGCCGGTTCGACGAAGAGCGCGGCCTGGTCGACAAGCAGCGGCCCGAGCGCGGGCGTTCGAGCTTGCCACCATGCGACCAGCGTGGCGCGCTCCCGCACATCGGCGAGCGAACTGGAGAGCGTCATGTGAAAACGGAATTCGTCGAACACGTAGGGATAACCCCATTCGATCAGCAACGCGCGTTGCCGTTCGCTCAACGAAGCCGCCAAACGGCGCGCCAGATCAGCGGCGGACTGGCGCGCGCGCAAGGCATCGAGCGTTTGCAACGCGCTCGTGGCCACGCCGCGGATGTTGGCTTCGCCTTGCGCATCGGCCGGCCGCAATGCAACGAAATCGCCGAGCGTCGCGGCTTCCACTGGCAACGCGAATGCGCTTTGCGTCCGCGCCCATTCACGTGTGGCTTGCAATAGGTGTGCCTGGGTCACGCCGTCGGCGAGTCGAAACGGCGCGACCAGTGTGCCGTGCCAACCGTAGCGGCGCGGCGCTTCGGTCAACTCGAAGAGTGGACGTGTCAGATCCGAAGGTTGCGGCGCTTCGCACTGCTCGCCGCTTTCCGCATCGCGCGCGAGCCAAGCCGACCCGGCCTGCCACCACGCCGATTCACGCGACGGCACGTAATACACGGCAAAACGAGCCTCGGGGCTCCATTCCACGCCGCTCATAGGTCGTGCTCCACCAGCAGTTGCACGCGGTCCGCTGCGAAGTGCGTGAAGCCGTATTTGACCGGCGTGCCTTGCAGATCGACATCGACGTTTTCGACCCACAGCACCGGTTGCTGACGGTTGATATTCAGGCGCCGCGCCACCTCAGGTTCGGGCAGCACGCTGCCGATGCGGCTCCACTTGCGCAGATAGTCGTTCACGCCGAATTCCGCCATGGCCTTGGTGATGCCGCCGGTGCGCTCCAGCACCGCCGGCAGGTCCGCGAAACGCGCCGCCGGATACCAGTTGCGCGCGAACGTGAGCGGCACGCCGTCGGACTCATGCAGCGATTCGATCCGGTAGACCGACGCGCCGGCCCGCAGGCTCAGCGCCTTCGCGACGCTCGGCTCGGCCTTCACGCGCGCGGCCGACAGCATCGTGCCCGCCGCCGCGTGATGCTGCTGGCGCAAGTTTTCTGTAAAGCGTGTGCGACGGCCAATCGTATAGTCGATCGCGCCCGGTTGCACGAAGGTGCCGCGCCCCTGCTCGACGCTGACGAGGCCCAGCGCTGCAAGACCCAGCATGGCCCGGCGCACGGTATGCCGGTTCACGTCGAAGCGTTTGGCCAGTTCGCCCTCGCTCGGCAGGCGCCCTTCTTCGCCGAAACCGCTGGCGGCGATTTCCGCCGCCAGAATCTGCTCGATCTGCCGCCACACGGCAACGCCCGCGCCGCGTTCGAGCATCGTGCCCGGCGTCGCGTTGTCGTTCGATGTCATGGTGCTGTCATTCCCTTGGGTTCAAATATTCGCTATGACGTGCATTGTAGTGCGCAAGCCGTGATGGAAATATGAAACGGCCGTCATGCGCTACACGGCTCGACAAGCATACCCCTAAACGTCTAGACGTTTAGATGAATAGATGGTCAAATGTTGACTCGCTGGATCAACAGGAAATTCGATGAGTGCCACTTCCGCCTCGCCTTCCTCCGCTCCGCCGCCGGCTGTCCGGCGCGCCTGGATGGCCGTTCTGGCCCGCACGCCGCGCGCCGATCTCGAAGCCGCGCTCGAACGCGCGCTGCAGGACATCCCTACTCCAAAGTATGACTGGCTGCGGCCGCCCGAGATCGGCCTCGCGATGGTGCGCGGGCGCGTCGGCGGCAGCGGCGATCCGTTCAATCTCGGCGAAGCCACGGTAACGCGCGCCACCTTGCGTCTGCGCGCGCCGGGCGACGCGGCCGCGGCTGTCGGCGTGGCGTGCCATCTTGGCCGCGACCGCCGGCGCGCCGAACTGGCTGCGCTGGCAGACGCGCTCCTGCAAATGCCGGAGCATCACGCCGTCTTGCACAAGCAACTGATCGAGCCGTTTGCCGCGCAACTGGCCGCGAAACGCGCCGGGCGGCAACAGGACGCCGCGGCCACGCGCGTCGAATTCTTCACGATGGTCCGGGGCGACTGATGGAAAACTCACAGATTGCATTGTCCACCGCGTTGTCCACCGCGTTGTCCACCTTAGCGCCGGGTTTTGCGGACCCCGTGCACGATACGCAGGCCGTGTTTCGCACTTTGCTCGACGCGCTGTCGCGGCCAGGCACGGTCGGCGTGGTCGAGAACGCGCTGCCCGAAGTGCGGGCCACGCGCGCCGAGTTCGCCGCCTTCGCCGCGCTGCTCGCACTCTGCGATTACGCGACGCCCGTGTGGCTCGCGCAAGCCGATACGGCCTTGGGCTCGGCATTGCGCTTTCATACCGGCGCGCCGCTCGTCGACGAACCGGGACAAGCCGCGTTTGCCTATATCCACGACGCCGGCACGTTGCCGCCGCTGGAAAGCTTCGCGCTCGGCGCGGCGGAATCGCCCGAGCAATCGGTCACGCTGCTGATCCGCGTCGAGGCGCTGACGGGTGGCGCTCCGATCGTGCTGAGCGGCCCCGGCATCCAGCACACGGCCACGATTGCGCCGGTCGGCCTGCCCGCGCATTTCTGGCGCGAACGTGCCGTCCTTGCGCCGCTCTTTCCTTGCGGTGTCGATTGTTATCTCGTCTGCGGCGCGCGCCTGATCGGCCTGCCACGCACAACTCATGCGAAGGTGAACTGATGTACGTTGCCGTCAAGGGTGGAGAACGCGCGATCGAAGCGTCGTGGCGTCTGCTCGACAAGGCACGCCGCGGCGATACGCGGCTGGCCGAACTCAGCGTCGCGCAGATTCGCGAACAATTGCGCCTCGCGGTGGCGCGCGTGATGACCGAAGGCTCGGTCTACGATGAAGAACTCGCCGCGCTCGCCATCAAGCAGGCTGCCGGCGATCTGGTCGAGGCGATCTTCCTGCTGCGCGCGTATCGCACCACGCTGCCGCGCTTCGGCTACACGCGGCCGATCGATACCGAAGCGATGCAAACAGAGCGTCGCATTTCGGCAACCTTCAAGGACGTGCCCGGCGGGCAGTTGCTCGGCGCGACTTACGATTACACGCAACGTCTGCTGGATTTCGCGTTGCTCGCCGAAGGCGATGCGGCTGTTAGCGTAGCGTCGTCGCCGTCAAGTCAAGCCGCCGCAGTGGAAACAGAAGCGATGCCGCGCGTCGTCAGCCTGCTCGACAAGGAAGGGTTGATCGAACAGGAACGCCCCACGCCGAATGCACCGGAACCCGGCGACCTGTCGCGCGAGCCGCTCGCCTTTCCCGCGAGTCGCGCTACACGCCTGCAAAATCTCGCGCGCGGCGACGAAGGCTTTCTGCTTGCGATGGGTTACGCGACGCAGCGGGGCTATGCGCATTCGCATCCGTTCGCGGGCGAGATCCGCTTCGGCACGATCGCTGTGGAAATGGAACTCGACGAGTTGGGCGAGGCGGTCGAAATCGGCGACATCGACATTACCGAATGCCAGATGGTCAACCAGTTCGCCGGCAGCGGCGAGGTGCCGCCGACGTTCACGCAAGGCTACGGTCTCGCGTTCGGCCACTCCGAGCGCAAGGCCATGGCGATGGCGCTCGTCGACCGCGCATTACGCGCCGAAGAACTCGGCGAAACGCTTGCCTCGCCGACTCAGGATATCGAATTCATGCTCTCGCATAGCGATAGCGTGGAAGCGTCCGGTTTCGTGCAGCATCTGAAGCTGCCGCATTACGTCGACTTTCAATCGGAACTGGAACTCGTGCGGCGTTTGCGCGCGCAACACGCCATGCAGAGTCAGGATCAACCCAACGGTCAGCAGGAGCAGGCAGCATGAACGCGCCCGACACATCTCTCGCCACCGCGTCCACCGCGTCATACGACAGCGCCGCCGACGGCTACAACTTCGCGTACCTCGACGAACAGACCAAGCGCATGCTGCGCCGCGCCCTGCTCAAGGCGGTGGCCGTGCCGGGTTACCAGGTGCCGTTCGCCTCGCGTGAAATGCCGCTGCCGTTCGGCTGGGGCACCGGCGGCATTCAGGTCACCGCGGCGATCATCGGCAAACAGGACACGCTGAAGGTGATCGATCAGGGCTCCGACGAAACCACCAACGCGGTCAACATCCGCCGCTTCTTCGCGCGCACGACCGGCGTGGCGACCACGCGCCGCACGGTCGACGCGACGATCATCCAGACGCGTCACCGCATTCCCGAAGCGCCACTCACCGACAAGCAGATTCTCGTCTATCAAGTGCCGATGCCCGAGCCGCTCTATCGCCTCGAACCGCGTGTCGCCGAATGCAAGAAGCTGCATGCGCTCGCCGATTACGGTTTGATCAGCGTGAAGCTCTACGAGGACATCGTGCATCACGGCAGCATCGCGACCACCTACGACTATCCGGTGATCGTCAATCACCGCTACCTCGCTTCGCCCTCGCCGATTCCGAAGTTCGACAATCCGAAGATGCATATGAACCCCGCGCTGCAATTGTTCGGCGCCGGCCGCGAACGGCGCATTCACGCGATTCCGCCGTATACGCCGGTGCGCAGCCTCGACTTCGACGATCATCCGTTCGAGGTGCAGAAGTGGCAGCACGCCTGCGCGCTGTGCGGATCGACGGAAAGTTTTCTCGACGAAATGATCGTCGACGACGCCGGCAAACGCATGTTCGTCTGCTCCGATAGCGACTACTGCCACGAACGACGCGGCGACGCGGATCTCGATCTACCGGCGCGCAAAGCACGCGAAGGAGAGTCCGCATGACGCCGCTCCTGAGCGCCCGCTCGCTCACCAAACAATACGGCGGCCGCAACGGCTGCAGGAACGTCAGCTTCGATCTGTATCCGGGCGAAGTGCTGTGCATTGTCGGTGAATCCGGCTCGGGCAAGACCACGCTGCTGAACACGCTCGCGCTCAAAAACGAAGCCGATAGCGGCTCGCTTCACTACACGGCCACGCACGGCGACAAGCTCGATCTGCTCGCGTTGTCCGAACCGCGCCGCCGTTTGCTGATGCGCACCGAGTGGGGCTTCGTCCAGCAAAATCCGCGCGACGGACTGCGCAGCGGCGTCTCGGCCGGCGCGAATATCGGCGAGCCGTTGATGGCCGTCGGCGCGCGTCACTACGGCGATATCCGCTACGCGGCCACGCAATGGATGGAGCGCGTGGAACTCGACGCTTCGCGCATCGACGAATTTCCGGCGGCGTTTTCAGGCGGCATGCAGCAGCGTTTGCAGATCGCGCGCAATCTCGTCACCGGTCCGCGGCTCGTCTTCATGGACGAACCCACCGCCGGCCTCGACGTGTCGGTGCAGGCGCGTCTGCTCGATCTGCTGCGCACGCTGACGTCCACGCTGCATCTGTCGGTGCTGATCGTCACGCACGATATCGGCGTCGCGCGTTTGCTCGCGCATCGGCTGATGGTCATGCAAGGCGGCGAAGTCGTCGAAGCGGGCCTGACGGATCAGGTGCTCGACGATCCGCAGCACCCGTACACGCAAACGCTGGTTTCCTCGGTTCTGCCGGTTTGAGGCTCACAATGCGATCCATTGAAACAAGCAGTGAAGCGCGCGCCGGCGAGCGCGCATTCATCGACAACGCGGCGCTGATGCTGCGCGCGGTCGGCATCGGCAAGACCTTTACTTTGCATGGCCAGGGTGGCGTGCGGATCGAAGCGCTGGCGGGCGTCTCGCTCGAAGTCGAGCGCGGCGAGTGCGTGGTGCTGGTCGGGCCGTCGGGCGCGGGCAAGAGCACGCTGCTGCGTTGCCTGTACGGCAATTATCTGGCGAGCAGCGGCTCGATTGCGATTCGCGATGCAGCGAACGACGGCCAGCCGGTGTCAATTACCGGTGCCGAGCCGCACGATGTGTTGCGCCTGCGCCGCGGCGTGGTCGGTTATGTGAGCCAGTTCTTGCGCGTGATTCCGCGCGTGCCGACACTCACGCTCGTCGCCGAACCGCTGCTTTCACGCGGCGTGCCGGAAGACGAAGCGCGCTCGCGCGCCGCCGCGCTGCTGGCCCGATTGAACGTGCCGGAGCGGCTCTGGTCGCTCGCGCCCGCTACGTTCTCGGGCGGCGAACAGCAGCGCGTGAATATCGCGCGCGGCTTGATCGCCGAGCATCCGCTGCTGTTGCTCGACGAACCGACGGCCTCGCTCGACGCGGAAAACCGCGACGTGGTCGCCGATCTGATCGTCGAGGCGCGCGAGCGCGGCGCGGCGATCGTCGGCATCTTTCACGACGAAGATACGCGCAACAAGGTCGCCACGCGCCGCCTGAAACTGCAGCCGCCGCTGCGTCACTGACATTCACGAAACGGCACTACACTGACGCATGCGGCGTCGATGCAAAAACACCCACACAGCCACACTCAAGTCTGACTGACTACGGAGCAAGTCGATGTTGATCAGGAACGCTCGCATCGTGACGCGAGACGAAGTATTCACCGGCGTGCTACGCGTCGAAGACGGCGTGATTCGCGACGTCGAGCGCGGCACGACGAGCGCGCGCGAAGCCGAAGATTGGGACGGCGACTATTTGTTGCCCGGCCTGATCGAACTGCACACGGACAATCTGGAGAAGCATCTCGCGCCGCGTCCCGGCGTGCAATGGAATACCGATGCCGCCTTCGTGATCCACGACGCGCAAGTGGCCGCGGCCGGCATCACCACCGTGTTCGATGCGCTCGCCATCGGCTCACGCACGAACGTGGGACTGCGGGGCCGCGATCTGCAGACGCAATGCGCCGCATCGCTCACACGGTTTTCCGAGCGCAAGCTGCTGCGCGCCGAACACTTCCTGCATCTGCGCTGCGAAATCGCCACCGCCGACGTCGTGGAAGTGTTCGACTCGCTGTGCGCGCATCCGCTGCTGCGGCTCGCCTCGGTAATGGATCACACGCCGGGTCAGCGTCAGTGGCACGACCGCGAGCAATGGCGCCGCTTCCAGGAACGCAACGGCAAGCTGAGCGACGAACACGTCGAGACCGCGCTGGCGGAACTGTCGGTCGAGCAGGCGCGTTACGCCGATGCGCACCGCCGCGAGATCGTCGCGCGCTGCAATCGCCTCGGCATTCCGGTAGCGAGCCACGACGACACGCTGATCGAGCACGTCGAACAGGCCAAGCAGGAAGGCATCGTGCTCGCCGAATTCCCGACCACCCGCATCGCCGCCGAGGCGGCGCGCGAGCACGGCATTTCGACCATCATGGGCGCGCCGAACATCGTGCGCGGCGGCTCGCATTCGGGCAACGTGTCGGCGCTCGAACTGGCGAAAGCCGACTTGCTCGATATCCTGTCGTCGGATTACGTGCCGTCGAGCCTGATGACCGCTGTGTTCGAACTGGTCGACAAAGCCGGCTGGACCTTGCCGCGCGCGATGGCAACGGTCTCCGCCGAACCGGCGCGCACCGCCGGTTTGCACGATCGCGGCGCGATCGAAGCGGGTTTGCGCGCGGACTTCGTGCGCGTGACGATGCTCGACAAGTTGCCGGTGCCGCGCGCGACGTATCGCGGCGGGGCACGGATCGTTTGAAGTTTGCAAAAAGCCCTTGTTTCAGGGGTCTTTCGCTGTTCACCCGGCGTGTGCCGGGCGTGTGCCGCACGCCCCGCAAACGGCTTCAGGGCGTGGACGGCAACTGCCCCCACGCCACCAGCACCTTCTGAATTCCACGCGCATAGGCATCGCGCTGTTTCGGCGTTTCCGAGTGGTAAGCGCCGATCGCGCGCCACGTATTGCCGTGCTTGACCATCTTCTGTTTCAGCAGCCAGGCCGCCACGTACACGTTCACGCACGGATCGATCAGCGCGCGATGCGGCACGCCTTCGCGCGCGAGGTCGTCGAAGTGAATCGAGTTGATCTGCAACTGGCCGACGTCGATCGAACCGTTGACGTTTTGCCGTATCGCGCTCACGTCACCCTTCGATTCGTACCACGCCAGCGCTCGCAGCACCCACGGGTTGACGCCTTGATAAGCCGCGGCTTCGTTGAAGCAGTCGTCGGCCGCTTGCGCGACGCCGCACACCGACAGGCAGGCGAGCGCAGTCAGGAGGATCTTCAAGGACATGCTGCATCCTTCCGCTTGTTAGCGATAAAGAGGCGAGCGCCGTGGCGCCGGCCGGATTACTTCGCCAACGCCAGTTCGATCTGGCGTTGCACGGAGTCGAGATAGGCATGCGAGGCGTCGGACACGACGATGCGCACGACCGGCGTCGGCGGACTTCTGCGCTCTTGCGTCTGCGCCGCCACGTGTTGCTTCTTGCGATGCGTAGCCGGCTTGAGCGGCAAGTCGTCGTCGCCCGCGGCTGGCGGCGGGAGCATCGCGAGCGACGGCAACGGCGGATAAACCTTGTCCGCCGCCGGGGGAAACGCGCCGGCGGATTGCAGGTCGGCGCCCGGCTGGCCGGCGAAGGCCGGCCCGCTCAGGAGCATGGCCAGCGCCAGCAAAATGATTCGAACCGTCACGGTGCCCTCCTTCACTGAACCGTCCTGATGGACACGCTATACGGCTGACCCAATCCGGCGGTGCGGTTCTCGAAGTTCACGCGCGCCGTGCGCTGTGCGGGCACGCCCTTCCAAACAGCCTGGTTCAGGTACGCAAAGTCCTGCCCCAACGCGGTCACGAGCACGACCGTGGACTGCGGCTGCGCGGCGGCCAGCGCGCCCGCCTTGGCGAGCACGGCGGCGAGTTGCGGATCGCGCGCACCGAGCGCATCGGGCGGAATGTCGAAGCTGATCACCTCGTTCGGCGCCTTGTCCGGATGGGCCGCAGTCGGCGGAGGCATCTGCGCGCATCCGGCGAACGCGAAAACGGCAGCCAATAACCCTACCTGTCGCTTCACGGAAGTCTCCCGTCAAATTCGTTGCTATATCGGAGTTTTCGGCAGGCTCGCGGCAAAGTTGATATGGCGGAAACGCTTCGTTGAAAATCAAAAAGAGTTGCCTCAAGATCGGCGCAAACGATTGCTTCGACGCTCGGCGAAGCGGAGATCGAGGCAAAGTTGCCTCGCGGTTTTGGCGGGAAGAGAGAAGCAGGCGGTGAAGATAGAAAGTAGTTAGAAAGGATGCGGAAAGCTGAGAGCAAAGTCCCTTGCCCTCAGCGAGCGATGCAGACGGCCACAGCGATGCCCGTCAGAATCGCCGCCAATTCAGGCCAGCAGCCTGCGCGCTCAGTCAGATCACGCCGTCGGCTCGGCCTCGTGCCCTTCCGTTGCGCCAACGCCTGCCTGCGCATGCGCCTGCTCGAACTGTTCGCGGCGGCGCATGTCGAGCACATCGTGGTAGCGCATATAGGCGCAGCGTCCGCCGGATTTGGCCGCGTACATCGCGGCGTCCGCATTGAGCAGCAGTTCCTCGGCCGTGCCGCTGTCACCCGGGAACTGGCTGATGCCGATGCTCGCGCCCACCGTCATGCCTTGCCCGTCCACCTGGAGTTCCTCGTTCAACGCCGCCATGATGCGCGAGGCAATGGCGGGCGCCGCCTCCGCAGAACGCGGCCCCTCGATCAACACGATGAACTCGTCGCCGCCCAGACGCGCCACCACATCAGCGGAACAGAGCACCTGCTTCAGGCGGCGCGCCACCGCGACAAGCACCTTGTCGCCGACGGCATGGCCGAACTGATCGTTGATCTGCTTGAAGCGATCCAGGTCGACGAACAGCACGGCCAGCCCTTCCTCACGCCGCGTCGCTTCGTCGATCGAGTTCTCGAGCTTCTCCATGAACAGCACGCGGTTCGGCAGTCCGGTCAGCACGTCGTGCGTGGCAAGGTGCACGAGTTCGCGTTGCTTGGCGTGCAGCACGTCCATCTGCGATTTGATTTCGCGGCGCAGCCGGTCGAAGCAGCGCGCCAGCACGCCGATCTCGTCGGTGCGTTTGAGCGGCAGCGTTTCCATGGCGTGCTCGGCGAACAGATGCGTCGCCGCGTACGCGAGAATATGCAGCGGCTTGGTCAGCGCGCGCGCGAACAGAACGGCAAGGAACAGCGCCAGCACGCTGAAAATCAGCACCATGCGCACGATCCGGTTGCCAAGCAGATTCGCGCCGGACAAGACGTCTTCGAGCGGCTTGGCGAGACCGAGCACGATGAAGCGGTTGCCCTCCAGATCGCCGAACGGCCTGCGCACGAAAGCGAGCACCTGGCCGGCAGCCTGGCGTGGCCGCGCGAGGCCGTTGACCAGTGCCTCGCTTTGCGTCTGTTCGAAAAGCGGCTTGGTGACGGAGAAACTGTCCTGCATCAGCACGCGCCGGCCGCGATCGAAACCAAAGGTTTTCGAGGCATCCGGATTGACGAGGAAATCGCCCCACTCGTTAGCCAGATAGACCTGATAGTCGCTCGGCAAATCGCTTTGCAGCCGCTTGAACAAACCGGCCAGATCGATGTCGATCACGATCACGCCCACCACCGCGCCATTGCCGTTCGTCACCGGCGTGCCGAGCCGCAAGGTCGGCTTGCCCTCCGCGGCATGCGAGCCGTATTCATGGTTGACCGAGATCGGCGAGGTGTAGATGCGGCCCGGCGAAAACGCCAGCGTGTCGAACACATACGCGAACTGGCCTTTCTCCTGCAGTTTGTTCCCTTCGACGCGCACGAGGCCGTCGGCGTCGCGGTCGAAGCGAACCAGTTCGAGTCCATAGTGCTGACGCGAAATCAGACGGACTTGCAGGTATTCAGGGTGATGCACCATGAAACTGGAATACACCTGCGCCAGCCGTTCGCGCGCCGCGTTCGGGCCGGCACCGTCGTCGGTCTGCGCGACCTCCGCCGTGGACGGCATGCTCGCGAGCACGAGCGCGTCGGCGGCGACATCGTCGATCGAGGTGGAAAAGCGCTGGCCGAGCAATTCCGTCGACGTGAGCAGGCTGCGCTCGGCTTCGTTCACGAGCATCGTGCGATTGGCGTGATACGCGTAATAGCCGGTCGCGCCGGACGCGAGCACGCCGATGCACGCAAGCAGCACGGATAGTTTGAAGGTCAGCCCTGGTCGTATCATCAAAAACGCTCCGACCGGTCCCCGGACACGATTCTGGCCCACAGGTCCTCGCGCCGCTGAATATCTTCCACCGGGCCGATCCACACGATGCGCGCGTTATTGCTGTTTTCCGCGGGCGCCGTCAACGTGTTGGCGAGTCCCTGGCGTTGCGTCAGCAACGCGCTGACGCCCGGTTCGAGCATGTAGTTGATCCACGCGAGCGCCAGCGGCTGGTCGGCCGCCGCGCGCGTCATCGACCAGCAATCCAGCCACGCGAGCGCACCTTCGTCGGGAATCACGTAGCCGACGTCGGCGCCCGCGCGGCGCAGCAATTCGACCTGCTGGGTGCCGTAATTGCCGAACATCAGCGCGACCTTATGCTGGATGAAAAACGCGGTCGCCTCCTCGGGCAACGTGTAATAGGTCAACAGATTGCGGCGCAGATCGACCAGCTTGTGAGCAATCGCGCGCATTTGCGCGGCATCGAGCTGAAAAGGATGGGGATAGCCCAGCGCCAGCGCCGTGAACGAGAAATTGTGCTGCGCGCTGTTGAAGTCGAGCACCTTGCCGCGGTAGCGCGGATTCCACAATTCGCGCATCGAGCGCGGCGCCACGGCGACCTGCTTGCGGTCGTAGATCAGGCCCATCGACGAATACGTAAACGGAATCGCATACGCCTTGCCGCCCGACGTGAGGCCGCCAATCGAGGCGAGCGCCTGAAAGCGCGCCAATTGTCGTTTGGTATTCGGCACGTTGGCGAGATCGAGCGGCGCCAGCAGATTCGCCTGCGTGTAGCGCTGGATTTCCGCGGTATTGGCGGCGAGCACGTCGAAAGGCGGCGTGTTTTTGGCGTGCATCTGGGCCCACAGCGCCTCGTCGGAATCGACCAGCGTTACTTCCACTTTGGCTTTGTAGCGCGCCTCGAAATTCTTGACGACGTCGGCGTCCGCGTAGCCGGGCCAGGCCAGCACGCGCAGAATCTTTTCGTCGGCTTTAACCGGCGACGCCGAAAAAAAACCCAGGCAGATATCCGTGCCGATCAGAAGTGTTAAAAATCCCGGCCAAACGCCGCGACATGACAAACGTGCGCGCGCCAGGGCGGCAGCGATTCGTGAATGGAAGAATCGTCTACAAAAGCGCTTTGCATCTGCCGTCAACATCATGTGCATAACCGACACCGTTTAGCAGAAGGCCTTTCTGACGAGCGCAAACACGCGGACTCGATCCGCGGACGGGTTGCCCGGTGACTTTCTTCAGACAGATACGCTCGATGCTGCATGTGGCGAAGCGCGAGGAGCATCGATGATAGCGCTAAGAAAACCATTTTTGGTTTTTGGCTTAGCCAGAGTCGAAAAAATTGCCAGTCGGACGTGATGCAGCAAACCCGCTCATCTGCATTTAACGGCAGGTTATGCGAAAACTTTAACTCGCCGCTGATCGATTGAAACGCGCGAACACGTGAACCGCGCGTTGTAATGTCGCGCGACAGTCCGAGCTTAATGACGTCATTCGGAAGTCGTCAGCGCCGCTTCTAAAGAAGACCCGCGCCGATGCCGATAAACGATCTCTTGCCCAAGCCGCCGCCGGTGGTCGAGGGCAGCGTCGCCGGATGCCGCGCGGCCTGTCTTCCGGGCAATCGAAGAGTCGGACAAGAAACAGACAATGCGCTTGAGCAAAACAGAGTGGATGTGGGTGGCCGTCGCGGCCGGATCGATTGCGTGCTTCGGCGGCTGGCTGCAGGGCGAAATGAACCGGGCCGCGCTCGCGCGCACCGAGCGCGAGACGCAGGACATGCGCGGCACCTGCGCGGGCATGTCCGCGCAAGACGCGCAGATGATGGACAAAGGCGAACTATGGTGCGGCGAGGTCGGCGCCGGGCGCGCGGATTCGCTGAGCAAGGAGTAAACGGAGTAAATGGCCGGCTTTTAGTCCGCCTGCACTCGGGCGTCTTGAGTCGCGCGTGATTCGGGCAAGCGCGGCAATACAGACGCAATTAGCCAACTTCATTACTAGGCGATTACAAATCCGAAGCGATCAGCCTATCCCATGCAATACGCACCGCAGCCGCTTTTGAATCTCCACCACATTCAGGCTTTAAAAGCTATCCTCATGCGCCATCCGGTGTTTCACTAGCTACCCAATCTTTTTGAACTGATAAGCTTGGCGCGCGCTGCTGGCCGCCCCGGCTGGCAGCTTCAACCCAAGCCCGGTCGTGAGTCGCGCCGGGTGCCCCGCAGCGGCACAATCGCATGCGGGCGTATTTGAACTACACGAGGAGTTAAACAGTGAAAAAACTGCTAGCGGCTTTGACGGTTGCTCTGCTTGCTACCGTCTCGATTGGCGCACACGCTAAAGATTGGTCGACCGTCCGTTTCGGCGTTGACGCCAGCTATCCCCCGTTTGAGTCGAAGGGCTCGGACGGCAAGCTCGTTGGCTTCGACATCGACCTCGGCAATGAAATCTGCGCGCGCCTGAAGGCCAAGTGCGTGTGGGTGGAAAACGACTTCGACGGCATGATCCCGGCCCTGAAGGCGAAGAAGTTCGACGGCGTGCTGTCGTCGATGTCCATGACGCCGCAACGCGCCGAGCAGATTGCCTTCTCGAACAAACTGTTCAACACGCCGACGCGCCTCGTGGCGAAGAAGGGTTCGGGCATCCTGCCGACGGCCGACTCGCTCAAGGGCAAGACGGTTGGCGTGGAACAAGGCACGATCCAGGAAACCTACGCGAAGACGTACTGGGAAGCGAAGGGCACGAAGGTCGTGCCGTATCAGAACCAGGACCAGGTCTATGCCGACTTGCTGTCGGGCCGTCTGGACGCAGCGCTGCAAGACGCGGTGCAAGCTGAAATCGGCTTCCTGAAGACGCCGCGCGGCGCCGGCTTCGACTTCGTCGGCAAGAACCTCGACGATCCGAAGATCCTCGGCAACGGCGCAGGCATCGGCATGCGCAAGGAAGACACCGATCTGAAGGCGAAGGTCGACAAGGCGATCGCCGACATCATCAAGGACGGTACGTACAAGAAGCTCGAGAAGAAGTACTTCGACTTCGACGTGTACGGCGGCTAAACCAGCCATGCGCGTCTGACGACGCGCTTGCCGGTTTGCAGAAACGGGCTCCGCCACAGGCGGAGCCCGTTTCATTTGCGGCGCCGCATAAAACCACACACTGCGTCATATCGGCTAAGATCGTGCGATCGAGGCGCCCAGGAGGCGCCGCCCACCGGCCCACGAATGACCGGCCGTCAAGCAAGTTTCCCCACTGTTATCAACGAGATAGCGCGGCGCGCCCCACTTGGCCGCGGATTTGAAAACCATGCAAACCCAAACCCATCCGCTGATTGCCCCGACGCTCGGCACCGCCCGCGACCTCATGAGTTTCCACTACGGTCCCGGCGGCGGGCAGAAGATCTATATCCAGTCGTCGCTGCATGCCGACGAGTTGCCCGGCATGCTGGTGTCGTGGGCGCTGCGCCGCAAGCTGGCCGCGCTGGAAGCGGCCGGCAAGATTCGCGGCGAAGTCGTGATCGTGCCGGTGGCCAATCCGATCGGCCTGAATCAGCACTTTCTCGGCCATCTGACGGGACGCTTCGAAACCAACACCGCGCAGAATTTCAACCGCAATTTCCACGATCTGTCGGCGCTGGTGCAGCCGGTGATCGAGTCGCGCCTGAGCGACGATCTCGACGCCAACCGCACGGCGATCCGCACGGCGATGCGCGAAGCGCTCGACGCGCAGAAACCGGCAACCGAACTCGAATCGCAGCGCCTCGCACTGCAAAAGCTCTCGTACGACGCCGACGTCGTGCTCGATCTGCATTGCGACTGGGAAGCCGCGATGCACCTCTACACGAACCCGGATCTGTGGTCGGAAGTCGAGCCGCTCGCCTGCTATCTGGACGCCAAGGCGTCGCTGCTCGCGCTCAATTCGGTGGGCAACCCGTTCGATGAAATCCACAGCTTCTGCTGGTCGGATCTGCGTGGCCGTTACGGCGACCGTTTCCCGATTCCGAACGGCTCGATCTCGGTCACGATCGAACTGCGCGGCCAGCGCGAAGTGTCGTACGAGTACGCCGAGCACGATGCCCAGGCGATCATCGAATATCTGACCTCGCGTGGCGTGATCGACGGCACGGCCGCTCCGCTGCCGCCGCTCGAATTCGCCGCCACGCCGCTCGCCGGCGCGGAGCCGATCGTCGCGCCGATGAGCGGCGTGCTGGTGTATCGCTGCGAAGTGGGCACCTGGGTCGACGTCGGTCATGAAATCGCCGATATCGTCGACCCGTTGACGGAGCAAGTCGTCACGCTGAAAAGCAGTGTGGCCGGCGTGCTGTACGCACGGCATTTGACGCGCTTTGCGACGGCCGGGCTGGAGTTCGCGCGCATCGCCGGCGCGAAGGCGTTCCGCAGCGGCTCGTTGTTGAGCAACTAAGGCGCATCGCGGGCGGTGCCGCTTTTATCGCGCAACCCACCCGTAAAGGCTTGAACCGAAACGCAAATCGCCCGCTGGGTCAGCGGGCGATTTGCATTGAAACGTCATGTGTCAAACGCTGATCAGAAGGCCGGAATGATCGCGCCTTTGAATTGCGTATCGATGTACTTGCGCACTTCGTCCGACTCGTACGCCGCCACCAGCTTCTTCACCCACGGCTGGTTGCGGTCCTGCTCGCGCACCGCGATCAGATTCGCGTACGGGCCTTTGAGGTCCTCGATCGCGATCGCGTCCTTGGTCGGCTGCAGGCCGGCCTTGACCGCGTAATCGGTATTGATCGACGCCGCGTCGAGATCGCCGAGCGCGCGCGGCAGCTGCGCGGCGTCGAGTTCGACCAGCTTGATCTTCTTCGGATTCTCGGCGACATCCAGCGGCGTCGCGTTCACCCCGTTCGTGCCGACGCCCGGCTTCAGCTTGATCACGCCGTACTTCTGCAGAAGCAGCAGCGCGCGGTTGCCGTTGGACGGATCGTTCTGGATGCCGACCTTCGCGCCTTCCGGCAAGTCCTTGAGCGACTTGAGTTTCTTCGAATAGAAGCCCATCGGCGACACGTAGGTCAGGCCGACGTTGACGATCTTGTAGCCGCGCTGCTTGATCTGGCTGTCGAGAAACGGCTGGTGCTGAAAACCGTTGGCGTCGAGGTCGCCCGCGTCGAGCGCGGCGTTCGGCTGCACGTAATCGTTGAATTCGATGACCTTGACGTTCAGACCTTCCTTCGCCGCCACTTTCGTCACGACCGTCCAGATTTGCGCGTCCGGGCCACTCATCGTGCCGATCTTGATTTGTTTGTCGTCCGCGTGTGCGAACGTGGCCGTCAGCGAGACGGCGGCGATAGCGAGCAGATTCTGGATGATTGTCCGGCGTTGCATGCGTTGCCCCAGATGGGATGTGTTGGTAGGCGCGCATCGTCGCATGCGGCCGCGGCGCCCGAAAACCAATCGTTTTTCACACGCTTATGCGCGATCCGGAAAAAGCTTATACGCGCATGCCCTGCGCGATTTGCGCCGGCGGCGCTATGTAAGTGTCGCGCCGGCGCGACAGATTTCAAAAATAAGCGATCCTGTCACATACCTTACTCTGCGTTCCCTTAAATTGCGGGCCATCACACGACCTGACCGAAGAGTTGGGCGTGACGATCGCTTAATTTTTAATCGGAGAAGTCCTTGAACAAGAAAATATTTGCCGCCGCTACTCTCGCCGTCTTCGCCACTGCCGCCCACGCGCAAAGCAGCGTCACGCTGTATGGCTTGATCGATGCCGGTATCAGCTACGTGAACAACTCGAAGACCGCAACGGGTCACGACAACCTCTTCAAGTACGACGACGGCGTTGCCCAAGGCAGCCGTTGGGGCCTGCGCGGCACGGAAGATCTGGGTGGCGGCCTGAAGGCGCTGTTCGTGCTGGAAAGCGGCTTTAACAGCGGCAACGGCACGCTCGGCCAGGGCGGCGCGCTGTTCGGCCGTCAGGCATATGTCGGTCTGTCGAAGGACGGCATCGGCTCGCTGACGTTCGGTCGCCAGTACTCGTTTTCGACGGACTACCTGGGCGGCAACTACTCGACCGGCGGCCAGACCGTCGCGGGTAACTACGCTTACCACATCAACGACGTCGACCAGTTGACGTCGAGCCGTATCAACAACGCAGTCAAGTTCAGCAGCGCGAATTTCTCGGGCCTGACCTTCGGCGCGATGTACGGCTTCTCGAACCAGGCTGGCGCATTCGCCGGCGCACCGACGGTCGGCACGACCGCAGGTTCGTCGCGCGCTTATAGCTTCGGCGTGAACTACGCAAACGGCCCGTTCGGCGTCGGCGCGGCTTACACGGACATCCGCTTCCCCGCACAATCGACGCCGGCGTTTTCGACGGCCATGGCCAACGTGACGACGGGCACCGTGCGCGATCTGCGCACGTTCGGCGTCGGCGGCCGTTACACGATCGCCGCGGCAACGCTGTGGGCGTTGTACACGAACACGCGCTTCGAGCCGATCACGGGCGGCACGACGACGTTCGCCGCCTATGAAGCAGGCGCGAAGTACGCGTTCACGCCGGCTTTGACGGCAGGCGCGGGCTACACGTACATGCACCTGAGCAACGCGAACACGGGCCACTGGAACCAGGCGGACCTGAGCGTCGATTACGCGCTGAGCAAGCGTACGGACGTGTATGCACTGGGTATCTACCAGATCGCTTCGGGCCACAACGCGGCAACGGGCGATGTGCAGGCGCAGATCGGTTCGAGCACCAGCTACTTCAACACGTCGGGCACGGGCTCGGACAACCAGCTGGCATTCCGCGTCGGTATCCGTCACAAGTTCTAAAGCGAGTCTCTCTCAGCGGGAATGCGAGTTCCCTGCTGGATCGAGGTTCTGGAAAAAACGCCCTGCGAGGCGTTTTTTCTTTTTGGGCGAGCGCTGTTTCATCCGGGATTAGTCGCCCCGTTGGTTCTGGCTTTCGATCACGGCACCAAGCCATGCGCGAGCAGGTACGGCCAGACGGATTGGTCCTCGTCGACGATAACGGCGTATTGTTTACCGATGCCGCGACGCTTGCCTGCGTCGTCGCCCGCGAACACCACGCACACGACAGCGCGTGCGAACCTCGGAGCCTTTTCAAATGCAAACGACGCAAATATCCGACTCTGCGCTAGAACCGCGTGCCGCACGCAGCGCGCGATCCGGTAGCGAGCAGCATGTGCGGGAAGAACTGGCCGCGCTTTACCGGCTCGTCGCGCATTTCCGCATGACGGACATGATCGACACGCACATTACCGCTCGCCTGCCGAGCGCGCCGGGTGAGCCAGCCGCTTTCCTGATCAACCGCTATGGCATCCTGTTCCACGAGATGCGCGCTTCGGATCTGGTGAAGATCGATCATCAGGGCAAGGTCGTCGACGAGCGCGCGCACACCGAGCCCGCATTGTTTCGCGTGAACGCCGCGGGTTTCACGATCCATTCGGCGATTCATGCCGCGCGGGACGATCTGCATTTCGTGATCCACACGCACACGGCCGCCGGCACCGCTGTATCCGCCCAGGAACAAGGCCTGCTGCCGATCAGCCAGCATGCGTTGAAGTTCTACGGCAAGCTCGGCTACCACGATTACGAAGGCATCGCGCTGGAACTCGGCGAACGCGAACGTCTGGTCCGCGATCTCGGCACCTGCAAGGCGATGATCCTGCGCAATCACGGGTTGCTCGCGGCAGGCGCCACGGCCGCCGAAGCATTCCATGAGATCTACTTCCTCGAACGTGCCTGCCAGGCGCAGATTCAGGCGCTGGCCGGCGGCAGCGCATTGCGCATCCCGCCGCGCGAAGTCTGTGAACTGACCGCGAGCCAGTTCGCTCGCGAAGATTCGGCGGAAATCGCGGAGCTGGCGTGGCAAGCCGCGCTCCGGCTGATCGACGACCCGACATCGGATTACCGCGGCTAGCCCCATTCTCTCCTGGCATTGCCTTTGCGCTCAGCGCCGATGTCCGGGCTGAGCGCCGCCGCCCCCACGACCCAACACCGCAACATGCGCGCGGCGTGAGTGCGGCCGACTGTCAGTGAGACGCCACAAAATCGTCGATCTTCGCGGCGGACGAGAGCGCGAACGACGCTCGCATGTCTCGAGCCACATCGACTGGCGAGCGGCCGAAAAAACGCTTGAATTCGCGGCTGAACTGCGACGGGCTCTCATAGCCGACCCGCGCCGACGCCGACGCCGACGCGGCAGTCAGGCCGTCGCGGATCATCATCAGGCGCGCTTGATGAAGCCGCGTCGACTTGATGTACTGGATCGGCGAAGTCTGCGTGACGGCTCGAAAATTGGCATGAAAAGCCGGCACGCTCATGCCGGCTTCGTCGGCGAGACGGCTGACATCGAGCGGCTCGGCGAAGTCCGCGTGGATCCAGCGTAGCGCCTTCGCCACCCTGCCGAAGCGGCCTTGATGAGCGAGCGCCGCTCGCATCGCCGCGCCACGCTCTCCGCTTTCTCGCCGAGCACGGCAAGAGCGCGCCGATCAAACGGGCGGCCGATCCACGGGAAATCGCCGAAGTGATTGCCTTTCTGGCGTCCGATAAGGCCAGCTATATCGTCGGCGCAGTGGTGATGGCCGATGGCGGCATGAGCGTGGCGCTCAAATAATCCATGGCCCGCGTTCGTTAACCCATTGGCCTCGATCAAGTTCGCATTACTGATCTAGCAAAACCGCTGGAAGGCGGCGCGACGGAACAATTCGAGTCGCGCCGCCACTACTTGGTTCACCCGACCAGCAGCGTCGACTTTAAAGGGACGGCATTCGCCAGATTGTAGAAATTGGGAGAAGTGGCCATCACAGCGCTGTGGATTTCAGCGAACTGTTCCTTGGTGCCGCTGCCCTTGATACGAACGGTGTAGCGCAGGCTCTCGTAGCCGTTGGCCACGTTCGGATCGAGCCCAAGAAATCCTCTCAGGTCGATGTCGCCCTCCGTTTCAATTTCGAGAGATTGAAGCGTGATCCCGCGCACAGCGCACTGCGCCACGTAACCCACCGTCATGCAGGCGTTCAGCGCCGCGATCAGATGCTCCTGAGGATTGGCGAACTGGTTCGAGCCGCCGAGTTCGAGAGGCTCGTCGATATTGATCGTGAATCGACGCGACACGTCCTGCCCTCCGATCGCGAATCCCTTGACCTCGGAGTGACTGCGGGCCTGGCCTTGCCAGGTCGTCGCCACGCGCCAACTGGTGTTGGCTTTCGATGCATCGCCCTTGACGCCCTCGATCAGGGAAAACAGATCGTCGACATTGAGGCCGTTGACGATATTGGATTCTTTGGTCTGTGCATTGGCATTCATATTCCATCTCCTGGACAAACGTGGATTGTTCAGCTTCGGAAAATCTCTGTGCAGAGTGGCGAGCGCGGTCTGGATGCGCATGCCCTGGTCTGCGTGATGTCACTGTCGCTACCGGCCCAGAACCAGGCGGCTGACCTGGCATTCCGGTGGCTCAAATGTACGATTGGGAGACGCGGCGTTCTATGATCAGGTCGCCGTAAGATATGACCGAGACGCCTGAACAGGTTTGACGCGTGTGAATGAACGTTGCATCGGGCATGGCACGGGGCACGCTGAAGGTGGCCGTTTGAAAGATCGTCGAGCGCACTGTCTACGTGATCTCGTGTGCGAGCGCAGCAATCGACCATGCTAGGCTACGCGTAGCGATCGCCCCAGATGGTAGATTCCGACGTCAGGCAGGGAAAGGAAACACCGAAAGTTCACGTTGCCCGAATATCCGCGTCCGCTCGCTCGTTTAGTCAAAACGCAGGCGATATAAGGTGGATCGATGATCGACGCTCAACAGCGTATTGTCCGGCAGCTGCGCCTGTGCGTCGCGCTATGCGGCTGCGCCGCGGTGGCCGGCTGCATGGTCGGTCCTGACTACCGCTCTCCCCCCGCGCCGGCTACCGACACCTACACCGCCTCGCCACTGCCCGAGCAAACGGCCTCTTCGCCAGGGGCGGCCGGCTTGCCGCAACGCTTCGTGCCGGGACAGGACATTCCCGCCGCCTGGTGGGCGCTCTTTCATTGCGAGCCGCTCGATACGCTGATCCGTCAAGCTCTCGTCAACAGTCCGAACATCGCCGCGGCGCAAGCGGCATTGCGGCAGGCGCGCGAAAACTTCTCGGCGCAAGCCGGCGGCACTCTTCTGCCCAGCGTCGATGCGCAACTCGGTGCCACGCGCCAGAAATTGAACGGCATCACGTTCGGCGAGCCCGGACTCGTCGAGGAATTCAATCTCTACAACGCATCGGTGAACGTGTCGTACAAACTCGACGTGTTCGGCGGCACACGGCGCGAACTCGAAGCGTTGCACGCGCAAGTCGATTACCAGCGCTTCCAGTTGCAGGCGGCCTATCTCGCGATGTCAGCGAACATCGTGACCGCGGCCGTCAAGGAAGCGTCACTGCGCGCCCAGATCGAGGCCACCGAGCGGATCGCCGCGGAAGAAGAGGAGCAATTCGGCGTGCTCGGCAAACAGTTCGAACTGGGGGGCGTGGGCCGTACGGCGGTGCTCGCGCAGCAGACCCTGTTGGCGCAGACCCGCGCGACGCTGCCGCCGCTGCAGCAACAACTCGATCAGGTGCGTCACCAGCTCGCCGTGCTGGCCGGCAAACTGCCCAGCGACACCGCCTTGCCCGAATTCAGGCTCGAGATGTTTTCGTTACCCGAGACTCTGCCTGTCAGCCTGCCGTCGGCCCTGGTGCAACAGCGGCCCGACATTCTGGCCGCCGACGCCGTGCTGCATCAGGCCAGCGCGCAAATCGGCGTGGCCACCGCCGCGATGTATCCGCAGATCACGCTGTCCGCCAGCTACGGCGCCGAGGCCCTGACGCCGGCGCAAGTGTTCAAGGCGGGCAGCACGATCTGGAGCCTCGGCGCAGGCTTGCTGCAACCGGTCTTCCACGGCGGGCAACTGAGCGCGCAGAAGCGCGCGGCGGAGGCGGCGTACGAGCAGGCCGACGCGCAATACCGCGAAACGGTTCTGCTGGCGTTCCAGAACGTCGCGGATTCACTGCGCGCGCTCGATCACGACGCGACCGGTCTGAAAGCGCAAACGGAGGCGTGGCGCGCCGCGAACGATTCGCTGGAACTGACGCGTGGGCAGTATCGCGTCGGTGGGGTGAGCTACCTGTCGCTTCTCGATGCCCAACGCCAGTACCAGCAAACGGTGGTGAGCCTCGCGCAGGCGCAGGCCGCCCGCTACGCCGACACCGCGGCCCTCTTCCAGGCGCTCGGTGGCGGCTGGTGGAACGCCGCCGCGCCGGCCAGCGCCGCAACCGCGCATTGACATAGCCCGGCAGGACGCTCGCTGCACCGCTCTTTGCAACACGCTTCGCCCAATGCCGTGCAAGGACATCACGATGACCGAACGAAAACCGATGACAAAACGGATGGTGATCATGCTGATCTGTGTCGGCCTGCTGCTGGCCGCGCTCGTCGGCTTCAACGTGTTCCGCGCGCACATGATCGCCAAATTCATGTCGGGCAACGCGGCGCCGCCCGCCACGGTCTCGTCAGTCGTCGCCCGCTATCAGCAGTGGCAACCGCAGCTTGCGGCGGTCGGCAGCCTGCGCGCCGTGCGCGGCGTGGATGTCACCACCGAAGTCGCGGGCCTCGTGCGCGAAGTCGCATTCAGCTCCGGACAGGAAGCGAAAGCCGGGCAGGTTCTCGTCAGACTCAACGCCGACAGCGACGTGGCGCTGCTCCGGTCGCTAGAGGCGTCAGCCGAGCTCGCGCAGACGGTCTACACGCGCGACAAGGCGCAGTACGACATCAAGGCGATCGCCAAGGCGCAGCTCGACGCCGACGCCGCCGACCTGAAGGTCAAGAAAGCGCAAGTCGCGCAACAGGCCGCGCTCGTCGACAAGAAGACCATTCGCGCGCCGTTTGCGGGACGCCTCGGCATCACCACGATCAATCCGGGGCAGTACATCAATCCGGGCGATGCGATCGTCACGCTGCAGGCAATCGATCCGATCTACGCCGATTTCTACCTGCCGCAGCAGCAACTCGGCCAGCTCGCGATCGGCCAGACCATCGTGGTCGACACCAATGCCTACAGCGGGCAAACGTTCGTGGGCAAGATCCAGTCGGTCAGCCCGAAAGTCGACAGCACGACGCGCAACGTGCAGATCGAAGCCAGCGTGGACAATCGTGAGCGCAAGCTGCTGCCGGGCATGTACGCGAACGTGAAGATCGACGCGGGCGCCGGACAGCGCTACCTGACGCTGCCGCAAACCGCCATCACGTACAACGCCTATGGCGCGACCGTGTTCATCGTCAAGCCGGGCACGCAACGCAATGCGCAGGGCAAGGCGTTGCCCGTCGCGCAGCAGGTGTTCATCACGCCTGGCCCGACGCGCGGCGATCAGGTCGCGATCCTTAAAGGCATCGACGTCGGCACGCAGGTCGTGACGAGCGGGCAGCTCAAACTCAAGAACGGCACGCCGCTCGTCATCAACAACAGCGTGCAGCCGACTGACAATCCCAACCCGACGCCTCAGGAACAATAGAGAGGCCACGCGATGACCTTCACCGATCTCTTTATCCGGCGGCCCGTGCTGGCCTCAGTGGTCAGCCTGCTGATCCTCGTGCTCGGACTGCGCTCGCTGGCCGCCCTGAAAGTCAGCCAGTATCCGCAAACCGAAAACGCCGTCGTGACGATCAGCACGGCCTACTACGGTGCGAACGCCGACACCATCGCCGGCTTCATCACGCAGCCGCTCGAGGCGGCGATTGCCCAGGCGCAAGGCATCGACTACATGTCGTCGACGAGCAGCACCGGTGTGTCGACCATTATCGCCACGCTGCGCCTGAACTACGACGCGAACCGTGCGCTGACCGAGATCAATACGCAGATCGGCTCGGTGCGCAACCAGTTGCCGCCGCAGGCGCAGCAACCGGTGCTGACGGTACAGACCGGGCAGACCACCGACGCGATGTACATGGGCTTCTACAGCGACGTGCTGCCGAGCAACAACGTCACGGATTACCTGTTGCGTGTCATCAAACCCAAGCTCGATTCGATCGAAGGCGTGCAGACCGCTGAAATCCTCGGCGGCCGCCAATTCGCGTTGCGCGCGTGGCTCGATGCGACGCGGCTCGCCGCGCACGGCGTGACGGCAGCCGACGTCTTCACGGCGCTCGGCAACAACAACTATCTCGCGACGCTCGGCACGACGAAAGGGCAAATGGTGAGCGTCGATCTGAACGCGGGCACGGACCTCCATACCGTCGACGACTTCAAGCAACTCGTCATCAAGCAGAAGAACGGCGCGATCGTGCGCCTCGAAGACGTCGCCAACGTCGTGCTCGGCGCCGACAGCTACGACTTCAACGTCGCGTTCAGCGGCAAGCGTTCGGTGTTCATCGGCATCAAGGTCGCGCCGGACGCCAATATTCTCGATGTCGCCAAGCGCGTGAAGGCCGTCTTTCCCGGCCTGCAGAAGCAGTTCCCGACCGGCATGACGGGCGAGATCGTGTATGACGCGACCGATTTCGTCAACACGGCGATCGTCGAAGTCATCAAGACGCTGGTCGAGACGCTGCTGATCGTCAGCGCGGTGATTTTCCTGTTCCTCGGCAGCTTGCGCGCGGTCATCGTGCCGCTGATCGCGATGCCGTTGTCGCTGATCGGCACGTTCTTCGTGATGCAGTGGCTCGGCTATTCGATCAATCTGCTGACACTGCTCGCGCTCGTGCTTGCGATCGGGCTGGTGGTGGACGACGCGATCATCGTCGTGGAAAACGTGGATCGCCACATGAAGGAGGAAGGCAAGGCGCCGTTCGAAGCCGCGCTGATCGCCGCGCGTGAACTCGGCGGGCCGATTGTCGCGATGACCGTCGTGCTGATCGCGGTGTATGCGCCGATCGGTTTTCAGGGCGGCCTGACGGGCGCGCTCTTCACCGAGTTCGCCTTCTCGCTGGCTGGCGCGGTGACGGTGTCCGGCGTGATTGCGCTCACGTTGTCGCCGATGATGTGCTCGCGCTTCTTCCGTGCGGAGCAGGAGTCGGGGCGCTTCGCGCGCTTCGTCGACCGCCAGTTCGAACGCGTTCATCGTGGCTACGGCCGTCTGCTGCACGCGACGCTCGACACCTGGCCCGTGTTCATCGTGATGGGCGCGCTGCTGCTCGGCGGCACGATCTATTTGTTCATGACGTCGAAATCGGAACTCGCGCCCGAGGAAGATCAGGGGATCGTCCTGTCGCAAATCCAGGGGCCGCCGAACGCGACCATCCAGCAGATGCAGATGTACGCAGACCAGGTATTCAATATCTCCAAAGCGTTGCCTGAATACTCGCAGATGTTCCAGCTCACCGGCGCGCCGACACTCAACCAGGGGATCGGCGGCGTGCTGTTCAAGACATGGGACCAGCGCAGCAAAGGCGCGACCGCGTTGCAGCAGGAATTGCAGCAGAAATGGAATCAGATTGCCGGCGCGCGCGTCGCGGCGTTCCAGTTTCCGCCGCTGCCGGGCTCGCAGGGCTTGCCGGTGCAGTTCGTCATCAGCACGACCGAACCGTTCGAGAACCTCAACGAGGTCTCGCAAGCAGTTTTGCAACAAGCCCGCGCGAGCGGGATGTTTTTCTTCGTCGACAGCGATCTCAAGCTCGACAAGCCGGAAGCCACGCTCGTCGTCGACCGCGACAAGGTCGCCTCGCTCGGGCTCTCGCAGAGTGACGTCGGGCAAGCGCTCGGGTCGGCGCTCGGGGGCGGCTATGTCAACTACTTCTCGATCGCCGGGCGCTCGTACAAGGTGATTCCGCAGGTATTGCAGACCGACCGCCTGAATCCTTCGCAGGTGCTCGATTACTACCTGCGCACGCCGGACGGCAGCGTCATTCCGGCTTCGACGATTGCGCACCTCGAACACAACGTCGTGCCGGAATCGATCAACCACTTCCAGCAACTCAACTCGGCGACGATCTCCGGCGTGATCGTGCCAGGCGTGTCACAGGGCGAGGTTCTCGATTTTCTGCGCAAGGCGACCGCGCAAGCCGCACCCGCGGGTTATTCGGCGGATTACTCGGGGCAATCGCGGCAGTTCGTGCAGGAGTCCGGCGGTTTCGTCGTTACGCTGCTGTTCGCGACGATCATCGTGTTCCTTGCGCTTGCGGCCCAATTCGAAAGTTTCCGCGACCCGATCGTGATTCTGGTATCGGTACCGATGGCGCTGTTCGGTGCGCTGATCTTCATCAACATCGGCTTGACGACGCTGAACATCTATACGCAGGTCGGGCTCGTCACGCTGATGGGGCTCGTCAGCAAGCACGGCATCCTGATCGTCCAGTTCGCCAACGAACTGCAGCACGCCGGCCGATCGAAGCGCGACGCTTTGGAAGAAGCAGCCGGCGTGCGGCTGCGCCCGATTCTGATGACGACGGCGGCGATGGTGCTCGGCGTCCTGCCGCTCGTGGTCGCCTCGGGAGCAGGCGCCGCGGGCCGCAATGCAATGGGCCTCGTGATCTTCACGGGGCTGTCGATCGGCACGCTCTTCACGTTGTTCGTGGTCCCCGCGATGTATATGTTTCTCGCCGCCGATCATCATCAGGACGCTGGCGTGGCGAAGGCGGGTTAAGGCCGTACCGCGCCTCACTCAAGCCGCGCCGAAGACGGCGGATGTTTTACCCATCAGTGGTTAACATATGTTGCATTAAATATTTTTCTGGCAACATATGTATCAGACCAGCCGCGCAGGCGCGCAAAGACTGGTTCTCACCACGATGGGGTAATTGCTATGAAACACAGGCTGCTGATGGCCCTCGCGACTTTTGCCGTTGTTTCGACCAGCGCTTCAGCACAGGAGACACAGTCGACCCTGGCAAAAATCCAGAGCGGCAATTCGGTTTCGATCGGTCACCGTGAAACGTCCGTGCCGTTTTCGTACGTTGATACGAATAATCAGGTGATCGGGTTTTCCCAGGATATTTGCAACAAAATCATCGATGCGGTGAAGGCCAGGACTGGCCACCCCGATCTGCACGTCCGCTTCATACCCGTTACCTCGCAGAACCGCATTCCCCTCGTTCAGAACGGCACCGTCGACCTCGAATGCGGGGTGACGACGAACCTGACGTCCCGGCAAAATCAGGTCGCGTTTTCCGACACGTTCTTCGTTGCCACGACGCGTCTCCTGACGCGCAAAGACTCAGGCATCAAGGACTTCGCGGACCTGGCCGGCAAGACCGTGGTAACTAACCAGGGAACCACCTCCGAGCGTCTCCTCAGAAAAATGAACGAGGAGAAAAAGATGAACATGCAGATCATCAGCGCGAAGGATTACGGTGAAGGCCGTGTCACGCTCGAAACCGGCCGCGCCGTGGCCTACATGATGGACGACGTCCTGCTAGCCGGAGCGCGCTCGCTGACGGCGAGGCCCGCCGATTGGGTCCTGGTGGGAACGCCTCAGTCGTCCGAAGCGTATGGCTTCATGCTCCGCAAGGATGACCCGGAGTTCAAGAAGCTGGTTGACGACGTCATGATTCGCGTCATGAAAGGCAGTGATATCAAAACCCTGTACGACAAGTGGTTCATGAAGCCGGTACCGCCGAAAGGCATCAATTTTGATTTTCCCATGAGCGAGGCGCTGGAAAAGTTGTACGCCGCGCCAAACGACAAGGCCTTTGATTGAGACGGGGCGACGCTGCGGCGGGCGACCCCGCCGCACAATCGACCACGCTGCTTCCGGGGAACGCCTAAACTGAGTGGGTGCGCCGGTCCGGACGACTTCGAACGCGGCCGATCGGGTGTCGCGCGAAGCCGTCCCAGAGCAGTTGTAGACTGCTTTGCCGGTCAGCCAGGTTCGCACGATCTGCGAGGGCATACCGTCCGCATTGGAGACACCATGACCACCCACTCAATGGCAGAGAGTGCCGATACCGGCATCGTCACCGTTGCAAGCGCGCGCTCCGGTGCCGCGACGGCCGAGCGCCTCCAACAACTGATCCGGGAACGCGGGCTAACGCTTTTCGCCTGCATCGATTTCAGTGGCGACGCCGAGCGAGCCGGGCTCGCGCTAGGCTTCAGCCAACTCGTGATATTCGGCAACCCGAAGGCGGGCACGCCATTGATGCAACGCGCGCCAACCGCGGCGCTGGATCTCCCACTCAAGGTGCTCGTCTGGGAGGATGCCGATGGCTGTACGCGGTTGTCATTCAACTCGATCGAGTATCTCCGCCAACGTCATGGCCTTCCGGATGATTTGATGAAGCCGGTCAGTGGCGTGGCCGCTCTGGTGGAGGCAGCCGCAGCGCATTAAAGCCTTGAAGCGCGGCTCCGTTGTTCTGGGCCGGCCGCACTCAGCGAGCCGGCGCCGAACTGATCCGGGCGGCGATATCCCGGCTGACCGTGGCGAGGGCTCTGCTGTAGGCTGCCACCAGCGCATCGTAATCACCGCTGGAACAGGGCTCACGCACCGTGGTTCGACCGGTTAGCGGCGAGCTTTTTCCGGGCGGCGATACTGACCACAGCGCGTCGACCGCGACTGCATCGCCGAGCGTGGCATCAAAGCGCTGCACATCGATCCGCACGCGATAAGCCGTCGCATCTCCAACTATCGGGTAAGCAGACACGCGCGGGCTGTTCAGCATCTGTGCGAGATCGGCGGCGATCACATGCGGAATCTGACTCTTCAGCGGCTCCGCCCAACGGGCGAATTCGTTGATATTGACCTGATTGGCACCGGCACGAATCACGATCTGCGGGCGGTCGACAAGTTCAGGCACCGTGACCGCCCCGACCGCAGCCCTTGTCGCTCAAAGCCGGCCTGGGTCTATCGCTGATGGTGATGCTGACCACCGGCACCGGCCTGCTGCTCATCCCGATGTTGCGTTACTACCCGTTCAGCGCCGTGCTGCTGATCGTATGGGGCTGTTCATCGCCGTCACCCTTTACGCCTGCCTGGTGTTGCAGCTTCTCGATCAACGACGCCGCGCGCCGCGGCAATCCGAGGCTTTTGAGTCGCCATAAAAGGAGATTGGGCCATGACAACGTCAGATATCGAAACCGAAGCGTCCACCGCAAGCGGATGGCGTTTCAAATTGGGAATTTTCATCTTCGTCTTCGCTTTCGCGTTGTGGCTGCTTCTTCCGCTCGCGGCTTCCATGGGGGTGCCCGGGGCGCGCATTGCGGCACTGACGGGAACGGTGTTCGTCGCTAACAAGGTCTTGCTGGTGACCTGTATCGCGGTGATGGGCAAGGCTGGATTTCAGCAACTCAAGACAATCGTTTTCGGTCACGCGAAGCGTTTGGCGCCCACCAAAACGGTCGGCCCGACTCGCCACGCCATCGGGCTGGTGCTGTTCAGCCTGCCCTTGATCTGGGCGATGCTCGAGTCTTATGTCGACCAGTTCTGGCCGGGGTTCAGACCAAACATCTGGCAGCTTCAGGTGCTTGGCGACCTCATGTTCATCGGGAGTTTCTTCGTGCTGGGTGGTGATTTCTGGAGCAAGATCCGCGCGCTGTTCGTCCGCGCGGCATAGGTGGTGAACGCTTGCAGCCCGTGAGCCGGCGAAAGGTCCCGTAACTTTAGGCATTCGAAGTCTGGTACGCTGCGCCCTTTGCCACCGCTTGCATGCGACTCGATGGAAACCCCCTTCAATGATCGTGGCGTGTCGGTCACGCGCAACGCACTCTCGTCCGCCGGCCAGGTCTTTCCGCTGCGCGATATCGTGGACGTGCGCGTCGTCACCGTGCCGAAAAACAAGGTCTTGCCGCTGACGATTTCGCTGCTTGGAGTCGCCGGCGTTATTGTCGGCGCGATATTGCGCTCGCCGGTGGGCATGGTGTGCGGCACGATGCTGGCCGTGGTCGGCTGGCTCACCTGGCTGACCCAGGACATCACGCATCGTCTGATGGTGCAGACGGCGAACGGCGATCGCGAAGCGCTGTCGAGCGTCGATCGCGATTTCGTCGAACGCGTTTGTGTGGCCGTGAACGAGGCGAAGGCCACAGCGGCGGCGCCGAAGGTTTGATGCCGTGGTTCGCCGCTATGTGTCGCTATTTTGGCGCGATAGCACGCCACACGCAGCCTGCGCGTTAACACAATTTTGATTCGCCGCGCGGCAGCTTTTGCGCGTCCTTGAGACGCGTGTCGCTAGAGTGGACGGGTGTCAACAACGCGCGCCGCCCGCCGGGTCGGCGCAACCCTATGCACACGTCTGCCGCTACGTCCGATCTTCCCCTCACGCGTACCTCGCGCACCCAGCGCACGCCACAAGCGCCGCGCCTGCCCCGCCGCACGCATATCGTCGTGCCGCTCGTCATTATCGACGTCACCGTGCCCGGCACGTCGTCGGCGAACGGACGGCGCGCGTTGCACGCCGCGCTCGGCGACGATCTGCGTCTCTATGTCGTCACCATCGACCAGCAACGCGAGCGCGTGACGTTCCGCGTCGAAGTCACCTCGCGTACCCTCGAAGACGTGATCGGCCTGCTGACCGTCAAACTCGATCGCGCCACGCTCGGCCGCGCGCAAGCGACCGTGATCCGGCGTCCGCGCGACTATTGATGTAGATCGACCCTTGCACGGGCCGGTTGCCAGCCGCGCCCGCGCCTTCACACATCTTTGCAATTGCACTCGAGCGGCGATGTAGAGTCGCCGCTCCTGTTATCGCGTGTTCCCTCCCGCAGTTTCGCAAGCGACCCGGTTTCATCGATCACGCCGCGGCCAATCCAGCGCGATTGCCGTTCGTGCCGTCCGCCTCGCCGCTTGCGATGCCTCGCCTTCGTCAGGGACCCGCCTTTTTGCAAAGCGTGTGATCTATGTTCCTGTCGTCTCTCGATGCCGCGCGCCGGCATTTGCGCCTCAGCCGGCGTCGTTTCAGCGCGGCCGCGCTTGTCGCCACCGGCGCGCTTGTCGCGCTCAGCGGCTGCGCCGCGACCTTCCCCACGCCCACGCCGCCCGCGCCGGCTGCCTCCCTGATCAACGGCGGCCAGGACGGCCTGCTGATTCCGCTGCAAGTGGAGCGCGTCGACGCGGGTCACGCGCGCCTCGGCCTGCCGATCCAGCTCGACGGCAAGGCGGTCTATGTCGCACTGGATACAGGCACGCAAGGCGTGCGCGTACTGAAGTCGGTCCTGCCGGCCACGGACTATCCGAACGCCGGTCCGGTGAGTTCACTGCCGTTGGCGAACGGCGCACAAGTCTCCGGCGCGGCCGTAAAACTGCCGATAAGCCTCGCGGGCACGAAGTCGGCGCAGATCGACGCGCAAGCCGTCAAATTGGTGAACTGCCAGCCCAACGCCCGGCGCTGCGTGGGCATGGATGGCTACACCGGTGAATTCGGCTGGGCATTCTCAGGTCTGTTCGGCATCGGCGCGGCGCAACCGGACGACACCTGCTGCACCCAACCGCTGCGCGCACTACCCGGCAATATCGGCCAGCGCTATCTGGTGCACTCGAACTTTGCGAAACCTTACCTGGTGCTGAGTCCGTCGAGCGCGATCACGAAGGACTACACGATGGTGCCGATGACCGTCCTGCAAGACGGCACGGCGCAATGGCCGCGAGGTTGCGTCAACGTCGGCGACAAGATGACTTTTTGCGCGCCGCTGGTGTTCGCCACGGCCAGCACCGACATGATTCGCGTCGAAATGGACAAGGCGCCGAACTGGACCGGCGACGACGAAGTCGGCAAGGTGCTCAATCAAGGCAACTACAACGCGGCGCTCGGCACGGGCAAATGGGTGCATCGCTATGAAGGCGCGCAAGTGACGATCGTCAAGGCGAAACCGGGCGCCGACCGCATCGTGATCGGCCTGATGGGCATGCAGAATATCGACGTGCTGTTCGACTTCCCGCACGGCCAGATGGGCCTGCGCGCCGCGAGCGAGGTCGAAAAGCTCGCGCAGTAACCGCGGCGGCTGTCGACAAAAAGGCCGTGCGATTCAACAACAATCGCACGGCCTTGTCACTCCGAGACTGAAACGAGGCAGCCGTCCGCTATTCGATATCCAGCGGATTCACATGCCAGATGTTGCGTGCATATTCACCGATCGTGCGATCCGACGAAAACTGCCCCATGCCCGCCACATTCTCGATCGCGCTTTCCGTCCACGCGCGCTTGTCGACGAAGCGCGCGTCCACCTCGTCCTGCGCCTTGGCGAACGCGGCGAAATCGGCGAGCACCATGTAGTGATCGCCCCAATCGACCAGCGTGTGGAAAATATCCGAGAAGCGCAGCGGATCGTCCGGCGAGAAGAAGCCCGTGCGAATCTGGTCGAGCGCCATGCGCAGTTCGACGTTCTCTTCGTAGATTTGCCGCGGCCGGTAGCCGGTGGCGCGCAGGTTGTCCACTTCGTCGGCGGTATGGCCGAAGATGAAGATGTTCTCGCGGCCCACCGCGTCGCAGATTTCGATATTCGCGCCGTCCATCGTGCCGATCGTCAACGCGCCGTTGAGCGCGAGCTTCATGTTGCCGGTGCCCGATGCTTCCGTGCCGGCCATCGAAATCTGCTCCGACAGATCGGCGGCCGGAATGATCAGCTCCGCCACGCTCACGCCGTAGTTCGGCACGAACACCACTTTCAGGCGGTCGCCGACCAGCGGATCATGATTGACCTTTTCGCTGACGTCGCCGATCAGCTTGATGATGGTCTTCGCCATCCGGTAAGCGGACGCGGCCTTGCCGGCGAACATCACCACGCGCGGCACCCAGGCGCGCTCGGGATTCGCGCGAATCTGGTTGTAGCGCACGATCACGTGCAGCACGTTGAGCAGTTGCCGCTTGTATTCGTGAATGCGCTTGACCTGCAGATCGAACAGCGCATCCGGATCGAAATGCAGTTTCGTGTGATGTGCGAGACGGTGCACGAGCCGCAGTTTGTTCTGCCGCTTTGCTTCACGGAAGGCCTCGATAAAGCCGCTATCCGTGCGCAGGTTGCGCAGTTGCTCCAGTTCGAACAGATTGCTGCGCCAATGCTTGCCGATCTGCTGATCGATCAGCGACGACAGCGACGGGCTCGCCTGCGCGAGCCAGCGGCGCGGCGTGATGCCATTGGTCACATTGGTGAAGCGGTCCGGATAGATGCGCGCGAAGTCGGCGAAGATATCGCGCGTCATCAGTTGCGAATGGAGCTTCGACACGCCATTCACCTTGTGGCTCGCGACGATCGCCAGATACGCCATGCGCACACGCCGCTGCCCGTATTCGTCGACGAGCGAAATGCGGCGGATCATCTCGGCGTCATGACCCGATTGTTCGCTGACGTGCTTGAGAAACTGCGCGTTGATCTCGAAGATGATCTCGAGATGCCGCGGCAGCAGCCGCGCGAGCAACTCGACGTCCCACGTTTCGAGCGCCTCGGGCATCAGCGTGTGGTTCGTGTACGAGAAGATCTGCGTGACATGCTTCCACGCCTTGTCCCACTGCAGATGGTGGACGTCCACCAGCAAACGCATCAGCTCGGGAATCGCCAGCACGGGGTGCGTATCGTTCAGATGCACCGCCACTTTCTCGGAGAAGCGCCCAAACGTGCTGTGCGTGCGCTGATAGCGGCGAATCAGATCCTGCATGGTCGCCGAGACGAAAAAGTATTCCTGGCGCAAACGCAGTTCGCGGCCCGCCGGTGTCGAGTCGTCCGGATACAGCAGGCGCGAGACGTTCTCCGACATGGTCTTGGTGTCGACCGCGTTGCGGTAGTCACCACGATTGAACGCGCCGAGATCGAGCTCTTCGGCGGCGCGTGCCGACCACAGGCGCAGCGTGTTGGTCGCGTCGGTCGCGTAACCTGGAATGACGGTGTCGTACGCGGTGGCGTTCACGTGCTGGGTGTCGATCCATTCCACATGTTCGCCGCGCTGTACCGTGCGGCCGCCGAAGTGAACCATGTACGTGACTTCGGGCCGCGGAAACTCCCACGGATTGCCCGCGCGCAGCCAGTAGTCCGGCGCTTCGACCTGCTCACCGTTGACGATCTGCTGACGGAACATGCCGTATTCATAACGGATGCCGTAGCCGAAGCCCGGAATGCCGAGGGTCGCCATCGAATCGAGAAAACACGCCGCGAGCCGGCCGAGACCGCCGTTGCCGAGCGCGGCGTCCGGCTCGATATCGGTCAGCGCATCCATATCGACGCCCAGACTCGCCAGCGCTTCCTTCACCTGGTCGTGGATGCCGAGAGCGAGCAAGGCGTTCGTAAAGGTCCGGCCGATCAGGAACTCCATCGACAGGTAGTAGACGCGTTTCACGTCCTGTTCGTATTGCAGGCGCGTGGTCTTCATCCAGCGTGCGACCAGCCGGTCGCGCACGGCGAGCGCCGCGGCGTGCAGCCAGTCATGCGGATGCGCGGTGACGGCGTCCTTGCCGACGCCGTACATCATGCGATTGGAAATTGAGCGCCGTAGCGCGTCGACGGTACTGTTGAGCTGGTCGAATTCCAGATCGACGGCTGTCATCGAAGCCTCCGGGGAAAAAAGACGCGGCATACGCGAACCGCACAGATGACGGGCGGGAGGCGCGAGCCGGTCAGGCGGGTTAAGAAACAGAGTAGGACATTTTAAGGCCACCGGACACCGGCGAGCGCGAACGCCTGTTACGCACATGCCATGCCCGCCGACATCAGCCGGCGCGGCGCTTTTTCGCACGCGCGAGGTGCAAGCCATGTGCGCGTGGCACTGCGCGCGTGCATCGGCTGCGCAAAACAGGCAAACGATCGCGAAGCGCCCGATGCGCATTGAATGGACGGCAACGCCATTATTTTTTCGCCGCGTGACGCGCGGATGAATGGGCCGGTGGCTCGATGCGTGGTCAAATCGGAGCCCCTCGTCTGCCAAGCGATTGTGCCCGAGAGGCGTGTGACAACACGAGCGCGCGACAGTTCGCGGACGGTGCGCGGGCTCGACCGTTAGTTGCATTAACGGCGGCGTGATCGGCGCCCTTCTCCGCTCGCGTCCCAGCACGATTTCCGCGTCTCTGTAACAATCACTACATTCGCCGCGCGGCCGCCTGAAATGCTTCGAACGCTGGAATCGGGCCACGCGCGTCTCACGTCCCGCAACCTCTGCCACTCGCGCGCCTCGACTCGTCCGGCTGCGCGCGGGCATGCTCCACCCGACGAGCCACCGCCTTGTCCGACAAACCCAACGCCGCCCACCCCTTTCCCGCGGACGTCCCGATGTCCGCCGCCAACCGCCGCGCGATGGCCGCCATCATGCTCGCCGTCGCGCTCGCCACGCTCGACACCGCCATCGCCAACACCGCGCTGCCCGCCATCGCCGCGGACCTGCATGCGGCGCCGGCGGCGTCGGTGTGGATCATCAATGCGTATCAGCTCGCGATGGTCGCGACGCTGCTGCCGCTCGCCGCGCTCGGCGATATCGTCGGGCATCGGCGGATCTATATCGGCGGGATTGCGCTCTTCACGCTGGCGTCGCTAGCGTGCTCGCTGGCCTCGACACTGCCGCTGCTGGCCGCTGCGCGCGTGCTGCAAGGCCTCGGCGCGAGCGCGATCATGAGCGTGAATACCGCGCTGATCCGCTATCTGTATCCGCCGCACCGGCTCGGGCGCGGTCTCGGCACCAACGCGCTGATCGTCGGCGTGTCGTTCGCGGTCGGGCCGACGGTGGCGTCGCTGATTCTGTCGGTTGCCGCATGGCCGTGGCTGTTCGCGGTCAACGTGCCGCTCGGCCTGCTGGCGTTGGGCTTCGCCTGGCCGGCGTTGCCGCACACCGAGCGCGGCAAGCACAACTTCGATCCGGTGGCGGCGCTCCTGAACGTCATCACCTTCGCCGCGTTGATCTTCGCGCTCGGCGAGGCGGCCCAGCGGGCCTCGACACTACTGGTGCTGAGCGCGGCGGCGATTGCGGTGGTGTTCGGGCTGCTGCTGATCCGCCGCGAAGCGGGCCATCCGGCGCCGATGCTGCCCGTCGATCTGTTCAAGCGGCCGGTGTTCGCGTTGTCGGCGGTGACGGCCGTGTGCTCGTTCGCCGCGCAAGGGCTGGCGTTCGTCTCGCTGCCGTTCTACTTCGAGGACGTGCTGCATCGCAGCCAGGTCGAAACCGGCTTTCTGATGACGCCGTGGCCCGTAGTGGTCGCGCTGGCCGCGCCGCTGGCGGGCAGCTTGTCCGACCGCTATCCGCCGGGACTGCTCGGCGCGATTGGTCTCGCGGTGATGTCGGCGGGGATGGCGTCGCTGGCGCTCCTGCCGGTGCATCCGCACGTGCTCGACATCGGCATTCGCATGGCGGTCTGCGGCGCGGGCTTCGGCTTCTTCCAGTCGCCGAATCTGAAGGCGTTGATGGCGAGCGCGCCGCCGGAGCGCAGCGGCGGCGCAAGCGGCATCGTCGCAACCGCGCGGCTGCTTGGGCAGACCACCGGCGCGGCGCTGGTCGCGTTGAGCTTCGGGATTGCCGGCCGGCATGGGCCGACGCTGGCGCTGAGCACCGGCGCCTTCTTTGCGGGCGCGGCGAGTCTCGTTAGCGGGCTCAGGTTGCTGGCGCCGTCGCATCGGTCAGGCGTGCATGCGAAAGCGTCGATGAAATGAAAAAAGCGGGCGCGCTGGGGTGACAGTGCGTCCGCTTTGGTTTGCTGGGTTGCTGATTTGTTCTGCTGCCTTGCTTGGTGGTGTTGCTCGCAGCGCTTAGCGTTCGGCGTTCGGCTTTACCGCGCCGCGAAATAGCCCTTCACCGCTGCGATAAACGTATCGATATCCCCACGCGATACATCCTTATGCGTCACGAATCGCGATGCATACAGCATCTGCGTGAGAATGCCGCGTTCCTTGAGCCATGCTTCGAGCGGCGCGCAATGCTGCTGCGGAAACTGCGCGAACACCATGTTGGTGGCAACCGACTGCACCTTGACCTGGTCGATGGCTTCCAGACCCGCTGCCAGATGCGCGGCGTGCGCGTGATCGTCGGCGAGGCGCTCGACGTTGTGATCCAGCGCGTACAGGCAAGCCGCCGCCAGTACGCCGGCCTGACGCATGCCGCCGCCCAGCACCTTGCGCCAACGGTGCGCCACGTCGATCAGCGCCCGGCTGCCGACCAACACCGAGCCGACCGGCGCGCCCAGTCCCTTCGAAAAACAGACCGACACCGAATCGAAGGGCTCGCACAATGCCGCAACCGGCTTGTCCGAAGCGACCGCCGCGTTGTACACACGTGCGCCGTCGAGGTGAGCGGACAGGCCGTGCTGACGCGCAAGTTGCACCGCCTCGGCGACATACCCCGCCGGCAGCACCTTGCCACCGATGGTGTTTTCCAGCGCCAGCAGTCGCGTGCGCGCGAAATGGTTGTCGATGGGCTTGATCGCCGCGGCGATCTTCTCCAGCGGGATCGAGCCGTCCGCGGCATTTTCGAGCGGCTGCGGCTGGATGCTGCCGAGGACCGCCGCGCCGCCGCCTTCATATTTATACGTGTGCGCCAACTGGCCGACGATGTATTCGTCGCCGCGCGCGCAATGCGCTATCAAGGCTGCCAGATTGCTTTGCGTGCCGCTCGGGAAGAACAGGCCTGCCTCCTTGCCGGTGCGTTCGGCCAACGTGGCCTGCAAACGCAACACGGTGGGGTCGTCGCCCCAGACGTCGTCGCCGACTTCGGCGGCCGACATGGCCGCGAGCATCGCCGGGGTTGGACGGGTTACGGTATCGCTGCGCAAATCGATCATTGTGTGTCCCTGTGCGTCTGTGAATGACAACCTATGCCAGCCGGTCGACGCACCGCACCGTCGGTATCGACGGGCGGCCACGGCGCCGGCAGTTTAGCCACACAGTATATTCAATTAACGCGGCGCTGAAATCGCGCTAGAAAGAAGCCTCACCCGCCCGACTTCGGCAGCCACGCAAGCGGATCGACCGGCTGGCCGTTCTGGCGGACCTCGAACTGGATCGACGCCACCCCGCGGCTGTCCACCCCGACTTCGCCGATGGTTTGTCCCTGCGCGACCGCGTCGCCTTCCTTGACGAGCAGCGTGCTGTTCTGCCCGTAGGCGGTAATCAGCGAGTCGTCGTGCTTGATGATGATGAGCGGGCCGTACGCCTCGATACCCGTGCCGGCGTACACCACGCGGCCGGTGGCGGCCGCCTTGACCGGATCGCCCGCCCGGCCGCCGATCACGATGCCGTTCGATTTACCCGGTGCGAAGGCTCTCAGCACCGGCCCACGCACCGGCCATTGCAACACGCCCTGCTGCGGTCCGGCGGATGCCGTGGGCGCGCCTGGCGTAGCGGAACCGTTCGGCCCGACGGCGACCGGCGGCGTCACGACGCTGCCCGAGGCCATCGGCGGAGACACCCGCAGCACTTGCCCCGGCGTGACGGCGGCGTTGACCGCAAGGCCGTTCCACGCCGCGATTTCCTGCGGCTTGCGGCCATATGCGGACGCAATCCCGCCGATGGTGTCGCCCGGATTGACCCGATAGAAACCGGCCGGAACCGGCACCGTGCTGAGCGTAGTCGGGCGGGAAGGTGTGCTGCTGTAAAACGGCGTGCTGTCCCACGGCATTGTCGTACAGCCGCTGAATATCACGCTGAGCGCGGCCGCTGCCAGCAACCGGGTCCCCGTCAATTGCCATGGTCTTGTCATGTGATTTTCCTCGGCACTTTGTTCAATCTATCGGATTCAATCGATGCCCAAGCATTTGCCGTGCCGCTCGTCTCGAGGGCGCGGCAGCGGTTATCCATTATGCCGCCGTGCGCAGTGAGAACCGCGCCGGCATGGCATCGGCCGTCCGCCAAGATTCAGACGCTGCCCTCTGCCTCGACGACCAGAATGCGCGCCGCGCCGATCGGATGAGCCACATGTTCGGTGCCGACCGAAGCGTAGAACACGTCGCCCGTCTCCAGAATGGCCGACTGTTCAACGCCGCCTTCGCGATAGCGCATCTCGACGCGGCCGTCGAGCACGGCGAACACTTCCTCGCCGTCGTTGACATGCCACTTATAAGGCTGATCGGTCCAATGCAGGCGCGTCGTGATGCCGCCCATGTTGGCGATATCGAGCGCGCCCCAGGCGCGCGTCGCGGTGAAATTCTTGCTGCGAATGATCTTCATGGTCACGAGGCAGTTGAGAGAAAACAGCGCCGGCAAGGCATACGATTCATTGGACACGGCGGGTCGCCAGAACTCGCGCGAACCGCGTTCCGGCTGGCCCCATTATAGGTGCGCTGGGCGGCGTGCTTGCCGCCAGCGGGCCGCGCGGCGATTTGTGTGAGTATTGAATCCTTTTAGGCCTCGCCTATACTCAGTCATGCTGCCGCAACGCGCCGTAAGCAAAACGTTTGAATCAAGCGAGGGGGTTGAGGATGAACAAAGCCACTTTTCTGGCCGTACAACTCAACGTCGACGATGTCGCGGCGTCGCCCGGTCTGGTCGAGTTGCTGAACACGCACCTGGTGTTCGCCGCCGACGTGGCCGAAGCCGCCGACGCCCTCGTCCAACTAGCCAGCATTGCGGGATTGTCGAGCGGCGTGGAGGCCAGCGTCGAGATTCCCGCTTTGGCGATCGAGCGGCTGCGCGAGGCGCTCGACAATCTGAGCGGCTACGACGAATCCTGGCTGCTCGCTCTCGAACCCAGCCGCGCATTATTCGATGAAATAGGCCGCCGGCATCGCACGCTGCATTAGAGCCGCACTGGCGGGTTGCATCCGCCGCGCCGCGCATCTCCGGCCGCGCCGTAAACGACAAACGCCGCCCGGCAACCCGGACGGCGTTTTCATTTGCTTGCCACCTGGCAATCAGGCGGCGTTTCCATCAGCTTCGGCGCAGATTAGTTGCCGAAGTAGACCGAGTTACGGTCGTTGCTGCTCACCGGACGGCCAGCTTGCGAGCTGCCGGCAATCGGTGCGCCGTAGCCGCTGTTCACAGCTTGAGCGGTGCCGTTTTGCGCATCGACGCGTGCCTGGGCGGCCTGGATGTTAGCCGGGTAGTTGATCTGGTCGCCGATCGGGTTGTAGCCGGCCTTTTCCAGTTGAACCAGTTCAGCGCGAACTTGAGCGCGCGTAACCGGCTGATTCGATTGAGCAAACGAAGCGACAGGAGCGGCCAGAGCGGCGGCGACTACGACTGCAGAGATGAGAGCCTTCATGATGTAAACCTCCAGAACTTGTTTTTTAATTCGCTGCGGATTTGTTGTTCCGTAGCGCTTAAGTAGAAGTTTAGGAGGGTCGGCACCTAGGGGAAACCCCTAAAACGACGAAACTCTATTTCGAATTCCGCAACAGTAGCTGACGGGTCACGTCGGCGGCCAGTCCGCCCGCTGGCTTTCAGCAATAATTCGCCATCTCGAATTTGAAGCGCCTTTGCAGCCCGACGCGCCTTGCTGCAAGGGCGCGCCGGGCCGCGATTCAAACGCTCAGCTCCAGTTGGCGTGGAAGCTGCCCGGCTTGTCGATGCGTTCGAACGTATGCGCGCCGAAGAAATCGCGCTGCGCCTGCACCAGGTTCGCCGGCAGACGTTCCGACCGATACGCGTCGAAATACGCGATCGCCGACGCGAAAGCCGGCACCGGCACGCCCGCGTTGACCGCCGCTACCACGACCTCGCGCAACGCCGCCTGATAATTCTTGGCGATGTCGCGGAAATACGGATCGAGCAGCAGATTGGCGATCGCTTTGTCCTTCGTATAAGCGTCCGTGATCTTTTGCAGGAAGCGGGCACGGATGATACAGCCGGCGCGGAAAATCTTCGCGATCGTGCCGTAGTCCAGATCCCACTTGTACTCTTCCGACGCGGCGCGCAGTTGCGCGAAGCCTTGCGCGTACGAAATCACCTTGCTGAAGTAGAGCGCGCGGCGCACCGATTCGATGAAGGCGTCGCGCTCAGCGCTGAGCGGCTTGG
Organism: Paraburkholderia aromaticivorans; assembly: GCF_012689525.1. NCBI lineage: Bacteria > Pseudomonadati > Pseudomonadota > Betaproteobacteria > Burkholderiales > Burkholderiaceae > Paraburkholderia > Paraburkholderia aromaticivorans. Next base: position 2,713,225 of record NZ_CP051515.1, read on the forward strand.
CCGCCGGTCCTTCCAGCACTTTGCTCGCGGCCACGCGCTGCGTCTTCAGCGACGACAGCACGCGCGCAAACACGGCTTCCGTGATCAGCGGCAGCGGCGCGCCGAGGTCGAGCGCGTTCTGGCTGGTCCACTTGCCGGTGCCCTTCTGCGCGGCGCGATCGAGGATCACGTCGACCAGATCCTTGCCGGTTTCGTCGTCTTTCTTGCTGAAAATCTTCGAGGTGATTTCGATCAGATAGCTGTCGAGCTCGCCCTGATTCCATTCGGTATAGACCTTGCCGAGTTCTTCGTTCGACAGACCGACCACCTGCTTGAGCACCGCGTAGCTTTCCGCGATCAGCTGCATGTCGCCGTACTCGATACCGTTGTGCACCATCTTCACGAAGTGGCCCGCGCCGTCCGGTCCCATGTAGGCGACGCACGGCTCGCCATCCGGCGCCTTCGCGGCGATTTCGGTGAGGATCGGGGCCACGAGGTCGTACGCGTCGCGCTGGCCACCCGGCATGATCGACGGACCTTTCAATGCACCTTCTTCACCGCCCGACACGCCCGTGCCGATAAAGTGCAGTCCGGACTTCGCGAGATCCTGATTGCGTCGGATGGTGTCGGTGAAATGCGTGTTGCCGCCGTCGATCAGAATGTCGCCCTTGTCCAGCAGCGGTTTCAACTGGTTGATCGTGGCGTCGGTGCCTTCGCCCGCCTTGACCATCAGCAGAATGCGGCGCGGCTTTTCCAGCGACTCCACGAATTCTTCCAACGTGAAAGCCGGCACCAGCTTCTTGTCCGGATATTCGGCGATGAGTTCGTCGGTTTTCTCGCGGCTACGGTTGAACACCGACACCGCGTGGCCGCGGCTCTCGATGTTGAGCGCCAGATTGCGGCCCATGACCGCCAGCCCCACCACGCCGATTGCCTGTTTGCCCATGTGAATTCTCCAGAGTCCAAAAAATGTCGTGACGCCGCGCCGGAAAGAACGTCGGCGGGACGTCGAGGGTGAAAGAATAAAAGAAATGCCAGCTCGCCGCTCGCTGGCGGGCAACGGGCGGCGCTTCCCACCGAGTCGAACCTGCGGTGAGCCCGCGTTTAACGTGTGTCAGACTCGCGCCGCGTCCGCGCGTTTCCTGAACACCAGACTGAAATTGTTGGCGGGCATCGCGATCGGCTCGTCGCACACGAGGCCGACTGAAGCGCCCAACGCCACGGCCTCCTCCATGTCGCGCACGCCCCATTCCGGGTCGCGGCCGCGCAACTGCTGGTCGAATGCATCGTTGCTCGGAGAAGTATGCGCTCCGCCGCGTTTGTATGGGCCGTACAGGTACAGGACACCGCCATCGACGACACGGCGGCTCGCGCCCGTGAACAGTGCCTGCGCCGCGCTCCACGGCGAGATGTGAATCATGTTGATGCACACCACGGCGTCGAGCGTGTCCACGCCCCAGTCCAGCTGATGGACGTCGAGCGCGAGCGGCGCGCGCACGTTCGTGAGCCCTTCGTGCGCGACCCACGCGGCAATCGAATCACGCGCGCCGGCATCGGCGTCGCTCGGTTGCCAGTCGAGTCCGGGCATGGCGCGGGCAAACCAGATCGCGTGCTGGCCTGTGCCGCTCGCGATTTCGAGCACGCGGCCGGTGACCGGCAGCGCCGCGCGCAACACCGCGAGGATCGGTTCGCGGTTGCGTTCAGCGGATGGCGAATGTTGCCGCAACGCCGGTTGGGAATCGGTCATGGTCTGCTTCGGTTCTGCTTCGGTTTCAGTACAGGGTCGCACGCACGCGTTCGGCGAGTTCGCGATCATAAGTCGCCGCGTCGAACTGCGCGCCGTTGATGCGCCGGTGAATCTCGCCGGCACTCGGCAGCCGCGACCGTTCGACGTGATGCGCCGGGTCCCACAGTTTCGAGCGCACCAACGCTTTCGAGCAGTGAAAGTAGACGCTGTCCACGTCGATCAACAGCACGGTGCGCGGCAGTTTACCTTCGACGGCGAAACTGTCCAGCCATTGCGGGTCGTCGGTAATACGGCCGCGGCCGTTCACGCGCAAACTTTCGCCCACGCCGGGAATGATGAACAGCAGCGCCAGCCTCGGTTCGACGATGATATTGCGCAGACTGTCGAGGCGATTGTTGCCGAGCCGGTCCGGCAACGCGAGCGTGCGTTCGTCAACGATGCGCACGAAGCCCGGCGCGTCGCCGCGCGGCGAACAGTCGAGACCTTCCGGGCCCGCGGTGGCGAGCACGGCGAACGGCGCGACTTCGATGAACGCGCGATAGTCCTCGTTGATGTAGGCAATCTCCTTGCGCACGGCGCGCTCATGCGGCTGACCGTAGAGGGCTTCGAGCTGTGCGATCGTCGTCAACATCGGCGTTCCTTTTTTGTTGATGTGGCCGTTCAATCCAGCGCCAGCCGGCCGGCCAGCGCGGTCAGCGTCTCCGCGCACGGGGCGGCGATTTTTAGCGACAACAGCGGATCGGCGCGCGTGCGCCCGAGATTGATCGCGACGACCGGCTTGCCCTGCTTCTGCGCCCACACGCAAAAGCGATAGCCGGAATAAACCATCAGCGACGAGCCGACCACCAGCACGGCGTCCGCCGCGTCGAGCGCGTGCGAGGCCGCCTCCACGCGCTCCTTCGGCACGCTTTCGCCGAAGAACACCACCGCGGGCTTCAGCAAGCCGCCGCAATTCGAGCACGACGGAATGCGGAACCCGCCGAGATCGTGCCACTCGAGATGCGCGTCGCCATCGGCGGCGGTCTCGGCGGTCACGTCGACAAGCGCGGGATTGTCCGCTTCAAGCGTCTGCTGGATCGACGCGCGCGAGTGTTGCATGCCGCAGTCCAGACACGTCACACCGTCTATGCCGCCATGCAGTTCGATCACCTCGCGGCTGCCCGCCCGCTGATGCAGGCCGTCGACGTTTTGCGTCACCAGCGTCGGCACGTGGCCAGCCGCTTCGAGCCGGGCCAGCGCGGTATGCGCGGCATTGGGCTGCGCGTGCGCGACCACCGGCCAGCCGACCATGCTGCGCGCCCAGTAGCGCTGGCGCATCGCGAGCGTGCCGAGAAACTCCTGCACCGTGATGGGCGGCGAGCGTTTCCATTCGCCGTTGTCGTCGCGATAGCCGGGAATGCCGGAGTCGGTGCTGATGCCCGCGCCGGTCAGCACGAACAGCCGCGGATAACGCTGCACGAAGCGATGCAGATCGTCCAGCGTGTGTGAGTCAGTTAGGGGTTCAAGAGGCGCGGACTGAAGGTCGGTCATGACGGGGCATGGTGAAGGGCTGCGGCGGTCCCGAGGCAACATCTCGAGCGCCGTTCAACGGTGCGAACGCGGCTTGCTTTGCCGCGTTACCGTCTTGTGCTGGGCCTGCTGCGCTTGCCACTCGGCGAGCGCGGTTCGATAACGTTCGAGCGCTTCGTCGTAGAGATCGAACACACACGGATTGCAGCCGCTATGACAACAGTCGTCGAGATCGGGCTGCACGGGCGGCACCGGCTGCGGGTCGTCCTTCGGTGTGGCTCGGGGCACGGCAAATCGCGTTCCATCCAGGCGGGAAGCGAACAGTATAAGTTGATCCCGCGCCGCTTGCTGTTCGTGCGAGGCCGTCAGCCCCGGCCGACGAACGGCATCTTGCTCGCCATGATCGTCATGAACTGCACGTTTGCCGAGAGCGGCAGTTCCGCCATATGCAGCACGGCGTCCGCTACGTGCTGAACGTCCATCAGCGGCTCGACCGCGATCTCGCCGTTCGCCTGCGGCACGCCGCGCGCCATGCGTTCGGCCATTTCCGTCGCCGCATTGCCGATGTCGATCTGCCCACACACGATGTCGTATTTGCGGCCGTCGAGCGACACGGCTTTCGTGAGCCCAGTGATAGCGTGCTTGGTCGCGGTATAGGCAACGCTGTTCGGCCGCGGCGCATGCGCCGAGATGGAACCGTTATTGATGATGCGCCCGCCGCGCGGGCTCTGCGTTTTCATCAGACCGAAGGCCGCGCGCGTGCACAGGAACACGCCGGTGAGATTGGTGTCGACCACCGAGCGCCATTCGTCGATATCGAGTTCGTCGATATCGACGGGCGAACCGTTGCGACCCGCGTTGTTGAACAGCACGTCGAGCCGGCCGCGGCGCGCGCGGATCGTCTCGAACAACGCGGTGACGCTATCGGCGTTCGTGACGTCGCACGCCACGGCGAGCGCGTCGCCGCCGAGTTGCTGCGCTTCCTGAACGACGGCGTCGAGCGGCGCCTGACGACGGCCGGCCAGCACGACGCTATAACCGTGTTCCAGCAGCTTGAGCGCACACGCGCGGCCGATCCCGCTGCCCGCGCCCGTCACCAGCGCGACCTTCTTGATTCCCGTTTCCGTCACAGCAGGTCTCCTCGTAGTTCAGTTGATGCAGGGTGCAGACAGTCTGCGCGCGAACCGGCGCTCGCGGGGCGCCACGTCTTTCAGCTCGCTTTCATTATTTGCTGTTCCTGTCCGCGGACGGGTCGCGGCGCGCATCAATGGTATCGTTTGCTGTTGCGCGCCACGCGCGCGATTCAAGGCCTTCCCAGGAAGGAGGAAGGAAGACAGGAAGCACGCTTTATGAAACAACTCTCCACGCCGCCGCATGGCGTCCACGATGCGCCGCCACGCCGCTGGCCGCAAACCGGCTATCCCGCGATGCTCACCGCCACCGCCGCATGGCACGTAATCGTGCTGGCAGGATGGCTGGTCGCGCCCGCCGCATGGCCCTGGTGGCTGGCCGCGATCTTTGTGAATCACGCCATTTTCACGGTGGCCGGCCTGTTGCCGCGCACCTCGCTGCTCGGCCCGAACTGGACCCGCCTGCCGGCCGACTCACGCAACGCCGACGCGATCGCGCTGACCATCGACGACGGTCCCGATCCGGCCGTCACGCCGCAAGTGCTGGACCTGCTCGACGCCTTCGGCGTGCGCGCCACTTTCTTCTGCATCGGCGCGATGGCGCAGCGTTATCCGGAACTCACACGCGAGATCGTCGCCCGCGGCCATGCGCTCGAAAACCATTCGCAGGTGCACGTCCACACGTTTTCCGTGACGTTGCCGGGCGCCCTCACGCGCGAGATCGACGCGGCGCAACGCACGCTCGAAGCCTTGGGCGGCGAACGGCCGATGTTCTTCCGCGCGCCGGCCGGGTTGCGCAACATCTTTCTCGAACCGGTCTTGCGCAAGCTCGATCTGCGGCTCGCGGCATGGACGCGGCGGGGCTACGACACGCGTGAGCGCGATCCTCAGGTGGTCACGCGGCGGCTGCTCGACGGCCTCGCGCCGCGCGACATTCTGCTGCTGCACGACGGCAACGCCGCCCTCACCGCGGAGGGCATGCCGTTGATCCTCGCGGTGCTGCCGCGTGTCATCGACGCGGCGCGGCAACGGCATCTGCGTTTCGTGACGCTGCGCGAAGCGCGCGTGGACAACCGAGGCGCGTAGACGCGTACGTGCACAGCCCACTCAGCCCATGCGCGGTACACGTAACGCGGCTCGCGCGCCGTTCAACGCGAAGCGAAGCGCGCACACCACCGCTACATGCGGAAATCCGCCGCCATGTCTTCGTCCGTGCGCGCCTCGAGTTGGCCGCTGCGGCACGCCTTCAGGAACACGTCGTAATCGCGCTCCACCTGATCCGCGTAGGCCGTGGCATAGCCGGTGAGCGCCTCCGCGAACTGGTCGCCGCGGCCGATATACGCGCTGACTTCGATGGCCTGCCCGCTCGCCTTGGCATGCGCGCGCGCCATGATCCAGCCGCATAGCCGCGCATAGCCTTCCAGCAGGTCAATGTCGAACAACTCGATGTTCGCCGAGAGCTTCATATCGCGTAGCTGGCGGAAATAGAAATGCCGCCCGAGCGGCCCCGTCGCCCAACCGAGGAAAATATCGCTCGCGGCCTGCAGCATGCGCTGTCCCTGCACGACGCGTTCGCCCTCGTGCCTGGTGCCGGGCGACTTGTAGAACCGCGCGATCACCGAAGGCCGTGCCTCCTTCATTTGCACGAACAGCGGCTTACCCATGTGATCGACCATCAGCACCACCATGCAGCGCGTGCCGACGCTGCCCACGCCCACCACCTTGAACACGATATCCTGCACGGTGAAATGACTGAGCAGTTCGCGCCGGTCATGCGACATCGTCTTCAGATACTCGCCCCACATGCGTTCGAGCATCTTGCGCGAATTCCCGGCTCTGAACGCTTCGGTCTCTTCCTCGGTGAACAGCGAGTTGGCACCGAGCACATGGAACAGCGCAGGCGGCGTGTCGCGGATCGTCCAGTGCTCGCCGTCGTGCTCCGCCATTTTCTCGAGCAGGTTCTCTTGCGTCCGGCTCGCGGCTTTTTCCATGCCGCGCCGCACGGCGCGGCGGCGTTCCGGCGTCAACGCCGTCTCCGCCATGCGGTCGAAGGTGATGCGGTCGTACCAGAGTTCGAGCGCGCCGCATTGCGCATATTGCGACATGCGATCGCGATACTCAGTGACCGCCGTCATTACGAGATTTTCCGCCGCGCCCCGGCTCAGACGCATATGACGCGCGGCGACGACGAGGCTCGCGGTCAGACGTTTCAGGTCCCACTCGAACGGCCCGACCGACACCTCGTCGAAGTCGTTCAGATCGAAGACGAGTTGCCGCTCGGGCGTGGCGAAGCCGCCGAAATTCATCAGATGGCCGTCGCCGCATATCGGCATGGTCAGGCCGGAGTCGCGCACCTGGCTGAGGTCGTGCGCCTGCAGGATCGCGGTGCCGCGAAAAAACGTAAAAGGCGAGACGGCCATGCGCCCATAGCGCAGCGGCACGAGGTTGTGCACCCGACCCTCGCTGCTTTGCTTGAGCAACTCGACCGGGTCGCGCTGCAATTCGCCTATCGCCTTATGGCTCGAACGTTTCGAATGCTCGCGAGCGGCACGGCCCCGGGCCTCCCGTTCGGCGATGGTGCTGGCTTTCATGCTCTTCTCCGTTTTTCTGAGGCTTGAGTAGCGGTTCGAGAGACTGCTTCTGCGGGCACGACAACATCCGACGTCTGGCGCGTGAGCCCTCACCAACGATAGCCCACACCGCCGAAAATCACATCCGAATCGCGATCATAGCGGGTCACGACGCGGTTCCATTCGAGTCGCGCGTTCCAGTGGTCAGTCAGGCGATACGAGCCGGCGATCGTGACGAGGCCGGAGAACTTGCCGGCGCCCGGCCCTGGCGTCGCGCTATTTTCGTTCTCGTTGATCGCATAGTAGGCGCCGAGGCCGACCGCCAGCGAAACCTTGTCGTCGAGAAACGCGCGAGTGGCCCACAACTGGCTCGTCAGGCCATCGCGCCGCGCCGCCTTGCTGCTGCCCTCGTGAAGATAGCCGACTGTCACGTCGAGATACTTCGCGAGGCCGCGCCGGTACTCGATCGCGCCGCCCAGCGCGCTCGGCGAACTGGTCGAATTGACGATGGTTTTGCCGAGATACACCGCTACTTCGTTATCGGTGACCTTGTGGGTGCTGCCGCTCGCCCAGTCGCGCGGACCGGGCGAACCCGGCGCGTCGAGCTGATAGCCGACACCGAACATCACGCCGCTTGAATCCGGTCCGCGCTGAACGTGCACGCGATTCAACTGGAGCTGCGTGATCCAGCGGTTCGACGCGTAGTACGCGGCACGGACGCTGTACACCACGCCCCAGCCGTGCGTGTTGGAATAACTGCCGCCCTGCTCGGCAGTGGTCGTATCGAAGTAGCGATATGGGCCGACGCCCGCTTGCAGGACGAACTGCGGACTACCGACGGGAATGCGCGCCCACAACTGGATCATCTGGCCGTCGCGGTGATGATCGGGAATATGCCCTTCGTTGAGCCACGTGAAGCTCGCGGCGAAATATTGCCCCAAGCCTTCCTGATAGTTGAAGGCCCACGTATAGGTGTTAATACTGCTCGCGCGCGAGCCGCCGCCGAACAGCGAAAATTCCTGAGCGTGACTGAGGGTGGAATTGAACAGCAGGCCGAGTCCCGTAACGCAGGCCGCCGCCTTGGGAACCAGACGGCGTCGAGCAGCAGATGTCCGAGTCCGCATGTGGGATTCTTCTCCGGTTGAGTCGCTAGTGCTGTCAATGTTCATGACCGACCATGATTGACGGAGATTCGTGATGCAGCAAGGCGTCACACGGGAATGACCGTCGATACGGACTGTTCGTCATGCTAGCAGACCGATCGGTAAAAAGGTTACGTATCCGTTTTGCATCAGCGGCATATTGGCTCGCGTTTTTTACCGGGCTCGGCAAATACAAGTTGCAATTGCAACGATCGCAAAACGCGGACAAATCACCGGCACCTATTCAAAAACTAACCGATTGGTGAATTTTTTGGTGTTTCATCCGGGCGAGCACTTCAGCAACGGAGAATTTAGCCGTTTACCCATACATGCAAAAAATTTTGTGACGCACCAGAAAAGTCCTTGAAATAGGAGCTGCTCTGATCGACCGTGCGCCGCGCAAGATAATCGGAGAGAGTATGTTTGTTGCAATCGGGTGGCTTCTGGTGATCGGTTCTGTGATCGGTAGTTTTGTCGGCGTGGGTGGGCACCTGCTGGCGCTCCTCCAGCCGTTCGAATTACTCTGTATTTTCGGTGCGGCAATCGGCGCATTTGTCGTGAGCAATCCGACTTCCACGCTGAAGAAAACCATCAAGGCGATTCCGTCATGTTTCAAAGGCGGCGGCTACACGAAGGAAAAATATCTGGAGCTGATCGCGCTGCTCTATGAATTGCTTCAGAAGGCGCGCAAGGAAGGCATGATGTCGCTCGAAGCCGATGTGGGCGCGCCGGAAGAAAGCGTGATTTTCCAGAAGTATTCGCACGTGCTGGAGGACCATCATCTGCTCGACTTCATCGTCGATTATCTGCGCATGATGTCCGGCGGCAACGTGAACGTACTCGAAGTGCAGGACCTGATGGACGAGGAACTGGCCACGCATCACGCGGAAGCGTCGGTCGCGGCCAACGCCATTCAGAAAATGGCCGACGGCTTGCCCGCCTTCGGTATCGTCGCCGCGGTCATGGGCGTCGTTCACACCATGGGTTCGGTCGGCGCACCGCCTGCCGTGCTCGGCGAGATGATCGCCGGCGCGCTGGTCGGCACGTTCCTCGGCATTCTGCTCGCGTACGGCTTTATCGGTCCCCTGGCCGATTTGCTCAACGCCAAAGGCCGCGCTGAAGCCAAGCCGTACCAGTGCGTGAAGGCGGTGCTGCTCGCCTCGCTATCCGGCTACGCGCCGCCGATCGCTGTCGAGTTCGGCCGCAAGGTGCTGTTCACCGCCGACCGTCCGAGCTTCCAGGAACTCGACGACGCCGTGCGCGCCACCAAGATGCCGAAGTCGGCCTGACGCGGAGCGGCATGATGAGCGAAAGAAGATCGCGCGCCTCGCAGGAGGAACAGGCGCCGGCGCCGGTGATCGTGCGCCGTTCGAGAAAAGGCGGCGACCACGGCGCCCATCACGGCGGCGCATGGAAGATCGCCTACGCCGATTTCGTCACCGCGATGATGGCGTTCTTCCTGCTGATGTGGCTGCTCGGCTCTACATCGAAGTACGACAAGCAGGGTATCGAGGATTATTTCAACACGCCGCTGTCGAGCCTGCTCGGCGGCAACGAAGGCACGGCCGCCGCGCGTCCGAGCGTGGTGCAAGGCGGCGGTCGCGACATCTCCGATACGCGGCCCGCGGTCGGCAAGAAAAGCCAGACCGAACCGACACCGCCCGCCGCGGCCACGCCGTCGGTGACGCCGTCCGATGCGGCGCGCCTCGAGCAACTGAAGGCGAAGCTCACCGCGCTGATTGAGCAGACTCCCACATTGAAGGCGTTCAAGGATCAGATCCGCATCTCGATCACGAACGAAGGGCTGCGTATCGAGATCGTCGATTCGCAGAACCGGCCGATGTTCCCTTCTGGCAGTTCGAAGCTGCAACCGTACGCGGTGACGATCCTCACGCAGATCGGCTCAGCGCTGAACGACGTCGACAACCGCATTTCGATTGCCGGCCATACGGATGCGGTGCCGTACACCGCGGGCCCGGAAGGCTACTCGAACTGGGAGCTGTCGTCCGAACGCGCGAACGCCGCGCGCCGCTCGCTGGTCGCCGGCGGCATGCATGGCGAAAAGCTGCTGCAGGTTCGCGGACTGGCCGACGTATTGCCGCTGAACAGCCATGTCGCCGATGAACCGACCAATCGGCGCATCAGCATCCTCGTATTGAACAAGGCCGCGGAACTAGCCTTCTTTCACGATGGCGGACGCACCGCGATCGACGAAGCCACGCCGGCAAGTTCAGCCATTCCCGCAGTGGTCGAACGCTTGCAGCCGGTGAACGGTTCGCATAGCACGCCGTAGTATTTTTCGGCCTCGCGTCCGATAGATTTGGCGCGTGCGCTCGATAACGCACATTGCAAGGCACCTGTGTGGTTAAAATCGAACGCATGCGCCCTGCCCTTTCCGAGCAACGGGAGCCCGAACTTCCGCTGCATACGCCCAGTGTATCGTCGGTGACACTCGCCGCGATCATCGCCATCATTGCGTGGATTTCGATCGTCGCGCAAGCCGAGATCACGATCGATCGCACGCTTGCTCGCGGGCTGACCGTGCTCGACGGCATCGCCCGCATGAGCAGTTACCTCACCAATCTGACGGTGCTCGCCTGCGCGATCTGTTTTACCTGTGTGGCCTTGCGTGGGCACAGATCGGCGCCCGCGCGGTTTTTCCGGCAACCTACCGTCGTCACCGCTGTGGTGGTATATATGGCGTTCGTCGGGATCGCCTACAACCTGCTGTTGCGAGGTTACTGGACGCCCACGGCATTCCGGCTGCTGCTCAACGAATCGCTCCACAGTGTCTTGCCCATGCTCGCGGCGCTTTACTGGGTGCTGTTCGTGCCGCGCTTTCATCTGAAGCTGCGGCATTGTCTGTTGTGGCTGGTGTATCCGCTGACTTACCTCGGCGTGACCTTCTGGCGCGGGAGTTCGTCGGATTTCTACCCCTATCCGTTCATCAATGTCGAGAGGCTCGGGTTCAGGCACGCCGCGGTGAATTCGGCGTTGCTGTTCGGCGGCTTCCTTATGTTGATGGCCATATTCGCGGGGATCAATTCCCGGCGGCGGCACTGAGCGCCAGTCTGGCGCCGCCTGTTCGGCCTTTTCCGTCGGGCGCGCTTCTTGCGCCCTGTCTGGTGGACGTAAGCCGCGCTTTTCGGCGCGGCGTGCGCGAGACCTTGGTGTGGCCGCGTTGCGATCGCAATGGCTCACACGTAAATTTGACAATGGGAGCAAAAACGTATGGACACCAATTCGGCAGCTAACACAGCGGAAGGCGCAGTCAAGGAAGTCGCGGGCAAGGTTCAGGGCGCGGTCGGCGACGTGCTGGGCGATACCGGCACGCAACTGGCCGGCAAGGCGAAAGAGCTCAGTGGCAAGGCCCAGCAACTGGCCGCGAGCACAACGAGTCTCGTGCGTGAGACCACGGCGGAAAGCCCCTTCACCGCGATCGCGGTAGTCGCGCTCGCCGGTTTCGTGGCTGGCGCGCTGTGGGCACACGGTGCTGCGGGACGCGACTATCGCCGTTAATTTTCGACGCGGCTGACCATCGGGCGATCTGCTTCAGCCGATCGCCCGTTTCGCGTTTATGCACCAACCGTTTGTGCACTACCGCTTATCCACGCCTTTACGCGCCGCTTTTCTTGCGGCGCCCCGCGCCCATCTCCAATTCGACCCACGTCGGCGCATGATCGCTCGCGTGCGGCTCGCCCCGCACCCAGCGGTCGACGCCCGCATCGCGCAAGCGCGGCGCGAGGTCGGCGCTCAGCAGCAGATGGTCGATGCGCAAGCCGGAGTTCGTGTCCCAATGCCGGCGGAAATAGTCCCAGAAGGTGTAGACGCGCTCGTCGCCGACATGCGTTCGCAGCGCGTCGGTCCAGCCTTGCGCGAGCAGCCGCTGGTAACGCTCGCGGCTCTCGGGTTGCAGTAGCGCGTCCTTCAGCCAGGAACGGGGGTTGTAGATGTCTTCGTCGGTGGGAACCACGTTGAAGTCGCCGGCCAGCACGACCGGATGGGCGCTCTTGTATAGCTTCGCCGCGTGCTTGATGAAATGGTCGAACCACGCCAGCTTGTAGTCGAACTTGGGGCCCGGTTGCGGATTGCCGTTCGGCAGATAGAGGCACGCCACCAGCACGCCGCCGACAGCTGCTTCGAGGTAGCGGCTGTGCGTGTCGTCCTCGAAACCGGGCAGGCCGCGACGGCTCTCCAGCGGCGCTTCGCCTTTGGACAGGATCGCCACGCCGTTCCATGCGCTCTGCCCTTGCCAGATCGCGCTGTAGCCCGCATCGCGCAGTTGCTCGACGGGAAACGCGCTGTCCACCGCTTTGAGTTCCTGCAGACAGACAATGTCGGGCGCCTCGCGTTCGAGCCAATGCAGCAGCGCCGGCAGGCGCGAGCGGATACCGTTGATGTTGAAGGTCGCGATTCGAAGCCGGGCCACGGCATGTCCTCCCTGCAAGGCGTCCTATTGCGCAGCCGCGTCGCACCACTCCATCGCCCAGGACTTCGCGCATGAAATGGCATCGGCCTGGTCGGAAAAGGCGTCGATGTCGCCGGAATCATGCGACTGGACGCGCTCGTTTTTGCGCGGCACGCGAGTGATCTTCGCTCTCGCATAGTAGAGGCCGTCGTCTGCGTGGCGGGCGCGGCAATCGATATGGAAATGCCGGTAGTCGAACTGCATTCGCTCTCCTTTGAACGCGCTTCACTTTATCTGCCGTAGCATTGCTTATACCCGGGCGCTGGCTCACAGACGGCCGCTCACGCACGCCGGCTCGCGTGCGTGATTGCCGTTGTTGTGAGCCGGTGTGTACAGTCCGCGCGACTCAGTTCGGCACGTTCACCGCGCCATTAGTCACCGTGATTGCATTGATGCCCGGACTCGCCGCGATCGACGGCAGATTGGCCGTGGTCAGCGCGGGCGCGGCGCCGGCCGTGCCGCCGCGCGGCACCGTGTGAATCACCTGCGACGGCGGCAGCGGCGTACCGCTCTTCAGATGACTCCACATCAGATTGAGCGCCTGAATGTTGTAGTAATGCAGCGGCACGAAGCGCGAATCGAAACCCGCCACGCCGAGGAACGCATCGAAATGCTGGGCGTTCGTCACTTCGTAGAACGACAGCTTGCTCGCGCCGCCTTCGCTCAATTGATTCAGGCCGAGATACGGCCGCGACGCGTGGTTGATCGGCACCAGCGCATCCGCGCGGCCCTGCACGATGATGGCGGGTTTGCCATGCAGATTCGCATTCACGCGAATGGCCTCGACGCTGTTGGTCAGCGTGCCGTTGGTCCACAGCGTACGCAGGCAGGAGGCACCCGCGTAACTGCCGTCGGGGGTCGCCAGCCGGTGGTCCGCCGCTCCGCCGCCCGAGTTGAAGACGAGGTTGATGCCGTTGGTCGGCGGCACCCCGTTGCCATTGCCGAACACCGTGAGCATCGGCGACACGGCAGGCGTCACGCCGGCGACTCCCGTCGAACTCGTCGTGCCGAAGCTGAAGTCGCAGAGGTTGGCGGTGACGCTCGCTCTCGCGTACGCATCCGCGTAGGTCACCGCGACAGCCGGCACCGCTTGCGAGTCCCACATCGGCGCTTGCAGCAGGTCGGAGTCGGTCTGGTAACCGTTCTGATGCAGCAGCGTCAGCGCGTTGAGCGCCTGGGCCGTCACATTTCCACCCGCGATCACGCCGGCGGCTGCCAGCGACGCGCAGCGTGCGGTGCGAATCGCCGTGGTCGCGGCGAGCGGGAGTGCCGTCAGATACGGCGCGCCGGCTGCGGCGGGCGCGAGCGCCGCGCACGGTTGCAGTTGGTTGGCGAGCGTCATGTAGTCCGCGAGCGGCTTGCCGAATGCACCGACGGGCACGCCGCCCTGAGCCACCGACACCTGCGCGGGCAAGCGCAAATTGATCTGCGGCTCACCCACGACGACCGCGGTGATCAAACCGGACGTGTCCTGTTCCGCCGCCGCGAGCGACGCGCCGCCGCCATTACTTACCGAAGCCGCGATAGTCGTGATGCTGCCGCTCGCGTAACGCACGGTGCGGGTCGAACCGTCGAGCGCGCCATACGAATCGTTGAGCGCCCAGTACGCGAACTGGATCGCCTGCAACGTATTGTTGCCCCAATCCTTTTCGGGATTCTGCTGCGAGTGCGCATGCTTGAACGCGTAGCGATTCGCAAACTGGCTGTTGTAAGACGCGAGATCGGTATTGCCGAGGTTAGCCGTGAAGAGACTGGTCTTGCCCGCGGCAGTGGCATCCTGCAAGGTGCCGTCGATCAGTGTGACCCGATTGGACGACAGTTCATGCGCGCCATTGCCGCTGCCTTTATCGGTGTACGCCACCGCGCAACCGCGCTTGAGGCCCCACTCGCCGGCTGCGGAAATCGCGCCGTACACGCCACGCGAACCGGATGACGTTGCCGTGACAATACACGGCTGATCAGCATTGAAGCTCGCCGGTATCTGCACCAGCATGGTGACGTTCTGCGTGCCGCTGCCGTCGTCGGCAAAAGCGAGGTATTCCTTGCCGGCGATCTTGCCTTCGCCGAGCGTGTCGTTGCCGTTCAGGTCGACGTTCGGCCCCCAGAAGCGTCCGTAGCCACCGTTCGCCGTCATGTCGACGAGCGCGCGATAGTTCGCCCAGATGGCGAGGCGCCGGAGTTCGGCGGCGGTAGGTTGCGCAGCGTTGGCAATGGCTGGCGCCGTGGCCAATGCGAGGCCGGTTTTGCCGAGACCGGCGGTGAGCAGGTCGTCGGTATTACCGTCGTAAGCCTGGGTTTTCACCGAGGAGGCAGTAATGAAACTCGGCAGCGTGTTCGCTGGCGGCGGCGAATTATCGTCATTGCCGCCGTGGCAGGCAGTCAGCACGACTGCCACGGCCATCATGATCGCCAGGGTTCGCACCACCGGCACCGATCGTGGCGCGGGCTCGACTCTGAAAGTGGATCTCACGTTTTTCGTCTCCGATATTTGCTAATACCGTTGTGAATGCAACGGCACCGAAATTGCTGCGTATGGTCCAATGGATCGCGACGCTTCGGATACCGACGCATCGCTAGCCTGCATTGACCTTTCAATGGAGTCAATAGAACGTCATGTCCACGCATAACGAAAGTCAGGATCAGGGCGACGCCTCCGCCGCCACCCCACCCAAACCTTCACGCCGCCGCTTTCTTCAATCCGCTGCCGCTGCCGCCACGGTCGGCGCGGCGCCGCATTTGCGCGCGCAAACCCAAACCCCAACCGCGCCACCGGCTCAGGTTCAGCAAGCCGTGCCGCCGCGTCCGGTCACGCTGACGGTGAACGGCCGCGCGTACACGCTGCAACTCGAGCCGCGCGTGACCTTGCTCGATGCGTTGCGGGAATACGCGGGCCTGATGGGCACGAAGAAGG